>DASUZP010000081.1:0-8570 GCA_036376775.1 Solirubrobacterales bacterium | reverse complement strand
GGCCGGCGCCGCTGCCTTGAGTCCCTCCTTTACAGACATCGCCGTCAGCCGGCACGCAGATCTCAAAGCCGACGCCGCTGTCGCCGGGGCCCGAGGCCACCACGTCCCAGCCCCAGACCCTGAGCAGGGCGCCCCAGGCGCTGAACTCGGCGATGCGGCTCTTGAGCGAATCGCCGACGTAGACGTTGCCGGCGACGCCGACTCCCGCCGTGGCAGGGGCGGTGGCGATGCCGCGCGGAATGCTGCAGGAGACGTCGGCTTCGGTCTCGGCGACGCAGCGGGTCCAAAACGGTTCCGGGGCGGCCGCGGCGGCGCCCGAAGGCGCGATCGCGAGCGCGGCGAGGGTGAGAGCGGCGAGCAGGAGCAAGCCTCTCCTCGACGTGGAAGCGGACTTCGCGTTTTGGCCTGCTCTGCTCACCTGTTCTCCTTTTGCTTTCGGTGCGTGTGGTGTGTCTTGCCGGTCGAGGACTGGACCCGGGTCCGATCGCTTTCGCGGATCTCTCAGCCGGTTACGGCCCAGAGCCCCTTGCCGAAGCAGGCGGGCGATTCGGGATCAGGGGCGCTGCAGGTGAGCTCGAGCAGGGCGCCCGCAGGCGTCAGGCCTTCGGTGTCGATCCCTTCAGCCGGGGTTCTCGCGCTTACGGTCGCCGACGGGAAGAGACTTCCAAAGCCGAATCCGATGCCGTAGACGCAGAACTTGCCCGAGTCGGCTTGGGGGACTTTTGCGGCGGTGACTCCCGGGCAGCCGGCGCCGGCATTACTGCCGAAGCCGCTTTCCACGCCGGGGACGAAGACGAAGCTGGGCGCGGGGACGACCGGGATGAAGAAGGAGGCGGAAAGAAGGGCTTTGGCCCCGTCGGCCATCGAGCCTTCCCCGAGCGCTTCTCCGTTTTCCCCCCCGGCGTTGCCGGTAACCGTGTAGGTGCCGGTCTCGGTGGCGCCGGCGGGCAGGGTGCCGCCCGCAGTCCAAGGCGAGCCGTTGGTTCCGTTGGTGCCGTTGGTCCCGTTGGTCCCGTCTTTGCCGTTGGTCCCGTTTTTGCCCGCTTTTCCTTCCGGGCCCTGTTTGCCTTCGGGTCCCTGGGCGCCGTCTTTGCCGTTTGCTCCCGCCGCGCCGGTGTCGCCCTTGGCGCCTGCCGGACCTGCCGGACCTGCTGGGCCTGCTGGGCCGGTCGCGCCTTTGGGGCCCCTCGGGCCCTTCTTGGCCTTGGCCGAAGCGGTGGCCTTGCCGCCGCCGGAGTTATTGGAAGCTGCGTAGGCGCCGCCGAACATCGCGAAGACGAGGGCGATCACCGAGATCGCGCCCGGGATGCCGAAGCGGTTGCGTAGTGGCGAGAGCATCTAGATCTCTTCTCCTTGTCCCTTGAGCCCCTCTGCCGGCCGCTTCCCTTGGCGGCCCTCCCGGTGCTCGGTTTTCCCTGATTCCCTGATTTGGGTACTACGTTGGCTATACCGTCTTCGTTCCCGTTTGAAGACGTCAGCGAATGTAAACACGCTGGTTCGATGTTGTCAAGATACGCACATGGTATTTTTAATGGAAATGCGTATTTGCAGGGACTTCTGTGCGGATCTTTAGCCGCTAAACCTTACGAGTTCCTGGATAGCCGGCCCTCGAGCCGACCCGCAGGGCTTTCCAGCGATTAGGCGCCGGCGCGTTTGCGCTGCGTCTCGACGGGCTCTTGTGCCCGCTGCTGCTCGCGCTTGAGAGCGACGAGCTCGCCCTCTTTATCCTTGGGGCGGGGCTCGCCGAGGCGGTAAAACGCAAGCACATACTCGACCAGGGCCCCCGTGAGGTCTGGCAGCTTTGCCGCCCTGCCGTTGAGCAGCTCGCTGGCGACGCGCGAAGCGATCCCGCCGACGATCACACCCTCGACCTCAGGTGCAGGGATCGACTGAGGCGGTAGATCGGGGGCGGCGGAGCGCAAGAGAGTTCCGTAGCGCTGCAGCCACTCGTGGTAGCGGAGCGCGATCCCCTCCCCCGCCGAGGGCGCCTCGACGAAGAGAAGGCGCGCCATGTCGGGTTCGGACGCCAGGGCGTCGAGGCCCGCAGTCAGCGAGCGCTCGACGCGCGCTGCGATCGTGGCGCCGGCATCGCAGGGCTGCGCGAGAACATCGAAGAGCCACTCGTGGCCGGCCTCGTGGGCGGTCGCGAAGCAGGCCTGCTTGTCGGCGAAGTTCTTGTAGAAGGCGTTGCGCGAGACGGCGGCGGCCTTGACGACGTCGGCGACCGACATCGCTTCGTAGCCGCGCGCGGCTACGACGGCGGGAACGGCGGCAAGTAAACGCTCACGCTGGTCGCGCAGCACCTCGTCCGGGGCGAGCGCGTGACGACCGCGCGGAAGGCGGCGCGGCGCGGCAGATCTGGAGCTGGCGCTGGCCCTTGCCATATCGGAATACGGGGTTATCCGTTAAGCGTACAGTCTAGTACTTAAATACGCCCCGGGCAACAGGGCGGCGTGAGCTACGCCTGTATCAATCTTGATCGTCGAGACCGGGTATGGGATCAATTGGAAGCTCGCCGTGCAAGCGCTCCAATGCTTCGAGATCGATGCGATCTTGGCCGCGACCGGCAAGGCGCTTAAAGCCAACCAAGCTACGCAACGAGGCAAAGGGTGCCTTTTCGTCTCCAACGTCCACCTCAACCGCACCCTCGGCAACCGTCTTGTAGTCAAGCGGCGGCAGTCCTCCTCGCATGACATCGATGATGCCGTGCCGACTGTTCACGCGAAGATGGTGCGCACCAGCAATCTCGTCGGCATCCAGAACCTTGCCGTCGTGCAGCCGGGTAGCCTCGATGCGCTCGAGGAAGCGAAGGATCTCTTCGTCAGCGGCAGGTCCGTCGGCGACAAGAAGATCAGAGTCCTTGGTCGCCCGCAGATAGCCATGCGCAATCACGCTGAAGCCGCCGATCACCACATACGAGAGCCCTACCGCATTGGCGTCGGCGACAACTCCATCGAGATCAGGACCAGAGAGCTCGTCTGGGGGCATGGCCTGCCTTTACGGATGCGACGAGCAGTGAGACCCCCTGCCGAGAGAGCTTCTGTCCGTATGCCACTCTCTGAGCGAGAGAAAGCGAGGCAGCAAACTCTGCTTCCTGTCGCTCCTCTTCCTCGTTGATCTTCGCCCACTCGGCCTCGTTTCCGACAGCCATCAGAGGGCGCTTTCTGGGCGCGGTAGCCATATCCCGATTGTACGCCGCCCGACGGCGATCAGCCGAGGCTCGGGCGCATCTGGCGCAGCCTTTTCACCCGCTCTTCGATCGGTGGGTGGGTGGAGAAGAGGCCGGCGATGCCCTTGCTGGAGAAGGGCTTGACGATGTAGAGCGGCTCGGCCGCCTGGTTGACCTGCATCGGCATGTCCGTCGCTCCTTGCTCGAGGCGCAGCAGGGCGCTGGCCAGGGACTCTGGGTTGCCGCAGATTTCGGCGCCGCCGGCGTCGGCCGCGTACTCGCGCTGGCGCGAGATCGCGAGCTGGATGATCGTCGCGGCGATCGGCGCCAGCAGGACGAGGGCGAGCGAAGCGACGAGGCTGAGCGGCGACTCGTCGTCATTGCCGAACCACATCAGCATGTAGGCGAGGTAGGTGATCGCGGCGCCGATCGCCGAGGCGACCGACTGGATCAGGATGTCGCGGTTCCTGACGTGCGTGAGCTCGTGGGCGAGGACGCCGCGCAGCTCGTCCTCGGAAAGCAGTTTGGTGATCCCGCGGGTGACCGCGACGGCGGAATGCTTCGGGTTGCGGCCGGTGGCGAAGGCGTTGGGCTGGTCCTGGGGGATCATGTAGAGGCGCGGCATCGGCAGGCCGGCGCGCGTCGTCAGTTCGCGCATGATCTCGTAGAGCCGCGGGGCTTCGGATTCCTCGATCGGCTTGGCGCCGCTCATTTTCAACGCCAATTTGTCGCTGAAGAAGTAGGAGCCGAGGTTGATCAGCAGGGCGATCCCGAGGAAGAGACCCGCGGTCGAGGGACCGCCGATCAGGGCGCCGATCACGACCAGCAGCCCCGAGAGGGACGCCAGCAGGATCGTCGTCCGCAGGGTGGCGCCGAAGGTGGACTGCTTGGTCGTGGTCATCGATCTCGCTCCTGTTCGGGATTTGTCCAGCTGCTGAAGTATTGCCGCGAAATGCCGATCCGGCCATAGGGGGCAACCCCTATTCAGCACCCGTCCTCACCGACGTGTCCGAGTTTTTGATTCCAATAGACCTCATAAGCTCAGACACGTGCGATTTAGAGGCTTGAGATGACGACGCCGGCGATCGTCGTGCTCGCAGGCGCAGTCGTTGTCCTCGCGGTTGGCCTGATGCGCCAGCGGCGCCGCTTCGCGCCGCTCGAAAGCCTGATCGAGGAAATGGAGAAGGTCGACCTGAGCCGGCCGGGACCGCTGCTGCCGGGCTCGATCGACGGGGTCGGCGAGACCGAGGAGGTGGAGCGGATCGAGCTCGCCTTCCTGCGCATGATGCGGCGCCTGGAGGCGGAGCGGCGGCGCGCCGGCAGCGCCGCGCTGCGCGCCCAGGAGGAGGAGCGGACGCGGGTCGCGCGCGACCTCCACGACGAGGTCAACCAATCGCTGACCGGGTTGCTGTTGCGGCTGGAGGCGGTGCGCGAGGCGGCGCCACCCGAGCTCGAGCCGGAGCTCGCCGCGACCCGCTCGCTGGCCAACCAGGCGATGCAGGAGCTGCTCTCCCTCGCCCGCCAGCTGCGGCCGACCGCACTCGACGACCTCGGCCTCGTCGCCGCGATCAGCGGCCAGGTCGAGCGTCTCGACCGCCCCGGCATGGCCGCCGAGCTGAACGCGGAGGGCGATTTCTCCGACCTCGACGACGACGTGCAGCTGGTCGTCTACCGCGTTGCCCAGGAGGCGATCGTCAACGCCGCCCGCCACAGCGAGGCGGAGCGGATCGCCGTGAGCCTGCGCCGCCTGGGGCGCGGCGTGGAGCTGAACGTCGCCGACGACGGCCGCGGCTTCGCCTTCGAGCAGTCCGAGCGCGGGCTCGGCATCGGCGGGATGAGGGAGCGGGCGCTGCTGATCGGCGCCGAGCTGACGATCGAGTCGCGACCGGGCCACGGCACCACGGTGCGGCTCTCGGTCCCCGGTTAGCCTGGCCTTGTGCGTGTTCTGATCGCAGACGACCACGGGATCGTGCGCTCCGGCCTGCGGCTGCTGCTCGAACGCCAGCCCGACATCGAGGTCGTCGCCGAGGCGGCGGACGGCGCCGAGGCGCGCGAGATGGCGGTCCGCGAGCGCCCCGATCTGGCGATCCTCGACGTCAAGATGCCGAAGCTGACCGGCCTGCAGGCGACGCGCGAGATCAAGGCCCAGGCGCCCGAGACCGCGGTCCTGATCCTCTCGATGCACGACGACGAGCGCTACCTCTTCGAGGCGCTCAAGGCCGGGGCTTCGGGCTACGTGCTGAAGATGCAGGCAGACACCGACCTGCTGGCCGCGATCCGGGCGGTCGATCGCGGCGAGCCCTTCCTCACCCCGGAGGCGCAGCGCTCGCTGATCAAGGACCTGCTCGAGCGCGGCTCCAGCGGCGAGGAGGAGCTGACGCCGCGCGAGGAGGAGATCGTCAAGCTCGTCGCCGAGGCCAACACGACGAAGGAGATCGCAGCGATCCTCCACCTCTCCGAGAAGACCGTCGAGAACCACCGGGCGAATGCGATGCGCAAGCTGGGGATGAGGGATCGGGTCGAGCTGGTCCGCTACGCGATCCGCCGTGGCCTGATCGAGCCGTGAGCCGACGTGTCCGATTTGCTTGACTGAGAAACTAGTCGATGGCGACCTCCCAAGACTTCAGAGAGAAACGCTGGCTGGCGCTCGTCCTGCTCTGCTCGGCGCAGTTCGTCGTCGTGCTCGACGCCTCGATCGTCAACGTCGCCCTGCCGACGATCGGCGACGCGCTCAACTTCTCCCAGGAGAACCTGCCCTGGGTGGTCAACGCCTACATCCTCACCTTCGGCGGCTTCCTCCTGCTCGGCGGCCGCACCGCCGACCTGCTCGGGCGGCGCCGGGTATTCATGGGAGGCCTGCTGCTGGTCGCTGTCGCCTCGCTCGCCGCGGGCTTCGCCTCGACCGAGGGGCAGCTGATCGCGGCGCGCGCCGCACAGGGCCTCGGCGCGGCGATCATCTCGCCGGCGGCGCTCTCGATCGTCACCACCACCTTCAGCGACGGCTCCGAGCGCAACAAGGCGCTCGGCGTCTGGGGCGCGGTCGCCGGTTCCGGCGGCGCCGCGGGGGTCCTGCTCGGCGGCATCCTCACCGACGGGCTCGGTTGGGAGTGGGTGCTCTGGGTCAATGTGCCGGTCAGCCTGATCGCCTTCGCCCTCTCCCCCAGGCTGATCGCCGAAAGTCGGGCCGAGCACGAGACCCGCGCCTTCGACGTCGCCGGCGCGGTCACCGTCACCGCGGCGCTCTCGATCCTCGTCTACGCGGTCGTCGACGCCACCAGCGCCGGCTGGGGCTCGACCCAGACGATCGGCCTGATCGCGCTCTCCGCCTTGCTGATGGCGGCCTTCGTGGCGATCGAGCTGCGCGCGACCAAGCCGCTGGTGCCGTTCTCGATCTTCCGCATCCGCACGCTGACCGGCGCCAACGTCGTCGGCCTCCTGGTCGGCGCCTCGCTCTTCTCGATGTTCTTCTTCATCTCCCTATATATGCAGCAGGTGCTCGGCTACAGCGCGATCCACGCCGGCCTCTCCTACCTGCCGCTGGCGCTGGTGATCATGGCCTCCGCCGCAATCGCCTCCCAGCTCGTCACCCGCTTCGGCTACAAGCCCGTGCTGGCTGCCGGCCTGCTCTTCATCGTGATCGGCCTGACCTGGTTCAGCCGCGTCTCCGTCGGCGGTGGCTTCACCACCGACATCCTCGGGCCCTCGCTGTTCGCCGCCGCGGGGCTCGGCTTCGCTTTCGTGACGACGACGATTGCCGCGGTATCGGGAGTCGAGGAGAGCGAGGCGGGCCTGGCCAGCGGGCTGATCAACACCTCGCAGCAGATCGGCGGCGCGCTCGGGCTCGCGGTGCTCTCCACCCTGGCCACCTCGCGCACCGACGACGCGCTTGCCGCAGGCGGCTCGAACCTGCCGAGCGCGCTGACGGAGGGCTTCCAGGCCGCTTTCCTCGGCGGCGCCGCGATCGCCGCGCTGGGATTCGTGCTGACCCTAGTCCTGATCCGCGGCAGCGACAGCAGGGCGCACGTGGCGCTCGGCAGAGATGCGGCGAGCGAGGACGTCGGGCAAGAGAGCACCGAGCCCGCATCGGCATAAACACATCCGGTCCGCATTGAAAGCAAGCGATCCCGTACCGGCCATCCGGTCCGTTAAGCTGCAATAGAGATTACGTTTGCCGGACTTGAAAGGAGGACGATGAGCACTGCAGCGCCGACCCTGGGCGACAACATCGTGAGCTGGCAACGCAAGACCTACGAGCAGCTCCATGAAATCGTCCCGCGGGAGCTGGTGGAGGACGGCTCGGAGCACGCAGGCGACAAGGGCGAAGAGGCCTGGGTTGATCAACGTGAACGATTGATCGAGGAAATCCTGGATAACGTCCTCGACATCGCCAACGGCATGCCCGAAGGCGTCGAGGACCCTGGGGTTGTCAGGATGTTCACCCGGGCGGTACAGCTTCAGCGTGCCGCCCGCAGCGATCCCGATGGATCGGACCCCGGGTGGCTGGTTCGACAGGCCGCCAGGGACCTGAAGGACACCGTCCATCTAATGGAACGGCGCCTCGACCGGCTGCGCTTTGACGACCCTACGGAGGCGGCTTCGTTCGTGATCAACGCGCTTCCCAATGTCGAGACCCAGCGCCTTGCAACGCTGCTCGGCGTCAGCGCGAAGACCGTCTCCCAGTGGCGCGGGGGAAAGGTCTCCGTGATCAAGAAGGCTCCTGATCGCGTCGTGCTCATCGGACAGCTCGTTCGCTACCTGCAAAGCACCTGGACGCCCCACGGCATTCTCGCCTGGTTCGAGACGGCCCGGCAACGGCTTGCGGGACGCTCGCCTCTTCAGCTGATCGACTCCGGGGACCCAGAGGCGTGGGAACAACTTCGCGAGCTGGCCCGTGGCTCCCGATCCCAGTTGGCTGACTGAGCCTGACCGTCTCCACGGTCGTTGGCTCGCCTACAGAGAGGTCGACCCTCGCTGGCCACCGCTCTATCGCGGAGCCGGAGAGGCGACCCCCTCCCAGGAGTCTGGTCGCTGGCATGTGGAGGGTCGGGGATACGCCCAGTACATGTCCCTGGACCCAACCGCAGCCTGGGCAGAGTTCATCAGGCGCGAGGAGATTCGCGACGAGGAACGCCGCAAGGCCGCTCGCAGGAACCTTTGGCGGCTCACGGTGGAGGAGACGGCGATTGCCGATCTCTCGAGCTTCGAGAAGTTCTCCACCTGCGGCCTGGACCCCAAGCTCGCGATTGGGAAATGGCGACAGTCCCAGGCGCTCGCAGACGAGCTCCGGGAGGCGGGATACCGCGGGCTGCTGACGCCCAGCGCGGCGCTTCCCGACGGAATCAACCTGACCGTGTTCGGGGAGCGTTACGAGATCGAGATCTCGACCGGTGACGTCGCACCT
>DASUZP010000080.1:0-11408 GCA_036376775.1 Solirubrobacterales bacterium | reverse complement strand
AATGGTCTCAGAGCGCCCCTACAGCGTCGCGATGCGTCCCTCGCGAGCGCTCGAAGAGCTACGCCGAGGCGCTGGCTCGCAGTTCGATCCCGAGGTCGTTGTGGCCTTCGAGCAGGTCGCCACGCGGCGCGGGGTTCCGGGCGGCGCGATGCGAGCTGTGTTCAAGCCGTCCCCATAGTCCAGCCGCGCTACGGGGGTAGGCGTGGCCAGCGACAGACTCACTCGCAGGCCCACCAGCGCGTTCCGATGACGCCGTGGTCGCCTTGCCTCCACCCCCTAATGAGATCGATCCCGACTGGCGGGCGCTTCCCATGGCCTAGGGGATCCCGAGATCGTCGACCGGGTAAGGGATCTTCCCTGCAAAGTCAAAGACCTTCGCTAGCAGCGGCTCCCGATAGCTACCAAACCGGGCGCTGAGTAGGATGAACTCCGTGTCGCCCGACACCACCCGTGACGCATCGTTGGCCAGTAAGGCCTTTGAGGCAGCACTCGAGGTGGTCGCCGGCGTGGCGCCGGAGGTGGCTACCGCGATCCGCAGCGAACTCGAGGACCAGCGACACGCGCTGAAGCTGATCGCGAGCGAGAACTACAGCTCGCTGGCCGTCCAGCTGGCAATGGGCCAGTGGATGACCGACAAGTACGCCGAGGGCGCCACGGGCAAGCGCTGGTACGCAGGCTGCGAGAACGTCGATACGGTCGAGGGGGCCGCGGCGTCGCTGGCTCAGGAGCTGTTCGGGGCGGACCACGCGTACGTGCAGCCGCACAGCGGCGCCGACGCCAACCTCGTCGCCTTCTCGGCGATCCTCGCCGAGCGCGTCGAGAAGCCGTTCCTCGAGGAGCAGGGGGTGCGGGACACGCGGCTCCTGTCGGCGGAGCAGTGGGAGGCGCTGCGTCAGCGCCTCGTCAACCAGCGCATGCTCGCGATGGAGTTGACCTCCGGCGGCCACCTGACCCATGGCATGCGGGCCAACCTGTCCGCCAAACTCTTCGAGGTCGTCCCATACGGCGTGGATCCGGAGTCTGGCCTGCTCGACTACGACCGGGTGCGCGAGCTGGCGCTGAAAACCCGCCCGCTGCTCATCCTCGCGGGCCACAGCTCCTACCCGCGCAAGATCGACTTCCGCCGCTTTCGCGAGATCGCGGACGAGGTCGGCGCGGTGTTCATGGTCGACATGGCCCACTTCGCGGGTCTCGTGGCCGGCGGCGTCTTCCAAGACGAGTTCGACCCTGTTCCGTACGCCGACGTCGTCACGTCGACCACGCACAAGACGCTGCGCGGCCCCCGGGGCGGTCTCGTGCTGTGCACCAGCGAGTTCGCGGACGCCGTCGACCGGGGGTGCCCGATGATCCTCGGTGGCCCGCTGTCCCACGTCATGGCGGCGAAGGCCGTGGCGTTCCACGAGGCGCTCGACCCGTCGTTCCGCGACTACGCGGCGGCGATCGTCGCGAACGCGCGCGCGTTGGCCGAGGCGCTCGTGGCCGGCGGCGAGGTGCTGCAGACCGGTGGGACCGACAACCATCTGCTGCTGGTGGACGTGCGCCCGCACGGCCTCAACGGCCGCCAGGCGGAGGCGGCGCTGCGCCAGTGCGACATCGTGCTCAATCGCAACGTCTTGCCGTACGACCCGAACGGCCCGTGGTTCACGAGCGGCATCCGGCTCGGGACCGCGGCTCTGACCACGCGCGGCCTCGGCGAGGAGGCGATGGGCCAGATCGCAGGGCTGATCACCGCTGTCCTCGGAGCGGTGGCGCCGATCGAGGACGACCGGGGGAAGCCGGTGCTTCCGGGCGCGTTGGTCGACGAGGTGCGTGCGGCCGTCGAGGAGCTCACGGCGGCGTACCCGCTGTATCCCGATCTCGTCGTCTGAAAACGGGTCTCGTGCGGATCGAGACGGCGACCTTCGAATCCCCGTGCGGTGTTTCGAGAGCGGTTCGGAGTGCCGCTCCGAGAGGCGGCGTTTTTGGTGTGGTACCCGTTTCGCCCTTCCCACGACACAAAAGCCGTTGTTCGCATAGTCTGGGTACATGCACGGTGTCGGACGGGGAACCAGAGTCTTTGTGGCTGCCTTCGCCACGGCTTTCGGGATCGCCCTCCTCGGCTCGCCTGACGCCGGGGCGGCGTGCACGATGGCCAATGC
The DNA here is from genome assembly GCA_036376775.1 of Solirubrobacterales bacterium. Lineage (GTDB taxonomy): Bacteria > Actinomycetota > Thermoleophilia > Solirubrobacterales > 70-9 > VRUE01. Next base: position 9,270 of record DASUZP010000080.1, on the reverse strand, counting down.
GGAGCCGGACTCCGGGACGCTGACGCTGCAATACCTCGGTCCGAGCACGAAGAACTCGGATCGCAACGACTACCGGCTTTCCGGAACTGTTCGTTGGAACAGTTCCGCCGCCCTAGCCTGCTTTTCCGCCGGTCATATCGACTGGTCGTATGAGAGCAACCTGACTTACCAGTCGCACTTCGACCGCAAGATCTGGTCGCCCGACTTCTCGGCTTTCCCGGCTGCATCCTCCCCCTATATAGATACGACGGCCGAGGACAACTTCTCCAACACCACCGACCTCACCTTTGGCATCTTTCGACCGGATGCTCTGAAGGCCGGCGTCGACTATCGGTTCGCCTACTCGCTGTTTCTTCCGCGCCGGCCTTCTTGGGGTTATCAGTCGCTCTATTTGGCTGGTCAGGTGATACAGCGCAGCTGCTCCCGGCCTGGTCCCTGGTGTGTCGGCATCCCTCCGCTCGACAAGTCCTATGGCGAACCCTTCATCGGCACCCGCCACCGCTTTGACACCACCGGCACCACGTGCCTTGCATGGCACAGGGGAGGACAGTCGCCGACCCCCTGCCCTAGCCGTGGCGGCAGCAATGGCGGCGGCTCGACGGGGACGAGCGGCGGTGCGCCGGGAGCACCGGGGTCGGCCCAGGTGAGCCTCGCCCAGGGCCCCGCCGCGCCCGCCGGCTACCGGTATGCGATCTCGCTCAGCGGCTTCGCGGCCAACACCGCGATCCCGATCACTTGCTACGACAGCGTCGACCCCGGCGGCTTTTACAACTTCAGCCTCACGACCGACGGCACGGGCCGGGCGTCGACTGCCTCTTACTGCTACTCGGGCGACGGCCCCGATCACTGGGTCGTCGCGGGCGGAGTGCAGTCGAACCATGTCTCCTGGGGGGCCGGGGCGCCATCCGCGCCGTCGCCGGCCACCTGGTCCGAGCAGGAGACCCCGAACCACCCGGTCAATACCTTCACCAATTACCACAACGCATCGGGCATGGGCCCGGCGATCGCCGCCGGTCAGTGGGTGCAGGTCGCCTGCAAGGTCTACGACCCGACCATTCAGTCGGTCAATCCGGACGGCTACTGGTACCGCATCGCCAGCACGCCATGGAACGGTGCCTATTACTCGCCCGCGAACACCTTCATGAACGGCGACCCGTACGGCGGGCCGTACACCCACAACACGGACTTCGCCGTTCCCAACTGCTAAGGGCCCATTGCGCGAGGCCCGTGGCCTCCTGGCTCTCACGCTGAAGCTCAGGGCCGCTTCGCACTACTACCGAGCAGTCAAAGTGCCGTTTCACACCGATGTTGTCTCAGGCTCAGGGACTTGACTCCTCTGCCACCAAGCTCGCGGCAGCCTCGGCGAACGCCGTGGCGCTGACCGTTGGATCGATCTGCGCCAAGAGTTCGAGGTTGTCCCAGCGACCGATCGCGTCGATCGCCCGCTCCCCGCGCAGCCTGAAGCGTCCGATCCCGGTCCAGCGGAGGGAGCGGCCGGCGAGGGTAGCGCTCATCCGGTACTCGATGAAGACCAGATCGCCGTTGGCCGCCCAGTTTGCAACCTCGAGGCCGATATCGGGCATGAGGCTCTTGATCCCGCGCACGTAATCGGGCTCGTCTGCACCTCGGATGGAAGTTGACATTCCCGAGTGATGGATCGTCGCCTCGGGGTCGATCGCCTCGTCGAGCCGATCGGCCTCAAAGTTCGGCCAGACCTCTAAATAGTGCTGCATGAACCGCTCGGCGTTCGTCATCTCACTCCTATCGATGGCTGAGCTATCAGGAGTTACAACGCCAGGCCAGAGAAGGACGTGAGATCGCGCGACGAAGATCCTCCGACCCAGCGTGGAGGGACGGGTCCCTCCGAGGTCGTTGCTGTACTGAGGTCCATGCGCGGAGACGGTCTCAGACTAGGCTGGCGGGTTCTCGTCGGCATCGTCCTTGTCGGCGTGCTGTTCCTTCATGGCTTCGATTCATCTTTTTCCCTCGACGGCTACTCGATGGGAATCCTCGGGCTCTTGGTAGTGCTTGCCCTCGCCGGCGAGCTCGAGTCTGCGCGGGTTGGAGGAGTAGACATCAGATTCCGCAAGCTGGCGCTACGGCAAATCGAGATCGATCTAGACGACCTGCCCCCGCCCGGACAGGTCGACGGGCCGGGGGACGAAGGTGACGATGAAGGGGAGCCTGCTTTGGAGCCGCGCCTGCCTCCGCCCGAGAGCCTCCGTGCCGTGGCGCAAACCGAACCGATGGCGGCTGTCCTTTCCTTTTTCTCTGAGGTAGAGCGCGCGATCGAGGATCTGTACGCGCCGATCCGGGTCCAAGCGGCTGAGAGTGTCTCGCTCTCCCAGCGAGTTGACGTCTTGACCCGGTACGGTGTCATCTCTGCCAGCGAGGCTCGAATCGTGCTCGACCTGGTCGGGCTCAGGAACGCCTACATGCACGGTCGCGGCGTTGACCCTGAAGAGGCGATGCGGCTGGTTGCCGTCGGCGCTCGTCTGTTGCCGACGCTCGAACGGGCAGGGCGTCACCTCGGCCGTGCGTTTGAGGAGAGGGTGGGTCAGATACTCGAGGGCATTCCGGATCTTGAATTTTCCCGTCAGCCGGTGCTCAAGGGAGATGGCCCGGGGCGTTTCCGCCGACGACCGGACTTCCTCGTTACGGCCCCGATGAAAGTCCTCGTCGAGGTGGTCCTGATCAGCCATCCGGCGAACCTCGTCAAGCGGAGCCGAGGGATTGCACTCAAGTACGAAGATTTCGAGCCCGGTGAAGTCGTCGTCGTCGTTCCCGTTGCGGCCCGTGAGGTGCTTGGGCACCGCAAGGACCAGCTTCGTCACACCTGGTTGCCCATTGACGAACTGCAAGCCTGGCTTGAAGATCGGATCTCCTCCTAGCCAAATCCCGTAGCACTGTCGCTTTCACGCGAAAGCTAGAGCCCACGGACTTGAGTGCCACGACCCATGGAATGCGAGGCACTCAGTCGGTCGCAGAAAATCGCGCCATTGGCTCAACCTAAGACCGGAGGCGGGCGCGCTGTCGTTTCCGGGCGGCCACCAACCTATCTCTGAAGGCGGCAATCAGCAGCCACCCGACGCTGATCGCGAGGTAGAGCGCGCCCTTGACGTGGTCGCCCTTGGCGAGTGACCAGATCCCGAGACCGGCGAAGGCCACGGAGAGGACGAGCTGCAAGATGCGCATCTCGCGCGGAGTCACAATGGTCAGATGGTACTTCTGATCCGCGCAGTCACGGCCACTGTTGGTACGCCGGGTTATTCTGCCAGCCGTGCCGAGTCCCCTTGAGCAGCTGGACCAGGCGCGGGAGGAAGTCCGTGCAGCGGAAGGGACCGACTTCCTGCGGCGCCTGCGCGGGGTATGTCCTTCTCCTCAGATCTGATCCGACGATCAAGGCCGCTGGGGAGCGGAGGAGGATGAAATCAAGCTTGGCGAATACGCAGTGAGTCCGAAGCGTCTTCGTCTTTTGGGACAGTGCGAGGATGAATGTCTATGAGATCCTCGCCGTACTTGGGGGAATAACTGGTCCGATTGCCGCTGGCTCAGAGATCTATGCGATCCGGCGGGACCGCTCGCGGTTGGTTGTCAACTTCGGAACCACTTCGTCCCTAGGCGAACCGCCGAGTGTCTGGTTCTCCGTGCTTAATGACGGGCGCCAACCAGTCACGGTACGCGAGGCGGGTTTCTATGGATCGGAGATGCCGGTTGAGGCCCAGACCCAGGAATTTGGCAAAGGTGCTGGGACGGCGACCTATCAGTTCAAGATGATCAGAGAGCCAGTCCTGCTCGACCCAGGTCAGCTACATCAAGCACGGACTCTGGTCCCCGACTCCTTTGACTTCGGCTACCACGTCGACTTTCCGCTTCGGGCCTATGCGGTTGATGCTCGAGGCCGAAGAGTCTGGGGTGAGGCTGCTCCAATCGTTCGAATGGTAAGCGGGGGAGGAGACTGCCCCAGCGGCTTTCCGGTTCATCTGTGGGAACCGCTCGACGAAGAGTTGAGACCTGCGCGGGTGGCCCCTCGATGGAAGCTGTGGACGCGTCGTGAGCTTAGGTGTGGTGATCCGGGTCGACCGGCATTCTCCCAGCTTGGCGACTAGAGGTATCCCACCGGGCCGACCTTTACTGCGTTAAGGAGCCTCGAAGCAGCATGGCCTTGATGGGAGAGCCGGCTTCCTGTCTCTGCGAGTCTGGTCGATTGCTGGTTCGCCGCCCGGAAGGTACGCAGTGTCACTACCTGCGGCCAGGTTTCGTCATTTTCTTACCGCTTGCGTTGCCGCCCTCCGCTCGTGGAGCCAACTCAACGGGTACATTCGATCAGGACGAGGATCTCTCCACTCGGGACGAAACGCCGGTAGCGGTATCTCGCCGACAACGCCGGCGCCAAGCTCAAGGTCGTGCGCTCGGAGGTCTGAGCGAGAAGGGTCCCTGCCAGTCGGTAGGCACGTGTGTCCCGCCGGAGTCAGGTCGGCGACTGCGCGATCGCGGGCGATGCGGCGCCCTCGTCGATTTCGGGCTCTCGCCGGCGCACCAGGGCGACCATCGCGATCGAGGCGTCGATCGCGGCTATGAGCAGTGCGAGGTTGCGGATCAGCATCACGAAGGCGGGGCCGTAGATGTTGAAGGTGGTGCCGTAGGCGCCGGTCGGGCCATAGGCGCTGGTGGTCAGGATCGCGGCTGCGATCACGATCCACGCCGGCCGTGCCAGGCGAGTTTTTCCCGCCGTGAGAACGACCGCGGCCAGGCCGAGCATCCAGATCATGTACTGGGGGCTGAGCACCCTGCTCGTCACCACGAGGAGGAGGACGAGGGTGAAGACGAAGTCGCGGCTGACCACCGCATCGGCGAGGTCCTCTCGACCGCGACGGATCGCGCGTGCCCGCGCCAACCACCAGGCCCCGGCGGCAACGAGGGCGGCGAGCGCCGCCCACTTGAGCAGGTCGGCGACTACGTCGGCGGAGTGGCTCGTTATCTCCCACGCCCGGAAGCGCAGTGCAGTGGGCGGTTCCTCGCCGGTGACGTACTGGTTGAGGTGCCAGGGAAGGCTGGCGACCGCTTCGACCTGGAGCCCGCGGCTGTTCTGCTCTTTGAGGAAGTCCAGCTGGTCGCCGTCGAAGGCGATCGCGGAGATCGCGAAGACGAGCGCGATCGTCGCCAGCGCCGCCGCGCAGGCGCGCAGCAGTCGTCCCCGATCCCACTCGCCGAAGAGCAGGGCGATCGGCCACGCCTTGACCATCGCACCGAGTCCCGCCAGGGCCCCGAACCAGTTTGGGCGCCGGTGGATGACGACAAGCGCGGCGATCGCGATCACGGTCGGCACCAGGTCGAATCTCAGTACCGGAAGAGCCCTGAGCATCGGCATCGCCAGCAGCCAGACCCAGACGCCCGCGTCGCTTCCCTCGCGCCGGGCGAGCTTCGCCAGCAGCACGAGGCCGATCAGGTCGAAGACGAGCATCATCACCACGAACGAGTCGAGGAAGTTGCCCCCACCCAGACGCGGCAGGACCATCAGGAAGGCGGCGGCGGGCGGGTATTGCCACGCTTCTTCGTTCGGCAGGGTGTGATGCGGTCCCAGTTCTTCCGACCAGACGCCGAAGATCGAGACGTCTTCCGGCTGCAGGCCGGTCGCGTCGTTCCAGAAGCCGACGTGGCTGACGATGAGGAAGCGGGTCGCCACCCAGACGAAGGCCCAGATCCATACCTTGCGGCTGGTGAGCAGGGAGCGCGCAGTCTCAGCGGCGCGCTGCGCCGCGGTCTGGGCACGGATTGCCTCGCCTGTCATGCGGGCGCAGGCTATACATCGGGGGAGCTGCCACCGACCCGAGGGGTGCCGGAGCTCAGCCCCGCTCGGCGCGCCTCTTGACGGCGCCGAGCAGGCGGCGGGTGACGAGGACATGGCCACGCGTGCCGATGACCAGCGTGCGGTAGACGGCGCCAGTGGCGCCGGGGAAAACCGCTCTGGTCTCGGCACGGAGGCGGATCCGGCCGCCGCCGGCCTGCTCGAGCCGGAAGATCAGAGCGTAGTCGGAGAAGCGGTGGCTCCCCGCCAACGCCAGCTCCCGTGATCGCTCGGCTGCCTCGACGTGAAAGCCGGGGAAAGACGAGCCCGCGGCGAGGGGCCGGGGGCCGGAGAAATCCGTGTCGACGCAACCGAGCAGGCGCGCGATCTGCCCGGTCCGGGGCGAGCCGAACGATCCCTCGACGACCCGCAGAAGTGCCTGGCCATGCGGCATCCGCGCCGGAGACGATCTCGATCGAGTGGTCGTCGACGTGGGGGAGGCGCTCCGCTGCGGTCGGCATCTGGTGAATCCGGCGGGTCAGCGCCGCAGCGCCCGCGCCAACCGCGTCTTCAGGTTGAGCACCGCCAGCATCGTCCGCTCCGGCAGGGAGCCCGCCGCCGGCAGGGCGCCCAGTTGCTGCGCCATCTGGGCGCCGTTCAGATAGGCATCGTTGCGGTGGATCCTGCCGTCGCGGACGGTCAGCAGGTCGCAGCCGGTCAGGTCGATCCTGGCTCCGGTCGGATCCACTCCTTCGAATCGAACCCCGCCGTTGAAGGTGCCGGTCGCGTGCCAGTGCACCGCGGCCTTGTCACCCTCTGCGACGACGTCGAGGATCTCGAAGTGGAAGTCGGGAAACGCCGCGAAGAGGTTGGCGAACCAGGCCCGGTAGCTGTCGGGCGCGGTCAGCTCTACTAGGCCGTGCAGCTCGCCGGTCCCTCCCGGCTCATAGAAGCTCGTCATCGCGTCCAGGTCGCGCGCGGCGATCGCTTCGAAGTAGGCGCGAGCGAAGGCGCCGGTCTCGGTCGGGTGCTGCGTCGCGGGCATCGAGAGCAGATTAGGGGCTGCTAGCCGCCGAGGCGGAATGCGACGATCTGCGGCGTCTGCCCTTCGGCGGCGGCGAGGCCGGCCGGGGCGATCAACATGTCCCCGGCAACGACGACGCCGGCGTTGGTGCCGGTAGGAAGCGTTTCCTGCCAGGCGACCCGGCCGGTATCCGTGTTGAAGGCCTGCACGTTGCCGTCGGAGGTCGTCGCGAAGACCAGATCGTTGGCGACGGTGGTGAAACCGAACGCCGCCGCGTTGGGGAATTCGTGTTTCCACTTCAGCGCGCCGGTCTTGACGTCGAGGGCGACGAGTTCGCCGTACAGCGGTCCCGGTTCCTGGCGTTCGGTCTGGGAGACGACTTCCAGCGGGCTGTTGTCGACCGGCACGAAGACGGTTTTGCCGTCGGTCGCCATCGGCGCGATCACGCCGCCGAGCGAGCCGGGCCACACGGTCATCGGCAGCTTCAGCTTCGACGTTTCGCCGCGCATCGCCAGCAGGCCGTCGTCGTCGTGGCCGTTGTGCTTGCCGACCGCCTCTTTCCACACCAGCTTTCCGGTCTTGGCGTCGAGGGCGACGACGAACCCGGACTTGCCGGCGCCCAGGACCAGTTCCTTGCCACCCGCATCGACCAGGATCGGCGGGTTCTGGAAGTCCCAGTCATACAGTGCGTGGGGCGTCACCTGGTAGTACCAGTCCATCTTGCCCGTCTTCGCATTCAGCTTCACCAGTGCGTCGGAGTAGAGGTTCGGGCCGGGTCGACTCGAGCCCCAGGCTTCCCCTTCGGTGCCGGGGAACGGCGCCGGGTTGCCCACACCCATGTACATCGAGCCCTTTTCGTCGAAGGCCGGCGTGTACCAGAGGCCTCCACCCGAGTTGATGTCGGGCTTGCCCCAGAGGCTTTTGGGAACGGTGTCGAAATGCCAGAGTTTCTTACCCGTTTTCGCGTCCAGCGCCCAGACGATTCCGACGGCTCCGGCGCCGTAGAATTCGCCCACGTTGACCGGCACCGTCGAGACGTAGACGATGCCGTCGTGGTACCCGGGGGCCATGTCGATGCCCTCGTGTTCATTTTGGATCAGGGTCACCGACCAGAGCTGTTTGCCGGTCTTCTGGTCGAGGGCGAAGGCGGCAGATGGGGTGGCGCCGAACACCATCCCGCCCTGGACGACCACACCGTTGGGGCCGTGATCGGGCAGTTCGTATTTTTTCGTCCAGAGCACATTGCCACTGTCCGCTTCGATCGCCTGCACGTTTGAGGCGAGATCCTGCGAGTAGATGACGCCTTTGCTCAGGATCGGCGAGGAGGCGTAGCTGCCGAAGGCGCTTTCGGCTTTGATCGGCAGCGTCCAGGCGATTTCGAGTTCTTCCACCGTGGACGATTTGATCGGCCCGCCGGTGTTGCGCGTGTTGGCCGGGTCGCCATTCGGGTAGCCGGAGCCGTCGAAGCTGACTGATGCACCCGAGCTGGAGCTGCCGCAGCCCGTCGCCAGTGCTCCTGCAACGAGGACGGCGACGATCGCCGCCACAACTCCAACGCACCCCCGCCCGCCGCTACCGACCATCATTACGTGACCCTATTCGATAGAAAAAAATCTGTCAAGTATTAACGGATACACGACTGTCAGTGGCAATCTGCGCGCGCCCTTCGAGCAGCGGCTGCAGCACCCGGTTGGCCAGCAGCCCGAGTGCGCCGAGGTTGGCGAACCCAGGTCCCTGGCTGAGCCCCGCCAGGCCCGGAATCTGCAGGCGCGGCTGCATGCCGAGCAGCTCGAGGTTCCGCCCGATCGGCACCTCGGTTCCGGCCGGGGTTTCCCAGAGCTTGCCCACCCGGCCCTCGATCTCGGCCCGCGTCTCGTCGTCGAAGAGGGTGCGCAGCTGCGCCAGCAGGTCGAAGCCGGTGCAGTTGACGACGTAGTCGTGCTCGGGGTCGGCGACCCCTTCGGGCGACTCGTGGCGCAGACGGACTCCGGCGCCGCCGCGCGCCGCTGAGACGTCGGTGACGCGGCCGGTGACGAAGCGGCAGCGGTCGTCGTAGGCGATCGCTGCGAGGCTCGGTGGGTCGAAGACGCCGCGATCGGAGTGCTTGACGAAGTCGCGCCGGGTGGTCTGGTCGAGCGCCGTCCATTCGACCTCGTCGGGGTTGGAGAAGACCCGGTTCTCGAGGAAGCTCTCGCCGCGGCTCATCGGCAGCATCGGCGTGTAGACGGTGAAGTGGGAGCGAGGGCGGAAGCCGCGCAGGAACATCATGCAGCTGAGCGCGCTCTCGCCGCCGCCGACGATCGCCACGTCGCAGGCGCTCTCCTCCGGCAGCTGGGCGAACTCCTCGCGCCGGCTGTCGCAGTGGAAGACCCGCGCCGCGATCCCGGGCTCGTGCGGGAAGGCGCGGTGGATGCCGGGCCCGGTCAGGACCAGCGCTCGCGCCAGGTGGCGCGAGACC
>DASUZP010000079.1:0-8674 GCA_036376775.1 Solirubrobacterales bacterium | reverse complement strand
GAGGGCGATCACCGAGATCGCGCCCGGGATGCCGAAGCGGTTGCGTAGTGGCGAGAACATCAAATCTCTCTCCTTGTCCCGTGAGCCCCACTGCCGAGCCGCTTCCCTTGGCGGCCCTCCCGGTGCTCGGTTTTCCCTGTTGGTGCTTCCCTGCCCGCCTTAAACGAGCGTGTTGAGACTGTAAACAGAGACCTTTATAAAGTCAAGGCCACCGTTTTTGTAGGAAAGGCTGCTGTCGCGAGCAGCACTGAAATCCCTGCAAAGCAGGGACTTGCAATGGGTACATGAAGAGTAGGTAAGAAGCTGGTAGCTGAGCCGCGGTCAGCCGCGGTCGGGGCGATCCGGGTAAAGCTCGTCGATCGTGACGAGGGCCCGGTAGGGGGCGGCCGCGGCCACTTCGATCGCTTCGCCACCACCCGCCAGGCGGTCGACGACGGCGACGACTCCGACGGGCTCGAGGCCCTGCTCTTTGATCTTCTCGATCGCCTTCACGGTCGAACCGCCGCTGGTGACGGTGTCCTCGACCACCAGCACCCTGTCGCCCGCTTCGACCGGACCCTCGACCCAGCGCTGGAGGCCATGCTGCTTGCGCTCGCCGCGGACGAAGAAGCCGACCAGGTTGTCGCCCGCCGGCCCCGCAAGAGCTGCGCAGGAGGGTGGGATCGCCGCCGTCGCGGGGCCACCGACGGCGCTCGCCCCGGCCTCGACCGCGGCGGCGGCGATCAGCTCGCCGGCGGCACGAAAGCCCGGCGGCCGCAGGAGAGCCCGGCGGGCATCGACGTAGTACTGGGCGATCGCCCCACTGGACAACGTCACCTCGCCGATCACCAGCGAGTGCTCGCGCAACTCGGCGAGCAGCGTGCGCTTGGCGGCATCGAGGTCGGGCACGGCGCGCATCCTATGGCGCGACCTAGAAGACGAAGATCGACTCGCCGTACTTCAGCTGTTCGTAGATGCGGGGCTGGTCGGCGATGTAGGTGCGGACGCAGCCGTGGCTCGCGGCGTAGTCGGGCACTTCGGCGTAGCCGTGGACCGCGTAGCCGTTGTGCCAATAGAAGGAGTAGTACATGCCCTCCGCGTTGTAGCCGGGTTCGCGCCGGTAGAAGCTGTACTCGCCGGTGACCGTCGGAGTCGAGGGCTTGCCGGTAGAGACCGGGTAGATGGCGAAGGGCCTGTCCCCCTTGGAGAGCACGAGGACCTGCTTGTCGAGTGGCACCTCAGCGTGCTCGCCGGCCTCGGGGTGGCGCACGCGGTAGCCGCCGCGACCGCCGAAGACCCGCTTGACGACCCCCTTGCCGGCGTGCTCGTTGCGCGCCATCCCGTTCACTTTGCGGTAGGCGAGCACCTCGCGCCCGGTGCGACCGTTGAAACAGGAGCCACCGCCGGAGACGTAGCCCATCTTCGCCATCGCCTTTTTGAAGCCCTTGACGACGCGGCCGCAATCGCCCTGGCCGAGCGAGGGGAAGCTGACCTTCCAGCTCTTGCGCACGGTGCGGTCGCCACGCACCGAGTGGCTGGCCGGAACGTGCGCGCTCGCCGCGTACTTGCCGTCTTTGCGGATCAGGATTGAGGCTTTGAAGACGCCGGCATCGCCGCTGCCTGGCCTGACGTGCAGATCGCGTTTAAGCAGCTTGTGACCATCGAGGTAAAAGGTGACGTCGACCTTCTGGCCCGGCTCGAACGGTTCAACGGTCCCGTAGACGGGGACCGTCCCATAGATAGGCGCCCTGCCCCCCTCGAGCTTGCCGACGCTGATCTTCACCGTCGCCTGGTCGGGCGTCTGCGGAGCTTTGCCTGCACCCGGCTGCGGGACGGGTTGCTTCGCGGCGGCAACGGCAGGTACCAGCAGAGCGAAGAGAGCGAGGGCCGAGACGAGGCAGCGATTCATCGGCCGGCATTCTTGCGGATGACTCGGTTGGCCAGTTGTCACGACTTTGTAACAGCGCAGTCAATTGTCTGTAAAAAGAGTGAAACATGGCTTGAAATGGCGGATTCCTCGGCTACGGTCGATGACAGCGGAGGGTGAAGCCGTCAGGTGGCGGCGAGCGCCCGATAAGCGTGAGTTCGGGTTAGTCGCCCGGATAGGGTTCGAGTCCCTCACCCTCCGCTGTGTACTGCTGAGAATGCGAAGGCATGGTCGAGGTGCAATGTCACGCGGCCTGCGGGGTGGCTCCCGTCTCGCGACCCGCCTTCGCAACTCAGGCTGTTGATATCCTTTAGCCGCTTATCGGGCGCTTGGGGGTGACTCCCCTTCACCCAGATCCGGCCCGCTTTTGCGGGCCGTTTCTTTGCTTCCGGCCCCTACTGTCCGATCAACGCAATCGAGTTGTTGAGCATGTGGAGGATGATTCCCGGCATGATCGAGCCGGTCTTCTCGTAGAGCAGGGCGAGGACGAAGCCGAAGAAGATCAGCGGGGGCACGGCGCTGAGGCCGGTGAGGGCGTGCAGGCCGCCGAAGATCAGCCCGCTTACCAGCGCCGCGGCGATGCGGGGCATGTGGTTGCGCAGGCCACCGAAGAGCATGCCGCGGAAGCAGATCTCCTCGCTGACCGGCGCCGCGACGACGATCAGCAAGATCTGGATCGGCAGCGCGCCGAACGATTCGGCGATGTCCTCCTGTTCGGGAGAGCCGAAGATGGCCGCGTAGACCGCGGCGAAGACGAGGTAGGCGCCGACCGCCGCCGCCATCCACTTCAGCGCACCGGGGCGAAAACCGCGAACCCCGAGCCGCCGCAGCGCCTCGCCGACCGAGGTCGCCCCCCAACGTGCCGCAATCGCCATCGGTACCAACAGGAAGCCGAGCGCAGTCGCCAGCTGCACGACGACGTTGGCGCTGGTGCTGAGATCGCCATTGCCCGGGTTGTCGATGATGACCGCCGGAATCGCAAGCAAAATCCCCGCCCCGAGAGCCAGAAGCACCCCAAGGATGGCGGCGCCAGGACCCCAATTCGCATACGGAAAGGAGGTCGGGAGGCGCTTCCCGGCCTCTTCTGCCACTAATTTGACGGTCATGACGCCGGCAGTCTCCCAGGTCTCGCGGTCCACGAAGACGCGCCTGCGCTTCCTGCGCCGGCTGCTGTTCCTCGTCGTCTTCCTGGTCCTCGTGGCGATCGCGCTGAGCCAGTTCACCGAGTTCAAGCGCATCGCCACGGGCATCCTCGCATCGACCGCGGTGCTGGCGGCGATCATCGGCTTCGCCGCCCAGCACACGATCGCCAACATGGTCGCCGGCGTACAGCTTGCGATCTCACAGCCGATCCGGATCGGCGACCGGGTCTCCTTCGAAGAAGTCGAGGGCCGCGTCCTCGACATCACCCTCTCCTACACCTACGTCGACCCTGGCGACGGCACCGCGGTGGTGATCCCCAACCAGCTACTGGTCGAGGGGATCGTCCACAACCTCTCGACCGCCGACACCACGGGCTGACCCGCACAGACGTCGCCGCGCCCCGAGTACCCTTTTCGCGTGACGCAGCGCAATCGTCGTCGCCAGCGGCACCGGGGGGGCGCAAGCGGCAAGCTCCTCTTCGTCGGCCTGGGCGCGGCGGCGTTGCTCGCGATCGCGGTCGTCGGCGTCGCCTCCTGGGTCCTCGACGTCGCCGCAAAGGCGCCCTCGCTCGCCGCCTGCAAACCGGTCGACAAGGGCGGCAACTCGACCCTCTACGCGGCGGACGGCAGCAAGCTCGGCGTTGTCGAGTCCGAAGAGGCGCGGGCGCCGGTCTCGATCGAGCGCATCCCGAAGAGCCTCCAGCACGCGACCGTCGCGATCGAGGACGAGCGTTTCTACGAACACGGTGGCGTCGACCCCGAGGGCATCGTCCGCGCCGCACTGAAGAACCTGGAAGCGGGCAAGACCGTCGAGGGCGGCTCGACGATCGCCCAGCAGCTCGTGCGCAACCTCTGCATCTCCAACCCCAAGCGCGACCTCGAACGCAAGATCATCGAGGCGAAGCTGGCGATCGAGTACGCCGAACGCCACACGCGGCGGGAAATCCTCGACCAGTACCTCAACACCGCTTCCTACGGCACGCTCGAGGGCGCCACCGCCATCGGCGTGCAGGCCGCCGCCAAGATCTACTTCTCCAAGCCCGTCTGGAAGCTGAACCTCAAGCAGGCGGCGTTGCTGGCCGGCCTCCCTCAGGCCCCCTCCGAATACAACCCCGTCCTCAATCCCAGCGGCGCACGGGAACGCCGCAACGCGGTGCTGACAAAGATGGCGCACCTGGGCTACATCTCGAATCAACGGGCTCGGCAGAGCCGGCAGAGCGGCCTCGAGCTGGACCTCGACCATGGTTACTTCGACAAGCACCAGCCCTACTTCTTCGACTACGTCGAGGACAAGCTGATCGAGACCTACGGGGTCGACACGGTCCGCAAGGGCGGCCTCGCCGTCTACACGACGATCCAGCCGCGGCTGCAGGAAGTCGGCCTGGAAGCGGCGCGCTCCGCCCTCCCCTACGCCGAAGACCCAGCCTCGGCGCTGGTCTCGATCGACCCCCGCAACGGCCAGATCGAGGCGATGGTCTCCAGCACCGACTACGAACAGAGCAAGTTCAACCTGGCCGCCCAGGGGCACCGCCAGCCCGGTTCCACCTTCAAGGCCTTCGTCCTGACCACGGCGATCAAGCAGGGAATCGACCCCTACTCCACCTACTACACCTCAAAGCACCTCGACCTCAACCTGCCCAAGTGGGGCCACTGGGAAGTGAGCACGGCGGACGAGGGCTATTTGGGAAGGATCGACCTGCAGCAGGCGACCGTCGCCTCCGACAACACGGTCTTCGCCCAGCTCGACCTCGACGTCGGTCCACAGGCGGTCGCCGCGACGGCGAAGTCGATGGGGATCGAAAGCGAACTCGACGGGATCCCGGCTGAGGGGATCGGCGGGCTGAGGATCGGCGTCTCGCCGCTGGAGATGGCCGACGCCTACGCGACCCTCGCCTCCGGCGGTATCCACCGCAACCCGGTCGCGATCCGCCGTGTCGTCTTTCCCAGCGGCCGCGTCGACCGGCCCGAACATCCCGACCCGCGGCGGGTCGTGCCCGAACCGGTCGCGTATGAGGTCTGGCGCCTGCTGCACGACAACATCACCGAAGGAACCGGCACGGCGGCCTACACCGGCTGCGCCGGCCAGGGCGGCAAGACGGGGACGACCGACAACTTCACCGACGCCTGGTTCGCCGGCATCCAGCCCAACCTCGCAACCGTGGTCTGGGTCGGCTACCCGCAGTCGAACGCGATCGAAATGACCAGCGTCCACGGCACGACTGTCTACGGCGGCACCTTCCCGGCGGAAATCTGGCACTCGCTCTACTCGAACGCCGAAATCCCCTGCGAGGAATTCAACCGACCGAAGACGCCGATCAGCTGGGCTCCGTTCTACGGTCAGTTCACCGCCTCGGCGCCGGCAAGCGGTGGGGGCGGGAGTTCTTTCTCGGCGCAAGAAGGTGAGGAAAGCGAAGCGGAAAGGCTGGGGAAGGAAGCCACCGGCGGCTACGACCCGAACGCCTACGCGCCAGGTGTCGGGCAGGAACCGACGCACGTCCCGCCGCCCCCACCGCCGTACGGAACCGGTGGCGGCGGCGTCGGCGCAGGCGCCGCTGCCGGCGGCGGCAATTGACCCACGCCGATACGGCTGGACGCAGACGAAGCTGTCTCGTCTGGGCCGCGATCGTCGCCCTGGTCGCCGGCTTCGCGCTCAGCCCGGTCCTCCTCTCCCACGACGTCTACAGCTACGTCGACTACGCCCGGCTCGGGGTCGTGCACGGCCTCGACCCCTACGTCCACTCGCCCGCCGCAGCGCCGTTCGACCCGGCTTACGCCCGCGTCACCTGGATCGACTCGACCAGCGCCTACGGTCCTCTGTTCACGCTCACCACCTACCCGCTTGTCGGATTGCCTGTGTGGCTGGCCATCGCGGTCCTGAAGGCGGCCGCCGCCCTCTCGGTCCTGGGGACCGCGATCCTGGTCGCCCGCATCGCGCCAGCGCGCGGGGTCTCGCCGCTGGGCGCCGCCGCATTCGTAGCCCTCAACCCACTCGTCCTGATCCACGTGGTGGGCGGCGCCCACAACGACGGCCTGGCGATGCTCACTGCAACGGTCGGCATCGCCGCGATGCTCTCTGCCCGCGAGGCAAGCGCCGGTGCCGCCTTCGTCGCCGCCTTCGCAATCAAGGCCCCAGCAGCCATAGCCGCTCCCTTCGCCCTCCTGAGTACGTGGTCGGCGGGCCGGAAACCCACGATATACGTGGGAAATCGGCCCGTCGGCGGAGGCAGCCGGTGGCTACTGCTGGGCGCGAGTGGCGCGGCGCTTGCGCTCGGGGTGGCCGCTTATGCCGCCTTCGGCTGGCACTGGCTCGACGCGATCGGCCTGGCCGGTGAAAACCAGCAGCGCACCGCCCACATGAGCATCCCAATCACCTTCTCCCGCCTGACCGGCCTGGGCGCCACCCCCGTCCGCGCCGCCGCCCTCGGCCTCTACGCCGCATTCTTCATCTACCTGCTGCTCAGAACCTGGCGCGGCATGGACTGGCTGAGCGCCGCCGCCTGGGCCTCCGTCGCCCTACTCCTCGCCACCGCCTGGCTCCTACCGTGGTACCTGATCTGGGCCCTCCCCCTGGTGGCCCTCTCAAGAGACCGCCCTTTGCAGCTTCTAACTCTCGCCCTCACCGCATACCAGCTCCCCGCCCGCCTACCGCTCTGACCAAAGTCAGCTTCTCCGCGCTATGGCTCATGACAAGTAGGGGTCGGCAACGGCGAAGGATTCCGCCAGCGTCTCGACAGGGACAGGGGACGACTCCGATGGAGCCTCGCGAAGCGGCTCCGCAGAGTGGTTCTTCCGCGAAGCGGTCCAACATAGTGAGCGAAGCGAACCTAGGCTCCATCGGAGTCGTCCCCTGTCCCCGACTTAGCCAGCGAAGCGAACCCAGGCTCCATCGGAGCCGCCCCTGCCCCCGACCAGACAGCTAAAGAATCTCGGGCGTATGAATCGGCGTCTCGTTGCGGTCAGGCAGGCCCTCGGCCTGCTCCTCAGCCGACGGATGCACAACCCCGGTAGGGATCGACCAACCCTCGCGTTTGCCCAGCGCCGTGACCAAGCCGACGTAGATCAGCTCGACCACGGTCAGCACGCCGCGCACGGCGATCGCGATCAGCGAGCCGACCGCGAAGCTGTCGCCCACCGCGCCCTTCACCGCCCAGGCAAAGGCCGCATCGCGGATACCGAGGCCGGCAGGGGCGACGAGGGTGACGAGGGCGGCGACGTAGCCGACTGCCTGAGCCGAGCCCACCGTGAGCACTTCGTTGACGGTGAGTGGGATGTCGGTGACCGAGCGCGCCACGCAGTACATCCCCAGCGCGACCACCCCCCAGACGCAGAGATAGAAGAGCGTCATCGTGACGACACCGCGCATCGGCATGACCTCTGGCAGCGGTTCGCGACCGAAGGCGCGCAGGACCCGGTCGGCCAGTGGCCCGAAGACGCGCGGATGCAGCACCGCCAGCGCCAGCGGAATCAGCATCAGCACGAGCCAACGCAGCGGCTGGCCCTGCAGATCCGGATGGCTGATCAGGAAGTAGGCGGCGAAGACGATCGCCGAGGTGGCGGAGATCGCCTGCTCGTAGACGATGCTGGCGATCGTCACCCGCCGCTGCACCCCCGCACGCTCGGAGAGCAGCACGCGGCCGAGGACGTAGAGGACGCTGCCCGGCACGTAGCGGGCGAGGAGCGGCTGGCCCCAGGCGACCTGCGCCCGCCCGTGCCCGATCCGGTAGCCGAGGAAGCGCAGGATCAGGTCCCAGCCGAGCGCGCTGAACGCGTAGAAGAGAGGCAGGAATACGAAGGCGGGGATCAACCAGAGAACATGGAAATGGACGCCCTTGTCCTTGATCTCCGCCCACTGATTGACGACGGTGAGGACAAGGAAGCCGAAGATGAGGATCGCGATGCCGAGCTGAATCGCAAGGCGGACGCGCTTGCTGCGCGGCGGTCGGGTGCCGAACCGGGCTCCGGCCTCGCCGATCTTATGTAGGAGTGGTCGTTCCTCTGCCACGCTTGGCCGCACCTTAGAGCCTGTCTCAGAGCCTCCGCGCACGCTTGGCGGCGGCGGACACTGCGCTGTGCGGCGAGAATGACCGCATGGGCGAGTTCGAGCTGCTCGAGCTGATCAGGCAGAGGTTGTCACCGCCGGGACCGCGCGTGCGCCTCGGCAGCGGCGATGACGCCGCGATCGTCGCGCCCGGCGGCGTCACCGCCACCTCGGTCGACGCGCTGGTGGAAGGTGTCCACTTCAGGCGCGAGTGGAGCAGCCTCGGGCAGATCGGCGCCAAGGCGCTCGCGGTGGCTCTCTCCGACCTGGCGGCGATGGGCGCCGAGCCGGGCGAGGCCTACGTCGTCCTCGGCGTTCCGCCGGACCTGGGCGAGGAGGGCTGCCTGGAGCTGCTGGACGGGATCGTGCGGGTGGCCGAGGAGACCGGGACGACCCTGGCCGGCGGCGACGTGACGCGTGCTCCGGCACTGACCCTCGCGGTAACCGTCGTCGGCCACGCCGCCCGGCTCGAGGATCTGGTGACGCGCTCCGGCGCCCGTCCCGGCGACGCGCTCGTCGTCACCGGCGAGCTCGGTGGCGCCGCCGCGGGCCTTCTGCTTCTGGAAGCCAACCCGGACGTGGGGGGGG
>DASUZP010000078.1:0-2375 GCA_036376775.1 Solirubrobacterales bacterium | reverse complement strand
CTTCGATCCGAGTTCTGGCGGATGCTCGCCGATTTCAACTGGAAGCTTCGCCCGTCTCCCGTCCACGAGTGGTCGTCTCCGAGCGCATCGAGGTCGATCCGAATACCGCCGGGGGCGGTGAAGCCTCGGTCCAGGTCGTGGTCTCGCTGCGAGGCGCGCTTCGCGTGAAGACGCTCGATGCCGCAATCGCCTGCAGCGCCGGAAAAACTCCTCGCCCTCGAGTCGACGCCGGAACTTGAGGCCAGCGGCCTAGCCCAACTTTCGCAACTGAGGCCAGCATCTGCGGATTTTCGAGCTTTTGAGGAGCAAAACGCGAGTCTTTTCAAAGGGCGGCACTCGGGAATCGGCTGTAGTGAAGACCAAGCCCCTTTCCAGGGCCAAGGATCGGCGTAGAATCGTCGACCATGTACCTGCGCTTCACGCGGCGGAACAAGGATGGCAAGGCGCATCGCTACTGGAGCGTCGTCGAGAGCAGGCGTTGTGCCGACGGCCGGGTCGTGCAGAAGCCGTTGCTCTATCTCGGCGAGATCAACGACAGCCAGCACGCCGCCTGGTGCCGGGTCATCGAGGGCTTCGACGAGGAGAAGCAGCGCTCCCGCCAGCTCGCCCTGTTTCCCGCCGGACAGGCGCTGCCCGAGCACGCCAAGGCGTACGGCGTCCAGGTGCAGCTCGGGGCGATGCAACTGCACCGGCCGCGCCAATGGGGCGCGTGCTGGCTCGCCTGCCAGCTCTACGAGCAACTCGGGCTCGATCGGTTCTGGGCGCAGCGGCTGGCGGACTCGCGCGAAGGCACCCGCTGGCGTCACGTGCTGCAGACCCTGGTCTGCTACCGGCTGATCGATCCGGGCAGCGAGTGGCGACTGCACCGGCAGTGGTTCGAGCACAGCGCGATGGCCGACCTGCTCGGGGCCGACGACACGCTGGTCGCGAAGGACACGCTCTACCGCTGCCTCGACAAGCTGCTGGCCCACAAGGAAGCGCTGTTCTCGCATCTGCGCGGGCGCTGGCAGGATCTGTTCGGGGCTTCGTTCGAGGTGCTGCTCTACGACCTGACCTCGACCTACTTCGAGTCGCCCCCGCCGGACGACGAGACCGACAAGCGCCGCCACGGCTACAGCCGCGACAAGCGCGGCGACTGCGTGCAGGTGGTGATTGCGCTGATCGTCACGCCGGAGGGCTTCCCGCTCGCCTACGAGGTGCTGCCGGGCAACACCGCCGACAGCACCACGCTGCGCGCCTTCCTGCACCGGATCGAGACGCAGTACGGACGGGCGCAGCGGATCTGGGTGATGGACCGCGGCATTCCCACGGAGGCGGTTCTGGCCGAGATGCGTCAGGCCGACCCTCCGGTGTCCTATCTGGTCGGAACCCCCAAAGGCCGGCTCTCCCGGATGGAGCAGGCCTTGCTCGAGAAGCCCTGGCAGGCGGTGCGCCCGGGTGTCGAGGTCAAGCTCCTGAGCGAGGAGCCGGAACTCTACGTCCTGGCGCGCAGCCGGGCCCGCATCGACAAGGAGCGAGCGATGCGGAAGCGACAGCTGAAGCGGCTCTGGAAGCGGCTCGGCGAGCTGTCGGCGATGCAGCTGAGCCGCGACCAGCTGGTCATGAAGCTTGGCGCCGCGCGGGCCAAGTCACCCGCTGCCTGGCGGCTCGTCGACGTCAAGGTCGATCCCGGGACGGCGACCTTTCGCTACGCGCTCAACCGCACGAAGCTGAGACGGGTTCGGCGTCGGGAGGGCCGCTATCTGCTGCGCACCAACCTGTGTACCAGTGATCCCGCCGAGTTGTGGCGCTTCTACATCCAGCTTGTCGAAGTCGAGGCGGCGTTCAAGACGCTGAAGCATGACTTGGCCCTGCGCCCGATCCATCATCAGCTGGAACGGCGCATCGAGGCGCACATCTTCGTGGCGTTCCTGGCCTACTGCCTGCACGTGACCTTGCGGGCGCGGCTGCGGCCGTTGGCGGGCGGGCTGACGCCGCGTGCCGTGCTCGACACGTTCGCCGCGATCCAGATGCTGGACGTCCACTTCCCGACCACGGACGGGCGCACCCTGATCCTGACCCGCCACACCGAACTGAGCGCCGACCAGAGGCTGCTCGTGCGCCAGCTCAACCTCGATCTACCCCCACAGCCGCCACCGAGGATCGCCGACGCACACTCCGTCCAACGCGCTCCCGCGCACGCTCTGTAGTGAAGACCTCTTGCTCGGCGCCTTTGAAAACAAAGGCGTTTTTGCTCTCGCACCCCGCCAGTTGCGAAAGTTGGGCTAGCGCCACGTCCGTGCCGCCGCCCATCGCGATCCCCACGTGGGCCGCCGCCAGCGCCAGCGCGTCGTTGATGCCGTCGCCGACCTTGGCGACCGTGAGGCCCTGGCGTT
>DASUZP010000077.1:0-6479 GCA_036376775.1 Solirubrobacterales bacterium | reverse complement strand
GCCGCCGGTGAGTACATGGAGGGTCACACCTCTTTCGTGCGCCGCGAGCCGCTCGGCGTCGTCGGCCAGATAACCCCCTGGAACTACCCGCTGATGATGGCGATCTGGAAGATCGGCCCGGCGCTCGCCGCCGGTAACACCGTCGTCCTCAAGCCGGCCGAGACCACCCCGCTGACTACGCTGCTCTTCGCCGAGTGGTGCGCCGACCTGCTGCCGCCGGGCGTGCTCAACGCGATCGGCGGCCACGGCGAGCCGACCGGGGTCGAGCTGGTCACCCATCCCGACGTCGAGATGGTCTCGTTGACCGGCTCGCCGCCGACCGGCAAGTGGATCGCCAAAGCCGCCGCCGACAGCCTCAAGCGCGTCCACCTCGAGCTCGGCGGCAAGGCCCCGGTGATCGTCTTCGACGACGTTGAGATCGAGACCGCGCTGGAGACGATCGCCGGCACCGGCTACTACAACGCCGGCCAGGACTGCACCGCGGCGACCCGCGTGCTGGCCGCCAAAGGCGTCTACGACGACGTCGTCAACGGCCTCGCCGGCGAAGCCAGGGGTCTGGTGTTGGGAGACACGCTCTCAGCCGACACCACCCTCGGCCCGCTCAACTCCCAGCGACAGCGCGAGCGGGTCGAGGGCTTCCTCGAGCGCAGGCCCGGCAACGCCGAGGTGGTGACCGGCGGCGCGCAGCCCGATCTGCCCGGCTGGTTCCTCGAGCCGGCAGTCGTCGCCGGGCTAGAGCAGGACGACGAGATGATCCAGAAGGAGATCTTCGGCCCGGTGATCACCGTGCAGCCGTTCTCCGACGAGGCGAAGGCGATCGAGTGGGCCAACGGCACCCGCTACGGCCTCGCCTCCTCGGTCTGGACCCGCGACGTCGGCCGCGCGATGCGCGTCGCCAACGCCCTGCGCTTCGGCTGCGTCTGGATCAACGACCACATCCCGCTCGTCTCCGAGATGCCCCACGGCGGCTTCAAGGAATCCGGCTACGGCAAGGACCTTTCCGTGTACGCGCTGGAGGACTACACCGAGATCAAGCACGTGATGATCAACCTCGATTAGCGGCGCGGCTAGGAGACACTGCCGCGAGGAACGATCCATTGCGTGGCTTGGCCGGTGAGCTCGGCGATTCGCTCGAAGTCGGTGTGGTAGTGCAGTACGGCCAGGCCGGCCCGCTCGGCGCAGGCGGCTATCAACAGATCGGGGAGCGGCATGGCCCGATGCTGGGAGCGCTCGGCAAGCATTGCCTGCACCTCGAGGGCACGGGAAATGGCGACGTCCTCGACAGCTACCCGCGGCATCCCGCGCAAGGCCTCGACAAGCGCCCGGTAGGTGGCCCGGTCGCGGGCGCTGTAGAGCAGCTCCAGATCCACGATGCCACAGGTGGCGATCTCCCCCGCCACCAGCAGGGGCTCGAGCACATCGCGCACCTCCGGCCGGGTCTCCCGTCGCGTCAGCGCGCTCTTATCAGCGAGGAAGGTGGGCACGGGTGGCAGCTGTCAACGCCAGGCGTCGGCCATCGCCGCCGGATCGTCGAGGGCCAATGCCCCGGGCCTGAAGAGAAGCTCGACCAGCTGTCGCCGCTGACGCAGCCTGACGACTTCGGAGAGGGCGGCGTCCACGGTGTCGGTCAGCGTTTTGGTACCAAGGATCTCTTTCGCTGCGATGACCTTGTCGGTGTCGATCTCAAATGACGTCTTGTGCCTGGTGGAAGCGCCCATCGGAGTCTCAGTATAGCGATCTTAATGAAATTAGATAGTAAATTGACTGATAACATCTATCGCGTGAGAGTTATCGGCAGGGGACTTGCGGCCGCCGCAGCGGTGGGGCTGGCTGTAGTCGTATTCATTGGCGCCACACCGTCGGAGGAGGAAGAGACGCCGCGCTGCCACGGCCGGCAGGCGGAGATCGTCGGCACCGAAGGCGACGACCTGCTGCGCGGGACGCCCGAACGTGACGTGATCTGGGGCGGTGGGGGAGACGACGAAATCTTCGGCAGCCTCGGCAACGACCTGCTC
The DNA here is from genome assembly GCA_036376775.1 of Solirubrobacterales bacterium. Taxonomy (GTDB): domain Bacteria; phylum Actinomycetota; class Thermoleophilia; order Solirubrobacterales; family 70-9; genus VRUE01. The sequence continues at coordinate 4,464 of DASUZP010000077.1, read as the reverse complement.
TGCGGCGGGCCCGGCGACGACCTGGTCCACGGCGGCCGCGGCAACGACGAGGTCGACGGCGGCAACGGGACCGACCGGGCGATCGGCGATCTCGGCGACGACAAGGTGATCGGCGGCCCGGGGGAGTACGACGAGGTCGCCGGCAGCCTCGGCATCGACATGCTCAACGGCGGCCCCGGCAGCTTCGACCTCGTCCACGGCGACTACGGCTACGACCGCATGGACGGCGGCCCGGGCGAAGACGACATCGCCTCCTTCGCCACGGCGGTCGCCGGCGGCAAGGGGTCCGGCGTCTGGGTCTCGCTCGCCGCTCACAAGGCGCGCGGCGACGGACACGATCGCCTCTTCCGCCTCGAGGACATCGAAGGCTCGGCCTTTCGCGACACGCTGATCGGCGACAAGGGCGACAACCGGATCGTCGGCGGCCCCGGCGACGACACGCTGCTCGGCGGCGGCGCGGACGAACTGGTCGGCGGCCAGGGCACGGACACCTGCCGGGGCACCGAAGGCCACACTGTCTCCTGCGGCAGGGAAGCGCCGCCCAAAGCCTCCGCCTACATACAGCTCGACCGCACCAAGGGCGGCGGCGGCGGACTGCAGATCGTCGGCGGCGGCGGCCCCGACGTCTTCACCGCGCTCAGCTTCAACCCGGAAACGGAGACCTTCGGGATCGGCTCCACCCGCGGCATCGCCATCGGTCCCGGCTGCACCAGGGTCGGCAACGATCCGAAGCAGGTCAACTGCGCAGCCGGCGGGCCCGCGCGCTGGGTGATGGCCGACCTCGGTCCCGGCAACGACTCGCTGCGCGTCGAAGGCTCGCTCGAGGCGGCGGCCAACGTCCGCATCGCCGGTGGCGAGGGCGACGACACGATCAAAGCCGGCCCGGAGGACGACCTGCTCCAGGCAGGTCCGGGGGCCGACCGCCTCTACGGCGGCGACGGCGCCGACGGCCTGGTCGGCGGCCTGCCCGGGCCGACCTTCCTCTACGGCGAAGGCGACGGCGACCTGCTCGCCGCGGGCGGCGGTTGCGCCGGCGGTGCGATCGTCGGCGGCGAAGGCCGCGACGACGCCTCCTTCGCCGAGACCCAGGCCCACCCCGGCCTGCTCTACGTCTCCTTCCCCCGGCACGAAGCCTGGATCGACGTGCTCATGGGCAAAGGCTGCCATCCGGTCCACCTCGATCCCTCCGACGAGGACATGGAGGGCTCCTTCGACAACGACGTCTTGATCGGCGACTCCGGCCCCAACGCGATGCTCGGCCAGCCCGGTCAGGACGAGTTCTACGGCAACGGCGGCGACGACACGATCGATGCCCGCGACGGCGTCCGCGACTTCGTCATCCAGTGCGGCGCCGGCCGCTACATCCAGCCCCCGACGCCGCCGAAAAGCAAAGAAAAGCCGGCGCCGATCCTCCACGGCACCCCGGCCGGCCGCGCCCTCACCGATCTGTTCGACCCGGCGCCGCTGCTCTGCACCGATGTCGTCGTCGGCACTCCCGTAGCCGGCCTCAACAACGGCGGCTGACGGGGCCTGACGGCGCCTGACCGGCGCATATCGGCGTCCTCGGTCGCTTGCGTGCAGAGCACGCGGCGCTCCCTGCGTCCTTGATCTGCTTGGTCAGGCGCCGTCAGAGCGCTTAAAGACGCCCCTGCCTCGGGCTTGACATCCAGACACACGTGTGTCTTAATGCGCGCAGCGAACAAGAAACACGGATGTCCGTGTTCCTAGTCGCACAGGGACCACATAACCGAGCTTCGCCGAATTGGGCCGCCAGGGAAGCGGCCGGCAGAGGGGCTCACGGGACAAGGAGAAGAGATCTAGATGCTCTCGCCACTACGCAACCGCTTCGGCATCCCGGGCGCGATCTCGGTGATCGCCCTCGTCTTCGCGATGTTCGGCGGCGCCTACGCAGCTTCCAACAACTCCGGCGGCAAGGCAACCGCTTCGGCCAAGGCCAAGAAGGGCCCGCGCGGGCCCAAAGGCGCGACCGGTCCTGCCGGTCCAGCCGGCCCGGCAGGGCCAGCCGGCGCCAAGGGCGATGCCGGCGCGGCGGGAGCAAACGGCAAAGACGGGGCCCAGGGCCCCGAAGGCAAACAGGGCCCGGAAGGAAAAGCGGGCAAAAACGGGACCAACGGCAAAAACGGGACCGACGGCAAAGACGGAACCAACGGCTCCCCCTGGACCGCAGGCGGCACCCTGCCCGCCAACTCCACCGAGACCGGCTCTTGGGCCTTCGGCCAGGTGCCCGTAGCGGTGACGGGCGAAGAACACCTCACGGTCCCGATCTCCTTCCCGATCCCGCTGGCGGCGGCTCTGGACGCAAACCACGTCCACGCCATTCTGCAAAACGGCAAAGAACAGCTGTTCGACGAAGAAACGGGTGAACTGGAAGAACTCGATCCGACCGACTGCGGCAGTGGCATCGGCGCCGGCGTAAATGCCAAAAACCCCCAAGCCAAATCCGGGCACCTCTGCGTCTACGTCGCTGCACTCAGCCCGGGCGTCGTCTTCGGCGACAATTTCTTAGAAGTACTCAAAGGCTACAACCCGATCCGGCCCTCGGGCTCAGGAGCCACCGAAGGCGGCGCCAGCACTGCCGGCGCGTACCTGGTCTTCGCCCTGATCTCCAAAGGCGGGCAGGGCAACGGCACCTGGGCGGTGACCGGCTAGCCCGCCCTCACTGAAAGCACCCCGGCTCGATCGGCCCCGGGCGCTACCCGCCCGGGGCCCCTTAAACCGCGGTCCTCAAACCACAAACGCAAAACCACACCGCAGCGCCAAAAAGCAAAGGGAGAGCAAGTGAGCAGAGCAGGCCATAACGCGAAGTCCGCTTTCACGCCGAAGTCAAGCCCCGCTGTTCTGCTCGCGCTCGGCGCCCTGCTCGCCGCCACCGCGCTCGCGTTCGCACCCTCGGGCGCCGCCGCAGCGGCCCCGGAACCGTTTTGGACCCGCTGCGTCGCCGAGAGCGAAGCCGATGTCCAGTGCCACGCCCCGCGCGGCATCGCCACCGCCCCCGCCAGCGCGGGGGTCGGCGTCGCCGGCAACGTCTATGTCGGAGATATGGGCAAGGGCCGCATGGCCGAGTTCAGCGCCTGGGGCGCCCTGCTCAGGGTCTGGGGTTGGGACGTGGTGGCCTCGGGGCCCGGCGACAGCGGCACCGGCTTTGAGATCTGCGTGCCGGCAGACGGCGATACCTGCAAAGCGGGAACCGAAGGCAGCGGCGCCGGCCAATTCCAATTCATTAGCCCCCAGGGCGTCGCCGTCGACTCCGAAGGCGACGTCTACGTCCTCGACCGCGGCGCCCCCTCCAACCAGCGCGTGCAGAAGTTCGACTCCGAAGGCCACTTCCTGCGCATGTGGGGCGGCGGTGTCAACAGCGGCACCTCGGGCAACCCGGACGTCTGCACCAACGCCGGCCCGCCGACCGACGTCTGCAAAGCGGGTACCGAAGGCAGCGCCAACGGCCAGTTCGGCGCCCTCTCGGCAGTAGGCAACTACATCGCGATCGACACCCTCGGCACGTCGAGCGCCGCCGACGACAAGGTCTACGTCGGCGACCAGGAACGGATCCAGCGCTTTGACGTTAACGGCGCCTACCAATCGCAGATCGCCGTGCCAGGCGAGGTAGTGAAAGCGCTGGCGGTCGATCCCTCCGGCAACCTCTACGCCTCCTTTTGCGGTACGAGCTGTGGACACGGAGCCCCCGCCAAAGCCAACGTGCGCAAGTGGAGCTCGGCGGGGGTCGAACAGCCCGCCGTCACGGTCACCGACCCCCAGGGCCTTGCCGCCGGCCCCGCCGGGGAGCTCTTCGCGATCGACGGCGCGAGCAACCCGACGATCCGCCAGTTCACCTCGGCGGGGGTCGAAGTGCCGAGCTTTGCCTTCAAAGACGGCTTCAGCGCCTCGACCGGGATCGCCGCCGGCGCGGCCTGCTTCAGCGCGGGCTACGACCTCTACGTCGACAATGCGGCTCTAGCCCCCAACGGCTTCCTGCGCGCCTACGGTCCGGCACCGGACAAATCGGCGCTCTGTCCGCCACCGCCCCACGCGCCCGAAATCCTCGATCAGTGGGCGGTCTCGGTAGACGCCGGGGCGGCCGCGGTGCAGGCGCTGATCGGCCCCAAGTTCTGGGCCGACACCTCCTACTACGTGCAGTACGCGACCGCCGCCTGCATCGAAGACGAACCGCTCGGTTGGCAAGCCTCATGCGTCACCCAGAAGCCCGCCCCGCCCGGCGCCCAGCTCGGGGCGGGGGGGGTCGACGCCGCGGCCAAAACCGCGAAGGTACTGCTCTCGGGCCTGCTGCCGGCGACCGAGTACCGTTACCGCTTCGCCTCGCTCTCGAGCGGCGGCGGCCCGGTCTTCGGCGTGGGCGGAACCGAAGCGCTCGACGGCTCGAGCGGCTCCTTCGTCACCTATGCAGCCGGAGCGGTCCTGACTGAGACCGACTGTCCCAACCAGGCT
>DASUZP010000076.1:0-10470 GCA_036376775.1 Solirubrobacterales bacterium | reverse complement strand
TCGAGCGAACCGGTCGCATCGTCACCGCCGCCGCCCTGCTCTTCGCCGTGGCGATGTTCGCCTTCGCCACCTCCCAGATCATCTTCATCAAGGAGAACGGCATCGGCACCGCGCTGGCCGTGCTGATCGACGCCAGCATCGTCCGTGCCCTGCTCGTCCCCTCCCTGATGGAGCTGCTCGGCAAGTGGAACTGGTGGGCGCCGGCGCCGCTGCGACGGCTGCACGAGCGCTACGGGATCAGCGAGACGGCAACGCCCGGAGCGGCGCCGTGAGGGCGGCGATCCTCATTCTTTTGGTCTAGATGATCCGGCAACGTTGCCGGTCACACCACTAGACGACCGCCTGGCGACGGACGGCCTGGCGACGGGCCGTTCGGCGACAGTCGATTCTTCCGGCGAGGCGTCGAACACAGAGCTGTCGAACCCGGTGAGCGCCGGTTCCGCCGCGTAGCCGAGCGGTTCCAGGTCGAGCAGTTCCTCGACGCTGCGCAGAAATGAGAAGTGGTTGTAGTACGCCGTTTCGTCGACGGTGCCGGGAGCCACATAGGGAGAGATCAGCAGCATCCCCACGCGGCCGCCACCACCGGTCGATTTGACCGGCCCGGTGGCAGGGGGTTCCGCGCTCGCCGGCGCCGCCGGGGCGGGCAGGTTCGGGTATTCGGGCGTGGCGCAACATGAGCTGGTGTCGGGTTCCGGCACAGTTTGCGGCGCCTGGTCGAAGGTGATCGCGATCAGGCCGCCTTCTTCTTTGTAGGCCGGCGAGGCGGTGATTTCGGGCACCACGGTTTTGAGGAAGCCTTCGGCGGCGGGCAGGCCGGTCGGCTGTTCGGGTGCGCAGGCCACTTCGCTGCCGTCGTGGCAGGCGTTGGGCACGATGTAGGCGAAGGACGGCGTGTCCTCCGCTTTCCCCAGATCCGGGGCAAGCTGGTCGAGGCCGACGTCGTTTTCGCTGCATTCCGGGCTTTCGGTGAGGCCCGCGAAGTAGACGAACGGGTTGCGCCAGGTGACGAAAGCATCGCCGGGGAGAGGAGCGGCGCTCGGATCGGCGCCTCCCAAGCCGGGATGACGGCAGCTGCTCGGTTGCCCCGCCGCCGCGCCGTTGCCGATGTCCTCCACGTAGGCCTTCCAGGTCAATTTGGCAGCGACCAGCTGGCCGGGCAGCGTTTCGGTCTCGGCCGGGTAGACGCAGCCTTCTCCTTCGACCTGCCCTTCGGCACTCGCGGTGCCGGGCGCGATCGCCGTGTACTCCGGGCAGTTGAGCGCAGTCTGCGGCGTCGGCCCTTGACCGCTGATCAGGGCGATCTCGTTGGCGAGCCCGCCCTGGGCAACCGCGTAGTAGTTGGAGAGCAATTTGCCTTCGCCGCCGAGCGTCGTGGCGAGGTACGGCGCCGTCGATTTCTCGCCGAAGGCTTCTTCGTAACCGTGGCCGTCGAGCACGATCAGGAAGACGTGTTTGATTTCCGGCAACGCTTCTTCTCCTTCTTCGGGGTCGAAGGGAACCGGGTTGGGGGCGGGGGCCGGTTCGGTTCCGGACGCTTCTTCTTCGAGCGGCGCTTCCAACGGCGCTTCGGGAGCGGCGGCGAAGCTCGGCGCTTCGGCGACCGGTTCCAGCGCTTCGGCGACGGGTTCTTCGACTTCGGATGGCGCCGGTCCGCCCATTTCTTCCAGGATGATCTGCGCCGCGCCGGCGCCCTGGGCGAGCGGGTTGGTCACCGAGCCGAGCACCACACCGGCCGCGAGCAGGGCCATCACCGCGACGGCGGCGACCTGAGGGGACGGCATGAAGTCCCACTGCCCCCGCTTCGTGGACGCCCCGTCCTCCTCAGCCGCGCCAACCGGCTCCGCGGGTGCGGCCGGGGCACCGTCCTTGTCCGCACCATCGGGCCGGCCGCGCTCGCGCAGGGCGGCGACGCGATTGGCGACAACCGCCGGCAACGGTCCCCGTCTGGTTCCGCACTCGAGGCAGTAGCGCTGGTTGGCGGAAAGGGCCGTGCCGCACTCGGCACAGCGCCCGGCCCGAGCTTTGCCGGGGTCCTCGTCCTCAGTGGAGTTGGTCACGCTTGCGCAAGTGTCCCGACCGACCACGTCCTAGTTGTGAAGATCTTGAGTACAGGCGTTAACAACTCACTCCCACCTGTTAACAACTCGGCAACATCTGACGTAAGTGCAGCGTGACAATCCATGCGAGTTGACCGACGTCTCGATTCCACCCGCCTCCCAGGCTGAGAACGTACCCTCCCAGCCTGAGATTGCCCCTGTTCCCAGCGACCCCGAGCTGCCGGTAACCCAGATCCAGACCTCCGCGGTCCAGAGCGGCGACCAGTGCGCATCCTGCGGCGCGCTGCTGGCGGCCGACCAGCGCTACTGCCTCGAGTGCGGACAACGGCGAGGCGACCCCCGCCTTCCCTTCATGGACGCCGTGGTCCTGATGGATGCCGTGCAGCGCCCGGCCCAGGCTCCCCCGCCACCGCCGAAGAAGAAGCGGACGGGCATCTCGCCGAACGCCGCCCTGATCGCGGGCGTCGGCACGCTGCTGCTCGCCCTCGGCATCGGGGTCTTGATCGGCCGCTCCGGCAGCCACGAAGTCGCCAGCACGGCGTCGGCCCCGATCGTGATCCGCGGCGGGGGCGGCGAAGAAAGTGCGACTGCGTCGAAAGCCAAGACGACCACCGGCGGCGGGACGGCGGCCAATGCGAAAACGAAAAAACAGAAAGCGGCCGCGCTGAAGGCAGCCGAAAAGCACCCGGCGGCCGAAGAAGTGCTCAAACCGACCAATGGCGTGAAGCTGGCCCCGCCCACCACGCAACCGGGAGACAAGTGCAGCGACGACACCGCCGGCTGCGAAAACGGCGAATTCAGCGGGAACTTCTTCGAATGATCTCGCTGCCGAAAGCCCTGCAGAAATCGCGACACGCCACGGCGAGGTCGAACGGCAGCCGACCGGCGCCCCCGCCGGCCCAAACCCCGGCGAAGCCTCAGGCTCCACCGAGCCCGGCGCTCGGCGGCGAGCTGCTCGTCGACCTCGAACGGCGCCGAGACCAGTTGGTGGCGCGCGTTGCCGAGCTCCAGTGGGACCTCGGCGGCCTCGTCTACGAGATGGCGATCCGCAACCGGATCCAGGTCGAGGTACTGGTCAAACGAGCGGTCGCACTGCAGGACGCCGACGCCGAACTGAGTGAGGTCGAACGCATCGTGCGGACCGAGGAGACCGGAACGGCGGGCTCGTGCCCCAACTGCAGCGCGCCACACAGCAGCGGCGCGACCTTCTGCTGGCAATGCGGCAAACCGCTGCTCGCGCAGGTCTCCAGCGACGCGATCCTGCGCCGCTGATCCCGCTTGCATTTCTGCCCGGGTTGGCCGCGCGGGCGCTCAGCCGAAGCGTCCGCTGACGTAGTCCCGCGTGCGTGGGTCCGCCGGGTGACTGAAGATCTTCTCGGTGTCGGCAAACTCGACCAGCGTCCCCGACGGCTCCACGGCGCTCGAGTCGAGGCTGAAGAAAGCCGTCTGGTCGGCGACGCGCGCCGCCTGCTGCATGTTGTGGGTGACGATGACGATCGTGAAGCGGCCTTTGAGGCTGTGCATGAGGTCCTCGATCGAGGCGGTCGCGATCGGGTCAAGCGCCGAGGCCGGCTCGTCGAGCAGAAGGACGTCGGGCTCGATCGCGATCGCTCGGGCGATGCAGAGGCGTTGCTGCTGACCGCCGGAAAGGCCGAGGGCGCTGTCCTTGAGCCGGTCTTTCACCTCGTCCCAGAGGGCGGCCCCGCGCAGCGCCCCCTCGACCCGCTCGTCGAGGCCATGCTTCATACCAAGGTTGCGCGGCGCCCAGGCGATGTTGTCGTAGATCGACTTCGCAAACGGGTTCGGTTTCTGGAAGACCATGCCGATCCGGCGCCGGACCTCGACTCGGTCGACATTGCCCGCGTACATGTCGTGCCCGTGGTAGAGGACCTGCCCCTCGATCCTGAAACCGGCCACTGAATCGTTCATCCGGTTGAGGCTGCGCAGGAAGGTCGTCTTGCCGCAGCCCGAGGGACCGATCAGGGCGGTGATCCTGTTGCGCGGAATGCGCAGGTTGACGCCGGCGAGCGCCCGCTTGCGGCCGTAATAGACGGACACGTCGCGGGCTTCGAAGACGGCCTCGATTCCGGCCTCCCTGCCCGCCACACCATTGGCGACAGGGGCAGCGACCGGCCCGGCCTGGATCCGGACTCGACCCGGCGCGGTGGACCGACCCCCCGCAAAGGTGTCGAAGCCGTCGCTCATCGCGCCATCCTCGCACGGCTGCGGGCGAGCAGGGCGCGGGCGCCGAGGCTGGCGAAGAGGATCGCCGAGAGCAGGACCAGCGAGGCGCCCCAGGCACGGGTGAAGCCTTCCGGGTTCGCTTCCTCGGAAAGAGTGAAGATCGTGAACGGGATGCTGGGAAGCGCTTCGAAGATGTTGAAATTGAAGCTGTTTCCGACGGGGGCCGGGGTGAGGAGGAGCAGCGGCGCCGTCTCCCCGGCAGCGCGGGCGACGGCAAGCACGGTCGAAGTGACGATGCCGCCGAGCGCGGTCGGCAGGATCACGGTCAGCACCGAGCGCCAGCGGCTGACGCCGAGCGCGTCGGAGGCTTCGCGCAAGCTGTTCGGCACCAACAGCAGCACCTCCTGACTGCCGCGGGCGATCAGCGGCAGCTCGATGATCGCCAGGGCAAGCGCCCCGGCGAAACCGGACAGGGTCTGCGTTGGTTTGACCAGCAGTACGAATAAAAAGAGGCCGACGATGATCGAGGGCAGCCCGTTCATCAGGTCGAGCGTCGAGCGGACGACCCTCGAGACGCGCGAGCCGGAGGACTCGGTCAGATAGATGGCGGTGAGGACACCGATCGGCATCGCGATCGCGGTCGCGACAAGCACTATCAGGCCGGTGCCGAGGATCGCCGGCCCGATGCCCGTCGGTTCGCCGGTGAAGAGGAAGTCGAGGCTGATCGCCTTGGCGCCGCGGGAGAGGACGGTGTAGGTGACGATGCCGAGGACCGCTACGGCGGCAATCGCGGCGCCGGTCGCGCCCACTTCGGCGATGCGACTGACGACGCGGCGGCGGCGCAGGTTGCCGGAGGCGGTCAACGGCGCGGTCGGATCGAAGCCGGCTTCGCTCATTTCGCGACGTTCCGCGAGTAGTCGAAACGGCGGCCGATCCACTGGGCGAGGAAGTTGGAGAGCAGGCCGATCACGAGCAGGATCACGCCGAGGTAGTAGAGCGAGGCGATGTGCATCTCGGTGATCGCACCGGGAAACTGGTTGGCGATCCGGGCGGCCAGCGTGTCGCCGGTTTCGAACAGGTTGGCGTGGATTTCCGAGCCGGCGCCGATCACCTGCGTGACCGCGATCGCCTCGCCCAGGGCGCGGCCGAGGCCCAGCAGCGATGCGGCGGTGACGCCGGAGGCGGTAGTCGGCAGCACCACCCCGCGCACGACCTCCCAACGGGTCGCGCCGAGCGCGCTGGCGCCGTCCTGCATCTCGTGCGGCACAGAGAGGAAGAGGTCGCGCGAGATCGAGGCGACGATCGGGATGATCATGATCGTCAGGATCAGGCTGGCGGTGAAGACGCTGGCGCCGGTGGTCTGCGGCGGCCCGAAGAGGGGGATGAAGCCAAGCGTGTCGTGCAGCCACGGCTCGATGTCAGACTGGACGAAGGGGGCGAGGACGAGGATGCCCCAGAAGCCGAGGATGACGCTGGGGATCGCGGCGAGCATCTCGACCAGCGGCGAGATCACGCCGCGCACGCCTTTCGGCGCCAACAGGCTGAGAAAGAGGCCGATCGAGACCGCGATCGGCCCGGCGATCGCCAGCGCGACGAAGGAGCTGACCACGGTGCCGAAGATGAGCGTGCCGGCGCCGTAGACGTTGAAGTTGGGCTGCCAGGTGGTGTGGGTGAGAAAGCCGAGCCCGAATTCCGAAATCGAGGGACTCGCGCCGTGCACGATCTGGTAGCTGACCAGCAGGAGAATGACGACGCTGAGCAGGGCGGCAAACGCGCAGAGGCCGAAGAGCAAGCCGTCGCCGATCCGGTCGATGCGGTGAAGCCGCTTGGCCGAGCGCGCGTTGCGCCGTGGATCGCCGCCCGCGACATAGGCCTGATTCACAGTGGTGCCGCTCATCGGCGCGCAGCGTATTTGAGATTTACGACCCTGGCGGTGCCTTACCTCAATTTTCACAACTTAGACACAAATTGGTAACAACTCTTAAACAACCCATTTCGCCCGGCACTTGGACGTGCGATGCATCTCTTTCACAAGATTGAAACATGTGTGTGATTTCGCAGCCCCATGCTATGCGCGTTCGGGCTGCACCTAGCGCCCGCGAGAGATCATCGAAACGAGTCGAAAGGAATTCTCTTGAATCGCATCAGGTTGCTTGGTGTGGCCATTACGGCCGTACTGGTCATGGCGACGGGAGTGGCCAACGCCTCCGCCGCAGGCCTCACCGGAGCGGGATCCTCACTGGTTGCGCCCTTGATGGCCAACTGGATCAGCGGCTTCGAAATCAAAGAAGGCATCCCGGTCAAATACAGCGCGGTCGGGTCCGGCGCAGGAATCGCGCAGATCACCGCGCGGACGGTCGACTTCGGTGCCTCCGACGCCCCGCTGACGCCTGAACAGGCCGGCGCTTGCAACAGCTGCGTGCAGATCCCCTGGGGTCTGACGGCCACCGGGATCGGCTTCAAAATCCCGGGAGTCAAAAAGCTCAACCTGACTGGCCCGATCGTCGCCAGCATCTACTTCGGCAAGATCACGAAGTGGAACGACCCGAAGATCAAGGCACTCAATCCCGGCGTCAAACTGCCCGGCCTGACCATCACCCCGGTCTTCCGCAGCGACGGCTCCGGCGACACCTACGCCTTTACCAGCTACCTCTCCAAAGTCAGCCCGGCGTGGAAGAAAGAAGTCGGTGCCTCCACCACCGTTCAGTTCCCGGCCGGTGTCGGCGCCAAAGGCAACTCCGGCGTCACCTCGAGCGTGACGGCCACCAACGGTTCGATCGGCTACATCTCGGCCTCTTACCTGATCGCCGCCGGCCTCGGCGCGGCTGCGCTGCAGAACAAGGCCGGCAAGTTCGAGCTGCCGAACCTGAAAAACATCGAATCGGCGGCGTCTTACGTGACGCACCTGTCGAACGCCAACACGGTCAGCATCGTCGACCCGCCGGCGAAGGCCTCGATTGCCTACCCGCTCTCGACCTTCACCTACGCGATCGTGCCGCACAACGCCCCTCAGAAGGGCTTCCTGCAGCAGTTCCTCACCTACGCCGTCACGATCGGCCAGAAATACGGAGCGGCGCTTGACTTCGCTCCACTGCCGAAAGTCGTCTCCACGGCAGCCAAAAAAGCAATCGGCTCCCTCTAGGAGCCCGACCCCGTCATCGCGCCGGTCAGGCGAAAGCCTGGCTGGCGCGGCGGCGCAGGTCCGCGTTGAGCATCCCGGTGACCTGGCTGGGGCGCTCGCCGGCAGCGGGGATCGCATCGCCGATCAGGCCGCTGGCGCGGAAGCCGTAGAGCGGGGCGTCAAAGCCCGCCTCGCGGATCTTGCGGACAAGCCGAACCGCAGAAGGAGTGTCCGCCCCCGGACCGCAGAGGACGATCGCGGTCGGATCGAGGGCGCCGAGGGCACGCTCCATCCGCTCCTCGCCAAGCTCGTCGGAAAGCATCAGCACGCGGAAGCCGGCGCGGCGGAGGGCGAGATCCAGCGCCTGGGCATGGACCGCCTCGGCGTCGGAGCCGCGGCTGGAGTCGAGCAGCAGGATGCCGGCCGGGCGCGAGGCGGTCGAGGCCAGGCGGCGGGCGCCGTGCAGCCAACCCATCGCCCAGCGGGCGGCGAACTCGAGCTCGGCCTCGCGCTCGGGGTCGGCGGCCAAGCCGTCGATCGCCGGAAGCAGCATCTCCTCCACCGTCCGCTCCAACGGACGGACCGCAAGGCTCTCCTCCACCGCCCGGTCGGCCCCCTCCTCGTCGAAGCTCTCGAAGGCGACACGGAGGCTGTCGCCGCTGGCGGGCGCTTCCTGGCGCTGGCGCGCCAGCTCGATCGCCGAGGAGATGTTGCCGGTCGTGGCGAGCGCGTCGCGCAGCGTCTGCAACTCGACCAGCTCGTAGTTGCGATGGTTGCCTGAGGTCCGCTTGGGCACCGGGAAGCCGTAGCGGCGCTCCCAGCTGCGCAGCGTGTTGGGACTGACGCCCAGCACTTCGGCGGCGGCATTGGTCCGGATCCCGGGCATGCGCAGCATTCTGGCAGCGAAATTCCAGGTTTACACCGGTTATGGACAGATTTCGGGAATCTGTCAGCGATCTTGCAAAGGCCGCTCGAGGGCGCCGACGCCCACCGGCTGGCTGACCGAGCGCGCCCGCCACATCGCTTCGTCGGCCTGGTGCAGGAGCCGATCGGCATCGTTGCCGTGCTCGGGGCAGGCGACGACTCCGGCGGAGATACCGATCCGCAGGCCGCCCGCCTGCTCGAGATCGTCGAGCAGGCTCAGCAGGCGCTCTGCCATCTGCACCCCGCCGACCGTGTTCTGGCCGGGGGCGAGCACGCAGAGCGCGTCCTCCTCGAGGCGGAAGGTCTCGTCGACCAGGCGGACGCTCTCGCTCAGCGCCGCGCCGACGACAGCGAGTGCGGTCTGTCGACCCCCACCGGCATCGTCGTCGCGCGTCCCCGGCCCCTCGACGTCGAAGACGACCAGCGCGAACGGCTGCTCGTAGCGGCGGTGGGACTCGAGCAGCTGATCGAGCCGGCGTCGCATCTGGCCGGGCCGGTAGAGGCTGGGGTGCTCGTCCGCAACGGCGGCAGCGGTATCGCCCCGCTCCCAGACGGTGCCCACGGCGGTCGCCGTGACCGAGCCGAACTCTTCGGCCAGCTTCTGCGCCGCGGCAGCGAAGAGTGCCCCGTCGCCGCCGTTCATCTCTTCGTGCAGCTTGCCCAGCAGCGAGGCCTGCAGCGCCGACACCTCGCGCGCCAGGTTCCCGGCGCTGGATGCCTCCCGCCCCGAAGCGGTCCGTGTAGGGGCGTCCGTCGCCACGCCGAGACCTTGGCGAAGCGGGCGGACGCCAGGGTCCCAAAAACTCGCAATTTGCGGCTCGACACCCGTCTAGGCGAAATGGCCAGTTTCAGCTAATTGCGCAGCTGAACCTTCCGGTTTGGACAAGAACGGAGAGGAATTCGCTCCGCTCGAGAACCTTTCAGGTGGGGGGCGCCGGGTGCGGCGCCTCGAAATGAACCGTATGCAAAACAGATCCGGCCTCACCTACGCAAACGTCGTCTCGACCCTGGCCCTCTTCCTCGCCCTCGGCGGTGGCGCCGCCTTCGCAGCGGGCAAGATCCACTCCGACGACATCGCCCACAACGCGGTCAAGCACGCCAACATCGCCCCGGGATCGGTGCGCACCTCCAATGTCTTCAAGAGGGCGATCGTCAGCGGCAAACTCGCGGTGGGCGCCGTGCGCAGCAACCAGATCGCCGCCGGTGCGGTCGGAGCCGCACAGATCGCCGACGGTGCGGTCGGATCCACGCAGATCGCCGACGGTGCGGTCGACGCCAAGCAGATCGGCGCGGGCGCCGTGACCCCCTCGAACCTTCAGTTCCCGGTCTACTTCGTCGTCAGTCCCACCGGCGGCTCGGCTCCCGTGACCGAAGGGCCGGACCCCTACCCGATTGCCGACGGCAGCTGGACCCAGAAGCCCGGCGAAATCAATGTCGTCTTCGGCGGAGCGGCGGCGACGCTTGCCTACGACAATTCGGGCTCGGGATCCTGCCGGGTCTTCTTCGAGGTAACGCTCAACGGCCAGCAGGTCGGCGGCGGCGAAGTCTCCACCGAATCGACCACGCTCCAGCAGGTCGAACGGAGCATCGGCGCCCAGCCCCAGATCGACCCGACCGCCCCGGTCACCAACCACCTGAATGTCAGGACGGGTTCCAACGGAGCCTGCACGCCGGACTCCACGATCGACTCGACCCGTTTCCGCGTGCTCGACTTCGGCTAGACCTGAGAAGAACCGCTCCCGGGTGCGACCGCGCCTGCTCAATCGAGGGTGCGGCGACCGGCGAAGGCGTTGCCCAGGGTGACCTCGTCGGCGTGCTCGAGATCGGCTCCTATCGGCAGGCCACTGGCGAGACGGGTGACGGTGACCTGTCCGCGCAGCTGCTCGGCGATGTGCAGGGCCGTAGCCTCGCCGGTCGTGGTCGGGTTGGTGGCAAGGACGACCTCGCGTATGTCTCCCTCGGCGACGCGGCGCAGCAGCTCGGCGATCTTCAGGTCACCGGCATCGACACCGTCGATCGGCGAAAGGGCGCCGCCGAGCACGTGGTAGAGCCCGCGGTACTCGTGGGTGCGCTCGATCGGGATCACGTCAGCAGGCTCCTCGACCACGCAGATCACGGACCGGTCGCGCCGCTCGTCCTGGCAGACCGCGCACCGCGGGCCCTCGGAGAGGTTGAAGCACACCT
>DASUZP010000075.1:0-27717 GCA_036376775.1 Solirubrobacterales bacterium | reverse complement strand
CCCAGGCGCTTTGCCCTCTCCCTCGCCCAGGCCCATGCCGCCGGCGCGGCCGTCGACTGGGGGGCCTACTTCGCCGGCAGCGGCGCCCAGACGGTCAAGCTGCCGACCTATCCGTTCCAACGCGAGCGCTACTGGCTCAATCCCGCTTTCGGCTCGACAGCGGATCCGAGTACGGCTGAGACCAGGGGACACTCCCTCGTCGGCGCGTCGGTGAGGTTGGCAGGTGGCCAGGGCGAAGGTCTCCTGCTCAATGGCAGGATTTCTCTGCAGACCCATCCTTGGCTGGCGGAGCACAACATCGCCGGAGAGGCGCTCTTGCCTGCCGGGGCTTTCCTTGAGCTGGCGTTGCAAGCCGGGGTTGAGAGCGGGGCAGCAACTGTCGAGGAGCTTGCCCTGCAGGCGCCGCTGATCCTTCCCAAGAGTGGTGCGGTGGCACTGCAGGTGACCGTCGCTGATCCCGACGAGGGGGGCAGGCGCGAGATCGCCATCCATTCCTGTGCCGAGGAGGAGGACGGGGCCTGGACCCGCCACGCCACCGGCAATCTCGTGGTGCAGCCCACGGCTCCCCCCGGGTCGCTCGACAGCTGGCCTCCGGAGGGAGCCGAGTCCTTGCAGGTCGACGACTTGTACGACCTCCTGGCCGATGCGGGTATCGAATACGGCCCCCTCTTCCAAGGTCTTGAAGCGGCCTGGAAGGACGGCGAGCAGATCTATGCCGAGGTCGCTCTACCCGTGGGGTCGGCCGGTGAGGCCGGCCACTTTGCGATTCACCCGGCCCTGCTGGAGTCGGCGCTGCAGGGCCTCGGTCTCGCTGGGAAGGGCCCGGGCGAGATCGAGCTGCCCTGTTCCTGGCGAAACACAACCCTGTTCGCCGCAGGCGCATCTGCGCTGCGCCTGCGGCTCGCCCCCGAAGGGGATTCGTACAGCCTCGATGCCTACGAGGAGAGCGGCACACCGGTTCTCAGCATCGGCTCGGTGACGGCGCGCCCGCTCGAGCTGGACGAGCTGCGCTCGGCCCGACAGCGTGGCCTGCTGTACATGGTGCAGTGGCAGCCGGCTTCCCGGGCAGACAAGGAGGCTCAAGAGCAGGCAGTGGTCGAGGTCACATCTGTTGAGGCGGCCGACGACCAGATAAGGGGGTGGCTCGCCGACGAGGATCGGCAGGGCTCGCGCCTGACTCTGCTCACGCGTGAGGCCGTCGCCGCCGGGGGCACGGCGCCGGACCCTGCGGCTGCAGCGGTATGGGCTGTGGCGCGCTCGGCGGCCTCCCTACATCCCGATCGCTTCGCCCTGATCGACACCGACGGCACCGATGCCTCAAGGGGCGCTCTGCCCGCGGCGTTGACGCTGGGGGCCGAGGAGCCGCAGCTCGCTCTGCGCGAGGGCGAGCTGCTCGCTCCGCGGGTCACCCGTATCCCGGTTGATCGGATTGAGAGCGCCGCGGCCTCATCCTGGGACCCCGACGCCACGGTCCTGGTCGGCGGCGACGCCGATGGCCCGGGCGGGCCGATCGCCCGCTACCTCGAAGAGGCGCATGGGGTCACTCGCATGCTGTTTGTCGAGGGCGCCGAGCTCGTCGATCGTGGCGCGCTCGAGGCGCTGCTCGGCTCGATCCCCCGCGAGCACCCGCTCGGCGCGGTCGTCCACGTGGGTGGCGATCGCGACGGCGACGCGGTCGAGTCGCTCGACCGCGAGGCGCTGGAGGAGGCGATGCGCCCGATGCTGGAAAGCGCTTGGAACCTGCACGAGCTCACCGCCCGGCTCGAGCCCTCCCGGCTCTTGGCCGCGCGGTCGGAGGCCGGAGTGGAGCTTTTCGAGGTTGCGGATCTGGCCCAGCCGGTGCTGGCGCCGGTTCGGCTCAGCCGGTCGGCGATGCGCGCGATGGCGGAGACGGCGTCTCTGCCGGCGATTATGCGCGGGCTCGTCGACTCTCGCCTCAAGGGCGCCGCCGACACCCCCGCCCAGCGCCTCCGCGGCCTCTCGCCCGATCAACGCGAGACGGCGGTCCTGGACTTCGTCCGCGCGCAGATTGCCGAGATCCTCGGGCACAGCGCTCCCGCGGGGGTCGACATCAATCGGCCGTTCATCGAGCTCGGCGTCGATTCGGTGAGCGCGATGGAGCTCCGCAAACGGCTTGACGCCTCGATCGGTGTCCAGATACCGGTGTCGATCCTCGCCAACCAACCGACGGCGCGCGAGCTGGCCGTCTGTATCGCCCAGCAGCTGGACCCGACGACGGTGACGGCTGCAACCGGTGGCTCGACGGAAACCTTCGTCTCGCTGCTCGGCCAGGCCCTGGAACGCCGGCAGGTGGACGACTTCATGGGACTGCTCACCGTTGCGTCGAATTTCAGGGCGAGCTTTGACGACGCGCTCGGCGCGGTGGAATCGCCGGTCGCAGCGCGCCTTACGGAGGGCCCGGATTCGCCCAGCCTGGTCCTGATGCCGTCGCTCGTGGCAATGTCGGGACCGCAGGAATACGTCAGGTTCGCGAGGGGGTTCCGGGGGCAGCGGTCGACCCTGGTGGTGCCTCTGCCGGGCTTTGCCGAAGCGGAGCCTCTGCCTGCGAACGTCGATGCCCTCGCCCGCTCTACCGCCGCGGCGATTCTGCGCTCCGGTGTCGATTCGAGTTTCGTCCTCGCCGGCTACTCGTCCGGCGGTTGGGTTGCGCACGCCGTTGCGGCTGAGCTGGAAGCTCAGGGTGTACCGCCCGAGGCCATCGTCCTGCTCGACACGCCGTCGACCTCGGTCGATACGGCCGCCCTGCTGGAACTCGTCCCCGCCCTGATTACGAACCAGAGTGAGCAACTCGTCGTCCGACCGGACGATGCCCGGCTCACCGCGATGGCCCGGTACTTCCAGCTCTTCGGCGAGTGGACACCCGACGAGCTGGACGTCCCCGTGTTGATGGTTCGGGCGGGCGAGTCGCTTCCGACCACAGATGAACAGATCGACCGGCTTGAAGAAGCAGTCGAGCCGACCGAAACGATCGAGGTACCTGGGAATCACTTCACGATGATGTGGGATCACGCAGACACGACCGCACAGGCGGTGCAAGACCTGATCGTCCAATTTACGAAGTCACAATAGGAAAGGCTGGCCAATGCAGAATGAGGCAACTGTCGAGGGGGGAAACGCTGCCGAGGCCGGTCAGGCCGGGTACACGCGACGCTTCCTCCCTTTTTACGATCTGTTCGTACTCGGCTACACCCTGCCGGTGCTCTGGCGCTGTCCGAAAAAGCGCATTCGTCGGCTCTATGACGAGAACGTGGGCGTACGTCATCTCGACATCGGGGTGGCCAGCGGTTACCTGATCGACAAGTGCCGTTTTCCGACTGAGACGCCGGAAATAACGCTGATGGATATGAACCCCAACTCACTCAGGTTCGCGGCACGGCGCCTGCGGCGGTACTCACCCCGCACCTGTCAGGGCAATGTGCTCGAGCCCTGGCCCCTCTCCGGGCAGAGCTTCGATTCCATCGCGATGTCCAATCTGTTGCACTGCGTTCCGGGAACGCTGCGCGACAAGGCCGTTGTTTTCGACCACGCGCGAGAAGCGCTCGCTCCCGGCGGGACCGTGTTCGGCGCAACAGTGCTAGGCAGGGAGGCCGATCACACGAAGCGCTCACTGAAGATGATGGAGCGCGTCAACCAGCGTGGCGGTTTCTCCAACCTGGACGATCGGCGCGAGGATCTCGAAGCTGCCCTGGTGGAGCGTTTCCACACCCATGACGTCGAGGTCGTGGGTGTCGTCGCCCTGTTCACGGCAAGCAACGGCAACTAGACCAATGAACCGAGAGGATTGTCGATGAAACTGAACACACACCGATGGGGCCCGGTCGACGAGAGCGCGATCGTCTGCATCCACGGCGTCGCCCAGCACGGCCGGATCTTCAGCGGGCTGGGGGAGAGGCTGGCCAGGAGCGGCCACTCGGTGGTCGCGGTCGACCTGCGCGGCCATGGCGAGTCCGGCAATGAGCCACCGTGGAGCCTGGACACACACGTAAGCGACGTCGAGGAGACGGTGCAGGCGCTCGGCATCGAGCGCGTCACCTGGCTCGGGCACAGCTTCGGTGGGCTGGTGGGGGCTGCTTTGGCGGCCAGGTCCGCAGAGCGCACGCAGGGCCTGGCTCTGCTCGACCCCGGACTGTCGGTGCCGCCGGAGCGGGCGTTGCGAAGTGCCGAGATCGAACGTCTCGACTGGAGCTTTGCCACCTTGGACGGCGCCGTCAATGCGCTGCTCTCCAACGACACGATCGTCGCCTCGCCACGCGAGGTGGTCGCCGCGTTCGTCAAAGACGACGTGCGCAAGGGCCCGGACGGCCGCTTTCGCTTCAGCTTCTGCCCCAGCACGGTCGTGGTGGCTTGGAGCGACATGACCCTGCCGCCACCGCCGATCGCCCCCGTGCCGACGCTCTTGGTCATCGCCGAAAAACCGCTCTTCGACAGCACTCGCCAGCAGCGGCGTTACGAGGAGGAGCTGGGGGAGCTGTTGACAAGAGTCATGGTCCCCGATGGGCACAACGTCCTCTGGGAGTCGCCGGATGAGACGATCGAGGCGGTCGAGCGGTTTCTCGAGCCGGATGGCAGACCGTCACCGAGTGGAGCGGCTCACTCGAACAGTTCGTAGAAGCGCAGGGCGGCGCGGCTGGGGAGAACGACGTCTCCGTTGCAATTGACCAGGCCGACCGCGGTGAGTTGACGCACCGCGCGTTTGACCGCGTCCGTCTGCGCGAAGTCCGTCGATTCGCCGACGATCTCCCGGATCAGCTCGGCGAGCGTGAGCTGGATCGGGTGCAGGTCCAGCAGCTGGCGCAGCACCGCAGCCTCGATCATCGCGTCGTCCGCGCCGGAGGTTCGGATTTCTCTCCCTTCGGCCATCGTCTACCTACTAAGGGCGCAGGTGCCCAAACTCTCCCCCCTCGGACAGCATTTCGCGGGCCCATTGGGCTTGCGGCGACCAGCGGTAGAGAGCCGGGGCCGGCCGGCCGCGCGCCGTTGCCTTCAGCGCCTCGCGCCTGAGCAGCACGCGCAGGTGGTAGAGGATCTTGTTCAGCGTCTCGTTCAGCTCGATGGCGATCTCGCCCGCGTCCGCTTCCCTGCCATCGAACATCAGGCGCAGGATGCGGCGCCGCAACGGATGCCAGAGCGCACCATGGCGGTAGTGGTTCGTCTTGTCGCGGCGTTTCCTGCCGTCCCCTGACCCTGCCATCGAGGGGCAATATAGGAGAAAGCGAAATGTTCTGTCTGAAAGTCCTTCGTCTGAGCAAGAAATCGTGCGGCTCAGACTCCCTCGCGGACGCCGCCCATCTCGCTGAAAACGGCGGTCGGGCCGCCGTCCTGGCGTTGCTCGTCGGCGATCACGTGGGAGACCGCGTTGATCAACGCCAGGTGCGTGAACGCCTGCGGGAAGTTGCCCAGGTGGCGGCCGCTCTGGGCCTCCAGCTCCTCGGCGTAGAGGTCGAGCCAGCCGGCCGCCTCGAGCAGCCGCTCGCAGAGCGCCCGCGCCCGCCGCGGCTCGCCGATCTCCGAGAGCGCCGAGACCAGCCAGAAGGAGCAGATCAGGAAGGTGCCCTCCTCGCCGCTGAGCCCGTCGTCGGTCTCTTCGACCTTGTAGCGGAGGACGAGGCCGTGCTGGGTCAGCTTGTCGGCGATCGCGTCGACGGTGGCGCGTACCCGCGGGTCGTCGGCGGGGAGGAAGCGCAGCAACGGGATCAACAGGGTGGAGGCATCGAGGGCGTCGGTGTCGTAGTGCTGGCGGAAGACCCCGTCGCGGACGCCGCGCTCGAGGATCTCCGCGTGGATCTCGTTCGCGGTCCGCTCCCATTCGTCGGCGAGCTCGTCGAAGCCGATGCCGCGGGCGAGGCGGACGCCGCGGTTGACGGCGACCCAGATCATCAGCTTCGAGGAGACGTAGTGCTGCGGCTCGCCGCGCGACTCCCAGATCCCCTGGTCGGGGTGTGGCCAGGCCTCGATCGCCGCTTCGACCTGCTGGCGGATCAGCGCGCGGTCCGACGGCGTCCCCGAGCCGCGCAGGGCTTTTTCGTGCAGGTAGATCGAGTCGAGCAGCGCCCCCCAGACGTCGTTCTGACGCTGGTCGAAGGCGCCGTTGCCGATCCGCACCGGGCGCGCTCCGCCGTAGCCGTCGAGGTGGTCGAGGGTGCTCTCGGTCAGCTCCTTCTCGCCGCCGATCCCGTACATGATCTGCAGGTTGGGGTCCTGGCGGCAGATGCCGAGGATGAAGCGCATGAAGTCGCGCGCCTCCTGGTCGAAGCCGAGCGTGTGCAGGGCCCAGAGGCTGAAGGTCGAGTCGCGGATCCAGCTGAAGCGGTAGTCCCAGTTACGTTCGCCGCCCGGGGTCTCCGGCAGCGAAGTGGTCGGCGCGGCGAGGATCGCGCCGGTCGGCGCGTAGGTGAGCCCCTTCAGCACCAGCGCCGAGCGCTGCAAGTGGATACGCCAGGGATGGTCGGGGAAGTCGCCGTCGCGCAGCCACTTGCGCCAGAAGTCTTCGGTCGAGTCGAGCCGCTCCAGCGCCTCCGGGGCGCTGCGCGGCCCGCCCAGGTCGTTGTCGCCCCAGGTGACGGCGCAGAAGCTCGTCTCGTCCTCGCGCAGTCTGACCGTGCCGCGGGCGGCGCCGTCTGCGATCGAGAGCTCCATGTCGCTGGTCAGCTGCAGCTCTACGCCGCCGCCGGTGGCGGTCGCCTCGCCGAGCTCGCCGCCGCTCCAGGTGGCGGCCTCGGCGCCGTAGGCGAAGCGCGGCAGGCACTCCATCTCGACCTCGACCTCGCCGTCGATGCAGGTCATCGTCCGCAGCAGCGAGTGGTCGGACTCGTGCTCGGTTTGCGGGCGCGAGCCCGGCCCCGCCTGCTCGACCCAGTCGCCGATCGTCAGCGCGTCGTGGATCACGACCCAGCCGGTGTCGGTCACCCAGGTCGTCTCGATCACCAGCGTGCCGGGCTCGTAGCGGCGGCTGATCGGCACGACGACCCCCTTCGGCTTCAGCTTGAAGTGGCCGGCACCGCGGTCGAGCAGGGTGGCGAAGGCGCTGGGGGAGTCGAAGCGTGGCAGGCATAGCCACTCGACCGAGCCGTCGTAGGAGACGAGGGCGCTGGTGTGGCAGTCGGAGATGAAGCCGTAGCTGCCGATCGGGGGGAAGCGGTTCGAACCGGCGCTCACGGAGATGCCAAGCTACCACTGTGAGCCTGCCCCTTGCCCACGTGACCGGCGCTTTCGTGCCGATC
Source organism: Solirubrobacterales bacterium (assembly GCA_036376775.1). Lineage (GTDB taxonomy): Bacteria > Actinomycetota > Thermoleophilia > Solirubrobacterales > 70-9 > VRUE01. The sequence goes on along the minus strand of DASUZP010000075.1, from coordinate 20,476 downwards.
GAGGTGATTCCGATCACCGTCGCGGGCGTCCTCTACTGGCACCGCGTGCTCGTCCTCTCCTGGGACGACCGCAAGGTGCCGCTCTGGCGCCAGTTCTGCTTCGGCGCCGGGTTGCTGACGATCTCAGTCGCCCTCTTCAGCCCGATCGGCCATATCTCCGACGAGCTGGTGCTCGCCCACATGGGCGAGCACCTCCTGATTGGCGACATCGCCTCGCTGCTGATCGTGCTCGGCCTGACCCGCTCGCTGCTGCAGCCGATCCTCGCGGTCCGTCTCTTCAACCGCCTCCAGGTCCTCACCCACCCGGCAGTCGCCTTCCCGCTCTGGGCGGTCAACCTCTTCCTCTGGCACATTCCCGCCATCTACCAGGACGCCTACGGGGCCGCGCCGATCCACGCGCTCGAGCACACCACCTTCCTCTTCTTCGGCTGCCTGATGTGGATGCCGGTCTTCGGCCCGCTGCCGAAGCCGCAGTGGTTCACGGCCGGCTGGAAGGTCGGCTACGTGATCGCCGTCCGCTTCACCGGGGCGATCCTCGGCAACATCCTGATGTGGTCGGGCTCGGTGCTCTACCCGATCTACGCGCCGGGCGAGCGCTACTGGGGGATCTCGGCGATCGCCGACCAGAGCACCGCCGGCGTGATCATGATGGTCGAGGGGACCTTCCTGGCGCTCGGCGTGTTGGCCTGGGTCTTCTTCGAGGTCGCCCGCGAAGGGACCGAAAAGCAGAACTTGCTCGACCTCGCGCGGGAGCGCGGGGTCGAGCTCGACGAGCGCCGTGCCCAGCGTGCCGTCGCCGCCGGTCACGGGGCGCTGTTGGAGGAGCGGCTGGGCGCCGCGCGCGATGACTAGAGCCAAGGCATGGCTGGTGACCGGCCCGTTCGGCCGCGGACTCGCCTTCGCGATCGACTTCGCAATCGCTCTGCGGCACCTCCTCTCGGCTCGGTGAGGCATTTGGGGGTCCGTGGACCCCCAAATGCTGCGATCGCGGGCCGATCCTCTAGGGTCCCGCGCTCGATGGAATCCACTGTCTCAGAGCTTCCCGGTTCGCGCGTCAGCGTCGAGGTCGAGGTCCCGGCCGCCGACGTCGACAAGGCAGTCGCCCGTGCCGCCCGTTCCCTCGCTCGCGAGATGCGGATGCCCGGTTTTCGCAAGGGCAAGGCGCCACCCTCGTTGGTGATCCAGCGGGTCGGCTTCGCCGCCGTGCTCGAGGAGGCGATCCGCGAGGCGCTGCCCGAGTGGTACGAACGCGCCCTGCTCGGCTCCGGCATCGCGCCGGTCGGCGACCCTGGCGTTGAGGTGGTCTCGACCCCCGAGGCCGAGGGCGAGCCGCTTGTCTTCAAGTTCGAGATCGGCGTCCGGCCGGAGGCCGAGCTGGGCGAGTACAAAGGCCTCGAGGTGGGACGGGCGGAGCCCGAGCCGCCGGAGGAAATGGTCGAGCGCGAGATCGAGCGGATCCGCGAAGGCTTCACCAGGCTGGAGCCCGTCGACCGCGCCGCCACCGACGGCGACGTCCTGCTGGTCGATTTCGAGGGTCTGCTCGACGGCAAGGCCTTCGAGGGCGGCAAGGCGAGCGACTACCTGCTCGAGCTCGGTGGCGGCCAGTTGATCGCGGGCTTCGAGCAGCAGCTCGCGGAGGTGAGCGCCGGCGAGACGCGCAAGGTCGAGGTCACCTTCCCCGAGGACTACCAGGCCGAGGACCTGGCGGGCGAAGACGCCGTCTTCACGGTCGAGGTGAAGGAGGTGCGGGAGAAAGTATTGCCCGAGCTCGACGACGACTTCGCCTCGGAGGCATCCGAGTTCGACACCCTGGAGGAGCTGCGGGGCGACATCGCCAAGCGCCTCGCCGAGGCGATCGACCAGCGGGCCGAGCAGGACTTTCGCGTCGCCGCCGTCGATGCTGCGGCAGCCGAGGCCAAGCTGGAGCTGCCCGACGAGCTCGCCGCCGCCCGCGCCGCCGAGCGCTGGGAGCGGGTCGAACGGCAGCTCGCCCAGCGCGGCATGCAGCCGGACGCCTACCTGCAGATGCAGGGCAAAACGCGCGAGCAGGTGATCGAGGAGTCCCGCCCGGAGGCCGAAGCGGAGCTGAAGCGCGAGGCGGTCCTGGCGGCGATTGCCGATGCCGAGGGGATCGAGGTCTCCGAGGCGGAGATGGTCGAGGCGCTCGCCCACTCCGCCGAGCACGAGCGGACCACGCCGGAGAAGCTCTTGAAGCGCCTGCGAGAGGGCGGCCGCGACGCGATGATTCGCGACGACATCCGCTTCCGCAAGGCGATCGACCTGGTCGCTGAGGCGGCCAAACCGATCCCGCTCGAGCAGGCCGAGGCACGGGAGAAGATCTGGACGCCGGAGAAGGAGCGCAAAGAGGCCGGCGAGCTCTGGACCCCCGACTCGTAGTGATGGCAGGCCGCCGGGTGCCTTCTATAGAGTGGCGACCATGAGCCCACTGGTTCCGATGGTTGTCGAGCAGACCTCGCGCGGCGAGCGCTCCTTCGACATCTACTCACGCCTGCTGAACGAGCGGATCATCTTCCTCGGCACGCAGGTCAATCAGGAAATCGCCAACCTGATCGTCGCCCAGCTCCTGCACCTCGAGTCCGAGGATCCGGACAAGGACATCAGCATCTACGTCAACTCGCCCGGCGGCGACGTCTACGCCGGTCTGGCGATCTACGACACGATGCAGTTCATCAAGCCCGACGTGCAGACGATCTGCGTCGGCATCGCGATGAGCATGGGCGCCCTGCTGCTGGCCGGCGGCGCCGCGGGCAAGCGGATGGCGCTGCCGAACTCGAAGATCCTCATCCACCAGGTCTCGGCCGGCTTCCAGGGACAGGCGGCGGACATCGAGATCCACGCCAAAGAGATCATCGACACCCGTCGCCGCCTCGACGAGATCATCGCCAAACACACCGGCCAGCCGTTCGACAAAGTCACGAACGACACCGATCGCGACTACTTCATGACCGCGGAGGAGGCGAAGGAGTACAGCATCGTCGACCGCGTCATCGAACACCACTGAGTCCCTGCAAGCCGATCGCGGCAGGGGTTTCGCTTAACTTTTTCGGTGGGTCGCCTACTGGTCGTCCGCCGGCCCGTTGGCGAAAAAGTACAAGACGCTTCACCCCTGCCGCGATCGGCTTGCTGCTGATTGCGGTTGCGGCGGGTTCCCCGATCTCCTCAGCGCAAGGTGGTTTGGGGCGAGACGGCGGTATCAGCTTCTACGCGCATGTCTTCCCGGTCGATGGGCCGCATTGGACGCGCGGTTTCATCGGCGAATTCGGCGCGCCGCGCGACGGCGGTCGCACCCACGAAGGCTTCGACGTCGTCGCCGCCTGCCGCACGCCGCTCGTCGCCGCCGCGACCGGTCGCGTACTGCGCGCCGGTTACGACCCGGTCCTCTACGGCAACTACCTCCTCGTCCACGGCGAGGGCGAGCGGCGCAGCTACTTCTACGCCCACCTGGTCCGCCCCGCTGTGGTCCGCCGCGGCGAGCGTGTCTGGGCGGGGGAGAGGGTGGGTCTGGTGGGCAAGACCGGCAACGCCCGCACCGTCGGCTGCCACCTCCACTTCGAGATCCACGTCCACGGCCAGGCGATCGACCCTGCGCCGGCGCTGAACCGTTGGGATCGCTACAGCTAGCGGACGGGCCGTCTTGAAGTAACTCCGTATTTATTCTTGAGCTTTGCTGTTTGCTCTCTATAGGTTGATCAAATCCAAGCTCGGGTTAGATCAATTCGCCAGAAAGAGAGAGCGCCATGGATCGTGCCACCGGCCACGGCAGCGTCACCGCCGCCGACCAGCTGCAGAAGAAACACCCGCGCCACCACGCCCACGTCCAGCCGCTGCCGCAGGGCTTCCCGGGGCGCGCCGAGGGCGAGGACGTCGGAATCGAGGACCCCGGTGACGGGATCTCGTTCTTCGTCATCGGCGACCACGGGGGAGTCATAGCGCCGGGCCCGCAGAACGCCGTCTCCTACGCGATCCAGAGAGCGATAAAGGCCAAGGACGCCTTCGTCTACTCGGTGGGCGACATCGTCTACTTCTACGGCGAAAGGTGGGAGTACCCCCACCAGTTCTACGAGCCTTACGCCCATGTGCCGGTGCCGATCGTCGGCATCCCCGGGAACCATGACGGCGACATCAGGGGCGAGCACACCGAACGGTTGCCGCTGGACGGCTTTATGGCCAACTTCTGCGACACGACTCCGTCGATCCCGCCCGCCGACCCGGAATTCGAGTTCGGCCGCTACACGCAGACCCAGCCCTACTGCGACTGGACCTTGCGGCTGAAGGCCGTGACGATCGTCGGCGTCTACAGCAACGTGGTCGCCGGCGGGCACTTCGAACCATCCCAGGCCGAATGGTTGACCGCGGAGCTGTCCGCCGCTGCGGCCGACAAGCCGCTGATCGTCGCGCTCCATCACCCGCCCTACAGCGTCGACGCGATGCACGGCGGCAGTGCCCACATGGGAGAAGTGCTGGACCAGGCGTTCGACGCCTCCAAGCGGACGCCCGACCTGGTGCTGTCCGGCCACGTCCACGACTACCAGCGCTTCTCTCGCCGCCGCGGCAAGGAGACGATCCCCTACATCGTGATCGGCAACTCCGGCTACCACAACCTGCACGCGTTCGCGAAAGGCACCGAACCGGGCAAGGAGATCGGCGATGGCGTCACCTTCGAACATGGGGACGCCGAGAATTACGGCTTCCTAAGGCTCACCGTCTCCAAGGGAGTCATCTCCGGCGAATACTCCGGCGTGACTCCGGGCACCATGCCCGACGGCTCCGACGCGACCGTGACGCCGGCGATAGACACCTTCTGATCCCGGACCAGCCCCGCCTTGGGGGCTATTCGAGTTGGCTGATGAAGCGACCTAAGGCTGCGGGCTAAGCCGCAGCTCGTACTCGATCGCGGGCTCGCTCTCGGCGCCGGTCTTGTCGTAGAGGCGCCGGGCGGTCTCGTTGTCGGGGCCGGTGACCCATTGCAACTGGTGGGCGCCGCGCTCGCGGGCGACCTCGGCGCTGGCCTCGATCAGGGCTCGGCCGATGCCCTTGCCGCGCTGGGCTTCGGAGACGTAGAGGTCGTTCATCAGCGCGGTCTCGGCCGGGACGAGCGAGGTGAAGTGCCAGTAGAGGCAGGCGTAGCCGACCAGCTCCTCGCCGCGCCAGGCGCCGAGCAGCATGCCGTCATCGCTCGGCGCCAGGAAGCGGGCGAAGAAGGCCCGGTTGCGCTCGTCGTCGGGGCTCTCGACCCCGTAGAAGCGCTGGTAGGCGGCGATCATCGGCAGCAGTCTCTCCAGTTGCGGCTCGGCGATCGGCTCGACTTGGACCTCGACGGGCATCGCTGCCACCGTACCGGGCTGCCGCAAGCCACCGCCCGCGAGAAGGGACCGCCGCCGTCCTGGAGTAAACGACGGCAGCGACAGAGCCGGGTTGCGGTCCCCTCTAAGCTTTTGGGGCGCGATGCCGGTAGGCAACTACCGCCCCCGCAAGGAGGGATTTCCGCTTTGGCACGTCCCACAGACTCGAACGAGCAGCTCCTCTGCAGCTTCTGCGGTAAGTCGCAGCGCCAGGTCAAAAAGCTGATCGCCGGACCCGGCGTCTACATCTGCGACGAGTGCATCGACCTCTGCAACGAGATCATCGATGAGGAGCTGACCCAGCCCAGCGAGGGGGTCGAGCTCGAGAACCTGCCCAAACCGCTTGAGATCCACGAGGTCCTGCAGGAGTACGTGGTCGGCCAGGAGGCCGCCAAGCGCGCCCTCTCGGTTGCCGTCTACAACCACTACAAGCGCGTTCAGATGGCGTCCCAGGGCGACGACCCGGAGGTCGAGCTGCAGAAGTCCAACATCCTCCTGCTCGGCCCGACCGGTTGCGGCAAGACGCTGCTCGCCCAGACCCTCGCCCGCATCCTCAACGTCCCCTTCGCGATCGCCGACGCGACCGCGCTGACCGAGGCCGGCTACGTCGGCGAGGACGTCGAGAACATCCTCTTGAAGTTGATCCAGGCCGCCGACTACGACGTGAAGAAGGCCGAGACGGGGATCATCTACATCGACGAGATCGACAAGATCGCGCGCAAAGCCGACAACCCGTCGATCACCCGCGACGTCTCCGGCGAAGGCGTGCAGCAGGCGCTGCTCAAGATCCTCGAGGGGACGACGGCGTCGGTGCCTCCCCAGGGTGGGCGCAAGCATCCCCACCAGGAGTTCTTGACGATCGACACGACGAACATCCTCTTCGTCTGCGGTGGCTCCTTCGCCGAGCTCGACAAGGTGATCGAGCGGCGAGTGGGCGACCGCGGGGTCGGCTTCGGCGCCGAAATCTCCTCGCGCGAGAAGAAGGACAAGGGCGAGTGGTTCGAGCAGGTGCTGCCCGAGGACCTGATCGAGTACGGCCTGATCCCGGAGTTCATCGGCCGCCTGCCGGTCGTCGCCGCGATCCACCAGCTCTCCCGCGACGACCTGATCACGATCCTGACCGAACCGAAGCATGCCCTCACGCGGCAGTTCCAGCGCTTCTTCGAGTTCGACGACATCGAGCTCGTCTTCTCCGAGGACAGCCTCGAGGCGATCGCCGACAAAGCGCTGGAGCGCGAGACCGGCGCCCGTGGCCTGCGTTCGATCCTCGAGGAGACGCTGCTCGACGTCCAGTTCGAGCTGCCCTCGCGCCGCGACGTGACCAAGTGCGTGGTGACTCGCGAGACGATCGTGCAGGGCCGTCGGCCGACGCTCGTCACTGAGGCCGCCCACCAGGACATTGGTGCGGCTGACGAGGGGTTGGACGAGGAAACCGCGTAGCGCTTTCGAGAGGGCCGGATACCCCTCACTCAGAGACCGTCGCGCAGCAGATCGTCTGCGCCGATTCGAGTTGTGGTTCCGGAGTCTCTGCGAGAGGGGTATCCGGCCCTCTCCTAATGCTCCGCAGCGAGATCGTTGCACGGCGCCGCAGCTATGTCCTCCCCTCGCGAGCTTGTGGCTATCTAGACTCGCCCACAGTGGACGCGGCGAAGCGGAAAAAGCTGGAAGAGACCACGCGGTACGAGTCTGCTGAGGTTGAGCGGCGATTGTTTGCCGAGTGGATGGAAGCTGGCTATTTCCATCCGCGGGCTGAGGGATCGGCTGACGAGAACTACTCGGTTGCTATCCCGCCGCCCAATGTGACCGGGGTGCTGCATATGGGGCATGCGCTGAACGGCTCTATGCAGGACGCGCTGGTGCGGATGAATCGGATGCGCGGTCGCAACACGTTGTGGACGCTGGGGGTCGACCATGCCGGCATCGCCACCCAGGCGGTGGTCGAGAAGATGCTGCGCGAGGAAGGAACCTCGCGCCAGGAGCTCGGCCGCGAGGCCTTCCTCGAGCGGGTCTGGGCCTGGAAAGAGGAGTACGGCTCGCGGATCATCGAGCAGTACAAGCGACTCGGCGCCTCCTTGGACTACGAGGGCGAGCGCTTCACCCTCGACGAGGGCTACGTCAAGGCCGTCTACCGGGTCTTCAAGCGGCTCTACGACAAGGGCTACATCTATCGCGACAACTACATGGTCAACTGGGACCCGGGCTCGCACTCGGCGATCTCCGACCTCGAGGTCGAAAACCGCGAGGTCGAGGACACGCTCTACTCGATCGACTATCCGGTCGAGGGTTCCGAGCGGGTGCTGACCGTGGCCACGGTGCGCCCCGAGACGATGCTCGCCGACACGGCGGTGGCCGTCAATCCCGATGACGAGCGCTACGCCGATCTGGTCGGCGAGCACTGCATCCTGCCGCTGGTCGGGCGGCGATTGCCGATCGTCGCCGACGAGCACGTCGACCCCGAGTTCGGCACCGGGGCGCTGAAGATCACCCCCGGTCACGACCCCAACGACTTCGAGATCGGCCGCAAGCACGGGCTCGAGGAGATCGGCGCGATCGGTCCCGATGGGCGGATGAGTGCGGAGGCGGGGGAGCGCTTCGCCGGCCTGACCGCGGCCGAGGCGCAGGAGGCCGTCGTCGCGGCGCTACGCGAGGAGGGCAGGCTGCGCGCCGAGGAGCCATACGTCCACTCGGTCCCTTTCTCGGAGCGCTCAGGCGCACGGATCGAGCCGTTGATCTCGCTGCAGTGGTTCTGTCGCATGGACGAGCTTGCCGCGCCGGCGATCGAGGCGGTGGAACGCGACGAGGTGCGGATAACGCCGCCGCAGTGGAAGCGCGTCTACCTCGACTGGATGCGAGAGATCAGGCCCTGGTGCATCTCGCGCCAGCTCTGGTGGGGGCACCGGATCCCGGTCTGGTACTGCGACCCTTGCGAAGAGACCTTCGTCGCCGAGCGAGCCCCCGAGCGTTGCGGCGCCTGCGGCGGCGAGCTGCGCCAGGAGGAGGACGTGCTCGACACCTGGTTCAGCTCGGCGCTGTGGCCCTTCGCCACCCTGGGCTGGCCCGAGGAGACCCCCGAGCTGCGTGCCTTCTACCCGACCAGCTTCCTCACCACGGCGCGCGAGATCCTCTTCCTCTGGGTGGCGCGGATGATCATGACCGGGATCGAGTTCGCCGGCGACGTCCCCTTCCGCGACGTCTACGTGCACTCGGTGATCCAGGCGCGCGACGGGCGACGGATGTCGAAGAGCCTCGGTACCGGTATCGACCCGCTCGAGGAAATCGACGAGCATGGCGCCGACGCGCTGCGCTTCGGCCTGCTGGCGATGTCCTCGACCCAGGACGTGCGCTTTTCCGACGCCAAGGTCCAGCAGGGCGCGGACCTCGCCAACAAGCTCTGGAACGCAGGGCGATTGATTCTGCTGAATGTGAAATTCGAGCAGAATCAATCGCTCTCGAAGGCGCCGCAGGGCCAAGCTCCTGCGGCGACTGGAGGAGGGACGCCCAGGCCTGAGCCAAAAGGCGTCGAGGATCGCTGGTTGCTCTCGCGGCTGGAGGCGACGATCGCCTCGGTCACGGCGAAGCTGGAGGAATACGACTTCGCTCACGCCGCGCAGGAGGCGTACGCCTTCTTCTGGTCGGAGCTCTGCGACTGGTACCTGGAGATCGTCAAGCCACGCCTCTACGAGGGCGAGGCGGAGGTTTCGGCGACGCTGCTCTGGACGCTGGAGCGCATCCTGGCGCTGCTGCACCCGATCATGCCCTTCGTCAGCGAGGAGATCTGGTCCTATCACCCCGCACGGCAGGGGCACCTCGCCGTCTGTGCCTTCCCCGAGCCCGACGAATCGCTGCGCGACCCGGAGGCCGAGGCCGAGGTGCGCGCCGGGATCGAGCTGACGCGGCGGTTGCGCGCCTGGCGCGACTTGGTCGAGGCGCCGGCGGGCACCGTATTACCTGCCCGCGCCGAGGGGATCGAACCGCAGGAGTTCGTCGGTCGTCTGGCCCGCTTCGAGTTCGCCGAGGACGGTGGGGATCCGGTGGCTGCGGTCGGCCCGGTGAAGGTCTTGGCTTCGGCCGAGATCGATGCCGAGGCTGTCGCCGCACGGCTCGAGGCTCGCCGCGAGGAGCTGCGTTCGGAGGTCGCCCGGGCAGAGGGCAAACTCGGCAACGAGAAGTTCGTCGACCGGGCGCCGGCCGAGGTGGTCGAGGAAGAGCGGCAAAAGCTCGAGCGCTACCGCGCCGAGCTCGAGGAGCTGTCCGAATAGACGCCAGGGACGCCGAGGCGTACCTCGACTCGCTCGAGCCGATCGGCTGGAAGTTGGGCCTGGAGCGGATGCGCGCGCTGAGCACCCTGCTCGGTCTGCCCCAGCACCGCTTCGCCTCGATCCACGTCGTCGGCACCAACGGCAAGTCCTCGGTGACGCGGATGATCGCGGCGCTGCTGGAGGCGCACGGCGTCTCCGCCGGCGCCTGCGTCTCCCCGCACGCGGCGCGCTGGTCCGAACGCGTGTTGATCCACGGGCGCGAGATCGGCGCCGCCGAATTTGCGACGGCGATAGAGCGCGCCGCGCAGGCCGCCGCGACGGTCAACCGCAGCCTGGAGGAGGGCGAGGCGGTGACCCAGTTCGAGCTGGCGACCGCGGCTGCCTTCGTCGCTCTGGCCAAAGCCCGCGTCGAAGCGGCGGCGATCGAGGCCGGCCTCGGAGGGCGGCTCGACGCGACCAACACGATTCCGTCCAAGGTCACCGTCTTGACCTCGGTCGGGCTCGACCACACCGAGTGGCTAGGCGAGAGCGAGGAGGAGATCGCGGCCGAGAAGCTGGCGGTGCTGCGCGATCACTCGACCCTGGTCCTGGGGCGGGTGAGCCCGACCGTGGGGGCGATCGCCGAGCAGACCGTCGCCGAACGCGGGGCGGCCCTGATCGTCGCCCCGGAGGATCCGGGCGAGGATGTGCGATTGCGCGCTCCGGGGGGGTTCCAGCGGCGCAACTTCGCCCTCGCCTGCGCCGCTGCGCAGGCTTTCCTCGGCGAGCTGGACCGGGAGCAGGTCGCGCGGGTTGCAAACGGCATCGAGATCCCGGGCCGTCTGGAGCGGGTGGCGGAGGATCCGCCGACGTTTCTGGATGCCGCCCACAACCCCGACGGCGCCAAGGCGCTGGCCGACGCCCTGTCGGAGGTGGCCGAGGGACGACCCGCGATCGCCGTGCTGGCGATCCTCGCCGACAAGGACGCCAAGGCAATGATCGAGGCCTTAGCCCCGTCTCTGGCGCAGGCCGCCTGCACCGACCTCCCCACCGCCGGCGGGCCTCAAAGCGGACAAGCAGGGCACTTTGAGGCCCGTCGGCGGAGTTTTGGGGCTCGGGAGCTGGCTGGAATCTGTGCCGATGCCGGCTTGCCGGCCGAGGAAGAGGTCGATTTCGGGGCGGCGGTGGCGCGGGGGCGGGAGCTTGCGCTCGCGGCCGGCGGCATCTTGCTCGTCGCCGGATCGCACTACGCGTTGGCGCCCGCCAGAGCGGCGTTAGGATTGACCGGCAAATGAGCTCCAAAAGCGCCGGCGCCGAACTGCTCTCGATGATGGCCCTGGTCGCCGCGGTCGTCGCCGCGGTGATCCTGGTCTTCTTCGGGCTCGGCTACCTCTTCGGCAGCCTCTTCCTCTGAGGCGCACGACAGGGTTAGCGAGGCAGGCGGCGAAGTAGACTCACCGCGCTCCCACCTCAGCGGTGGACGAGGACTCCTCAATGGCTACAGCGACCTTCGGCATCAGCAACAACGGCCTCAACCTGGTCGTCAACCTGCTCATCCTGATGCTGGTCGTCGTCTGGCTGGCGCTGATCGTCTTCACCTACCTCGACGCCAAGCGCCGCATCAAGGATCCCTTTCTGATCGGTTGCGCGACCCTTGCCTCCTTCGTCCCCTATCTGGGCACCGCCGTTTACGCGATCGTGCGTCCGCCGGAGTTTCTCGAGGACGCCCACGAACGCGAGCTGGAGATCAAAGCGGCCGAGTTGCGGGTGCGCGAGCTGACAGAGCACTCCTGCCCGGGTTGCGGCTTTCCGGTCGAGAATGACTTCCTGCGTTGTCCGGAGTGCCAGCGGCGCCTCAAGCGGCCCTGCCCGAGCTGCAGCAAGCCGGTCGATCCCGGTTGGGCCCTCTGTCCGTACTGCGAGACCGCGCTGGCCGAGCGCGAGCGGCCGCGCCGTAAATCGCGCCCCGAGGGACGCAAACAGCCTCGCGAAGAGCGCCCGGCACCCAGGCCGAAAGCCGAGCGTGCCAAGCCGACCGAGCCGGCAGCCGGCAAAGAGCCGCGGCGCGAGCCATCCAAAGAGACTTCGAAACCCAAACGACAGCAAAGGAGCCCCAGCCGTGAGCCGGACCCTGATCCTCGTCAAGCCTGACGCTTTTGAACGCGCCCTGAGTGGCGAGGTGATTGCCCGGTTCGAGCGCAAGGGCCTGCGGATCGCGGCGCTGAAGACGATGGTGGCCTCCGAAGAGATCGCCAACGCGCACTACGCCGAGCACAGCGAGAAGCCCTTCTTCGGCGAGCTGGTCGAGTTCATCACCGGCGGCACCCTGGTGGCGATGGTGTTCGAGGGCACCGAAGCGGTTACCGCCGCACGCCAGCTGATCGGGGCGACCAACCCGGTCGAGGCGGCCCCCGGTTCGATCCGCGGCGATTACGCGCTCGAGGTCACCTTCAACATGGTCCACGGCTCGGACTCCGACGATTCGGCGGAGAGGGAGATCTCGATCTGGTTTCCCGAGCTTTCGTAGTCGGCGGGGCATGGGCAGGGGGTTCCGCTTAACTTTTTCGGTGGGTTGCCGCCGGCCGTCCGCGGTCGGATTGACGAAAAAGTACAAGACGCTCCACCCCCTGCCCACACCCCGCCGATGACTCCAAGCGTGGTCCTTGCGTCCGGATCTCCTCAGAGACGGGAGCTTCTCGAAAAGCTTGGTGTGGAGTTCGAGGTCGTCGTTCCTGGGGTCGAGGAGCTGACGGGGGGCGATCCGGAATTCGAGGTCGTCGAGAATGCCCGTAGAAAGGCCAGGGCGGTTGTCGGCGCAGCTCGCCCGACAGGACCCGCGCGCCTGGTGATCGCGTGCGACACCGATGTTGTTCTGGACGGAAAGGCGCTCGGTAAGCCCGCAGACGAGCACGAGGCGCGCGAATACCTGGAACGCATGTCGGGGCGGGCGCATGCGGTGATGAGCGGGCTGATGGTGCTCGTAGATGGGGAGGAGCGATCCGGGCTGGAACGGACTTCCGTGGTCTTCAAGGAGTTGAGCGAGGCTGAGATCGAGCGCTATGTGAGGTTTGGGGAGTGGCGCGGTCGATCCGGCGGTTACGCGGTCCAGACGCTCGGTTCGACCCTGGTCGAGCGGATCGAGGGAAGCGTCTCGAACGTCGTCGGCTTGCCGGTGGGATTGTTGCTCGAGCTGGCGCCTGAGCTGGCCGATTTGGACCATCTGGAATGATTGCCCTGCTTTTCCCCAAATTGCACACATGGGCATATTCAGTTACCTGACCGGACTGGGCGGCCGCGACATGGCGGTCGACCTTGGCACGGCCAACACCCTGGTCTACGTGCGCGGTCGCGGCATCGTGCTCTCCGAGCCCTCGGTGGTGGCGATCGACTCTCGCAATGGCCAGGTGCATGCGGTCGGGGTCGAAGCGAAGCGGATGCTGGGGCGGACGCCCGGCACGATCACCGCCATCCGACCGCTCAAGGACGGCGTCATCGCCGACTTCGACGTGACCGAACAGATGCTGCGTCACTTCATCAAACAGGTTCACTCGAACCGCTTCGCCCACCCACGGGTCGTCGTCTGCGTTCCCTCCGGCGTCACCGGAGTGGAGAAGCGCGCGGTCGAGGAGGCCTGCCTCTCGGCCGGTGCCCGCAAGGCCTACCTGATCGAGGAGCCGATGGCGGCGGCTATCGGCGCCGGCCTGCCGGTGGCGGAGCCGACGGGCTCGCTGATCGTCGACGTCGGCGGCGGCACCACCGAGGTGGCGGTGATCTCGCTCGGCGGGATCGTCGTCTCGCAGTCGATCAGGGTCGGCGGCGACGAGCTCGACGAGGCGATCGTCCACCATTGCAAACAGCACTACAAACTGGCGATCGGCACGCAGACCGCGGAGGAGGTCAAGCTCGAGGCCGGATCGGCCTCGCCGCTGTCGGAAGAGGTCGAGGTGGAGATCCGTGGCCGCGACCTCGTCTCCGGGCTGCCGAAGACGATCACCCTCGGCTCGATCGAGGTGCGCGAGGCTCTCGACGAAACGATCAGTCACATCGTCGACGCGGTCAAGGACACGCTCGACCGCACCCCGCCCGAGCTCGCTGGAGACATCATGGACCGAGGTATTACCCTTGCTGGTGGAGGTGCGCTCCTGCAAGGACTCGAACAGCGCCTTCGTGACGAGTGCCAAATGCCTTGCCAACTGGCAGAGTCGCCCCTAACGTGCGTGGCCGTCGGCTCCGGCATCTCGCTGGAGGAGTTCGAGACGATCCACCGCGCCAGCAAGATGAATTCGGGAATGGCACGCGTTGCTTAGCTGCCGTTCATTCAAAGCGCCAAACTTAGGTTTCAGTCGTGTACCGCAAGCAAGTACGCCGCCGTAGGGCGGTACTAACGCTCCTCATCATCGGCTCCTTTCTGTTGCTGACGATCACCTATGGGCAAAGCTCGGGTGGCCTGCAGCGGGGCGTCAGCACGCTCTTCAGCCCACTGCAGACGGTCGCCGACCGGGCGCTGAAGCCCGCCCGCGACACGGTCGGCTGGTTCGACAAGACCTTCGACGCGCGCGGCGAAAACAGCCGCCTCAAGGCAGAGCTGGTGACGGTGCGCCGGCAGGCCGTCGCCGGCCAGGAGGCGCTGCAGGAGAACGCTCAGCTGCGCAAGCTGGTCGCACTCGACCGCGGCCCGGCACTGGCCGAATCGGCGTACGAACCGGTGACGGGGCGGGTAATTGCCCGCTCGCCGACCGTCTGGAACTCGACCGTGACGGTCGACGTCGGCTCCGACGACGGGGTCAAGGTCGACGACCCGGTGATCAGCGGCGACGGCCTCGTCGGCCTGGTTGCCTCGACCCAGGGCGGCTCGGCCCAGGTGACGCTGATCACCGACCACGCCAGCGCGGTCTCGGCAAAGGTCGTCCCGGGCGGGGTGCAGGGTGTGATCAGACCCGACGTCGGCGATCCCGAAGACCTGATCCTCGACTTCATCGACTCGACCAAGCACGTGCACGGCAGTCAGACCGTGGTCACCTCGGGCTGGCGCGCCCAGGGTCTCGCCTCGCTGTTTCCGCCTGGGCTGCCGGTGGGGGAAGTGACGAGCGCCCCCATCGTCGAGCAGGAGGCCAGCCAGCAGGTCCACCTGCGTCCCTACGCCGACATGGCCAATCTCGACCTGGTCCAGGTGCTGACCGGAGGCTCGCGGCAATGAGCGCGGAGCGACCAAGCGTGCATCTCTGGCTCTGCGCGCCGGGAGCGAAGCGCGAGGCATTGTCATGATCGTCACGCCGAAGATCTTCGCCCGGCTCGCCGCGATCGCGATCCTGGCGGTGCTGCTGCAGCTCTCCTTCTTCTCGCGGGTCGAGCTCCTCCACACCAGCGCCGACATCCTGCCCGTGGTCGTCGTCTCGCTCGGTCTGCTCGGTGGCAGCCTGACCGGCGCCGTGGCGGGCTTCTCGCTCGGCTTTCTGGTCGATTGCCTGTTGGTCGCGCCGCTCGGTGGCTCCTCGCTCGTCCTGCTCGGCGCCGGCTACCTGGCCGGGCTCTTCCGCGAGCGCTTCGACATACACAGCGCCCTGGTCCCGCCCTTGATCTGCATGGCGCTGACCCTGTTTGCCGAGCTCGGCTTCGCCGCCGTGCAGGTGATGCTCGGCGTGGACGCGCCGGTCAGCATCCTGATCGTCCGCGACATGGTGCTGAAGAGCATCTACGCGTTCTTCCTTGCCTGGCCGATCTACTTCGGCCTGCGCCGCGCACTTCGCCCGGCCCTGGTCGAGGAGTCCAAGGTCATGCGTCGTCGTCAACCCACCGTGCTGGGGAGGACCTGAATGTACCGGCGCTCCGGCGAATCGGGTCCCCAGATGAACAACGGTCTGGCGCTGCGCATCGCAATCTTCGGCGGCGTGGCGCTGGCGCTCTTCGGCCTGCTCTTCTTCCGCCTCTGGTTCCTGCAGGTGCTGAACGGCGAAAAGTACCTCGCCGAAGCGAACAACAACCGCACCCGCGAGTACAGGGTCAGCGCTCCGCGCGGTGAGATCCTCGATCGCAATGGCAAGAAGATCGTCACCAATCGCACCAGCCTCGCTCTCCAGGTCAATCCCAACAAGCTGCCCGAAAACCCGCACCGGCGCCGCGCCGAGCTGGCGCAGCTCGCCGATCTGACCCACAGCTCGTTGCCGCGCCTGCGCAAGACGATGCACGAGCAGCTGACGCTGGCCGCGAGCGCGCCGGTGATCCTGCGCCGCGACGTCGGCAGCTACCTCGTCTACTACCTGCAGGAGAACCAGGTCCGCTTCCCCGGGGTGACCGTGCAGCGCGTCTTCGTGCGGCGTTACCCGCATGGCACGCTCGCTGCGCACATCCTCGGCAACGTCGGCGAGATCTCCGAAGAACAGCTGAAAGAGCGCCGCTTCCAGGGCCTCCAACCCGGCGACGAGATCGGTCAGGATGGGGTCGAGGACACCTACGACCGTTTCCTGCGCGGTACTCCCGGCATCGAGCGGATCCAGGTCGACGCCTTTGGGCAGCCGACCAAGAACGGGAAGCTCCTCTCCCAACCACCCGTCCCCGGCGACAACCTCAAGCTCTCGATCGACTCCGCCGTGCAGGAAGCGGGCGAAGCGGCGCTCGCCGCTCGCGGCCTGCCAGGCGGTTTCGTGACGATGGACGTGCACACCGGTGAAATCCTCGGCCTCGGCTCCTTCCCGAGCTTCTACCCGTCGGTCTTCACCAAACCGCTGACCCAGGCCCAGGTCGACGCCCTCTACCGCGACCCGGTCTCGGCGCCGATCACCGACCGGGCGATCGCTGGGCTCTATCCCACTGGCTCCACCTTCAAGCTCATAACCGCTTTGGCGGCGCTGGAAAGCGGCGTGATCACGCCGAGCTCGGTGATCGAAGACGGCGGCACCTTCACCGTCGGCGGGCAGAGCTTCCAGAACGCCGGCGGTGCCTCCTATGGAGCGCTGACCCTGGTGCCGGCGCTGCAGGTCTCCTCCGACGTCTTCTTCTACACGCTCGGCTTCGACATGTGGGACACGGGACAGCTTCAGCATTGGGCGCACAAACTGGGGATCGGCCGTCCGACCGGGCTCGACCTGCCCGGTGCGGCAGAAGGCCTGCTGCCGACCAAACAGTGGCGCGATCGGTTGGCGGCCGAAGGTCTTGCCGAAGGGCGGCCCTGGTCTGCCGGCGACAACATCCAGCTGGCGACCGGCCAGGGCGACCTGCAGACCAACCCGTTGCAGATGGCGATCGCCTACGCGGCGCTGGGCAACGGCGGCACCGTCGTCACCCCGCACGTCGGCCTCGAGGTCGACGACGCCGCCGGCCGGGTGCTGCGCGAATTCGACCCCAAGCCGCGCCGTCACGTCCACTTCAAAACCGAAAGCCGGGACGCGATCCTGGAAGGCCTGCACGAGGCGGCGCAGGCGCCGGGCGGCACCTCATACGCGGTTTTCGGCGGCTTCCCGATCGAAGTCGCGGGCAAGACGGGGACCGCGCAGCGGGTCGGCCACGCGGACCAGTCCTGGTACATCGTCCTCGCTCCGTATCCCAATCCCCGTATCGTGACGGCGGTGACGATTGAGGAAGGCGGCTTCGGAGCCGAATCGGCGGCTCCAGCCGCGCTGCAGATCCTGGAAGCGTATTTCGGCAAGCACAGCTCCGGCGAAAGCGGCCCCAACGGCGGGAGTCCGGGCTGATGTACGCGACCCGTACCCGCCGCGCCCGGCCCGAGCCCTTCGCCCTGCGGCCGGGGATCGCCGAGCGCCTCGGCCTGCCCTATATGGATGCGGCACTCGGGCTCGCCGCGGTCGGTCTGGTCGCCTTCAGCGTCTTTACGCTCGGCCAGGCGACCAGGCACGACATCCCCGGCAATCCCGGCTACTACGTCGACCGGCAGTTGATCTACGCCGCTATCGGCCTGATCGGCATGTACCTGCTGGCGCGGATCGACTACTCGCGCTTCCGCGAGCTGCGGGTCGGCATCTACACCTTCCTCTGCGTCAGCGTCTCGCTCGTCTTCGTCTTCGGCTTCGCCGCGCGCGGCTCGCGGCGGGCCTTCGAACTTCCCTTCTTCAGTTTCCAGCCATCGGAGCTGGGCAAGGTCCTGCTTGTTCTGGCACTTGCCGGCTTCGTCATCGATGGCGCTCGGCGGGGCTCGGCACGGCAGCGCACGGTGCGCTATCTCTGCCTCGGCTTCGCCCCGGCTGCGCTTGTCTTCCTGCAGCCGGACCTCGGCACCTCACTGGTGTACGGGGCAATCACCCTCGCCGTGATGTACGTGGGGGGCGTCCCCTGGACGCACTTCGCACTGATCGGCGCGGCCCTTGTCGCACTCGTAGCACTAGTCCTCGTGGTCGCCCCCGCAGTGGGGACGCCGATCCTGAAGGAATATCAGCAGCAGAGGCTGACCTCCTTCGCGAATCCAAGCGGGGACCCCAGCGACGCGGGCTACCAGCAGAACCAGGCCAAGATCGCGATCGGCTCCGGTGAGAAGACCGGGCGGGGCGACCTGGCCACCCAGACGCGGCTCGATTTTGTCCCTGAGCGGCACACCGACTTCATCTTTGCGGTGATCGGTGAGCGCTATGGATTTCTTGGGGCCGCATTCGTCCTATCCCTATACGCCCTGCTGATCTGGCGGGCGCTGCGGATCGTGACGCTCTCGAAGAACTCGTACGGGACCCTTGTGGCCGGCGGCATCGCCGCCATGCTGCTCTTCCAGGTCTTCGTCAACGTGGGGATGAACCTCGGGATCATGCCGATCACCGGGATCCCCCTGCCGCTGCTCAGCTACGGAGGTTCCTCCGTGCTGGCGACGTTACTCGCGGTGGGAGTGCTTCAGAGCGTTCACGTGCAAGCGCGCCTCAGCCAGAAAGGCAGGTTCGCCTGGTGACCCCTTGAAAGGGACCTGGCCATGCGTACCTATCCGAACTGAGCTGACAAAAACATGAAAAAAACCATCCTGGTGTCCGCCGATCGCGGCGAGACCCGCGTCGCCGTCCTCGAGTCGAAGACCAAAGGCGGCAAACGCAACGTGGCGGAGCTCTACATAGAGCGCCGCGGCCGGCGGTCGATCGTCGGCAACATCTACAAGGGGAAGGTCGACAACGTCCTTCCCGGCATGGAGGCCGCCTTCGTCGACATCGGCCTCGAGCGCAACGGCTTTCTGCACGTCGACGAGATCGTCCTTCCCAACGGGGAACAGGCGCCGAGGCGCGGTCGCGGCAGCGGCCGCAAGATCAGCGAGCTGATCAAATCGGGACAGGAGATCCTCGTCCAGGTCGTCAAGGACCCGCTCAAGTCAAAGGGCGCGCGGCTCTCGATGAACCTCTCGATCGCCGGTCGCTACCTCGTCTACGCGCCGCAGGGAAGCGGCGTCGGCGTCAGCCGCCGGCTCTCCGAATCCGAGCGCGACCGGCTGCGCAAGATGGTCGACCGCATCTATGAGGGCCCGGGCGGGCTGATCGTCCGCACCGCCGCCCACGGCGCCAAAAAATCCGATTTCGTGCGCGAGGTCGGCTACCTGCACAAGCTCTATGACGTCTTGGAGCGGCGGGCCGAGAAAACCAAAGGACTGGGCCTGGTCTTCCAGGAGGCGGATCTGCCGGTGCGCGTCCTGCGCGACGTCTTCCTCTCCGACTTCGAAAAAGCGGTGATCGATTCGCCCAAGCAGCTCGCACGGGTGACCGGCTTCTTCCAACGCACGGCGCCGGAGCTGGTCGACAAAGTCGAGCTGTACGAGGGCAGCAAG
The DNA here is from genome assembly GCA_036376775.1 of Solirubrobacterales bacterium. Classification (GTDB taxonomy): domain Bacteria; phylum Actinomycetota; class Thermoleophilia; order Solirubrobacterales; family 70-9; genus VRUE01. The sequence goes on along the minus strand of DASUZP010000075.1, from coordinate 1,133 downwards.
CCGCTGCTGGAGAAATGGGGCATCGACAAGGAGATCGAGTCGACCCTGGTGCGCCGCGTCGACCTGCCCTCGGGCGGCTACCTGATCATCGACTACACCGAGGCGTTGACCGTGATCGACGTCAACAGCGGCAGCTTCACCGGCCGCGGCAAAGGCGGCCTCGAGGAGACGATCACCAAAGTCAACACCGAGGCGGCCGACGAGACCGTGCGGCAGCTGCGGCTGCGCGACATCGGCGGCATCATCGTGATCGACTTCATCGACATGGCGCGGGCCAAAAACCGCGAGAAAGTGCTGAAAACGCTGCGTAAAGCGCTCGACGCCGACAAGTCGAAGAGCTATGTGGTCGAGGTCTCGCCGCTCGGCCTGGTCGAGATGACCCGCCAGAACATCACCGACGGCGTACGCGAGATCCTCACCGCGCCCTGCCCGACCTGCGCCGGCGAGGGCGTCGTCCTCTCGGCCGAGACGGTTGCGCTGGAGGGACTGCGGCAGATGCGCGAGATGGCCGCGGACCATGCCGATGCCGAGGCGTTCTTGCTGCGGGTCAACCCGAAGGTCGCGGCCGAGCTGATCGAGCCCGACAGCGGCCTGGCCGAGCTGGAGGAGGAAACCGGCAAGCAGTTCCACTTCGAGGGCGGCGACGCGCTCTCGATCGACACCTTCACGCTCGTCGAATCCGGCAGCCGTGCCCAGATCGAGGAGCGGGCGCTGCCGTTCAAGGTCGGCGAGGAGGTCATGGTCACAATCGCCGAGCCGCACATGTACAACGTCGACGACGCGGTCGCCCGGATCGACTCCTACATCGTCAGCGTCAGCGGCGGCGGGCGCTTCGTCGGCAAGCGCAAGCTGGTCCGGATCGAGCGGGTCGAGCGTGCGGCGGCGGTCGCCTCGCTGCTCGGCGATGCGGCAAGCAACGGTGCCGGCGGCGGTGAGGGGGACGCGGCGGACGCCGACGCTCTAGAATCCGCGCCCTCGCGCAGTAGCCGTCGTGGCCGCAGGGGCGGTCAGGGCCGGTCGCGCTCCACTTCACAGAGCGGTAAGGACGAATGAGCACGTACGCAGTCATAGAGAGCGGCGGCAAGCAGTACAAGGTCGAGAAGGGCACTTCGCTGCTCGTCGACCGGCTGTCC
>DASUZP010000074.1:0-10542 GCA_036376775.1 Solirubrobacterales bacterium | reverse complement strand
CCCGAGCGAGTTCTTGTTGAAGTTGCCCTCGTCGTCGTGGAGGGCGTAAGTCAGGATGCCTGCCATCTAGATCAGCTTCCTCTCGTCGAGCCAGGCGACGATCTTTTCGACCGTCTCGTTGGTGTCCTCGTCCTCGATGATTTCGCCAGCTTCCTTGGGAGGCGGCGGGTTGAGTGCGAGGACCTTCGTCTTGGAGCCCCCCTCGCCGACCATGCCGGCTTCGATGCCGACATCGCCGGTGGCCTTGCCGTCGAGCGGTTTTTTCTTCGCGCCCATGATCGCTTTGAGGCTCGGGTAGCGGGGCTCGTTGATCGCGTCGCCGACGCTGATCACGGCCGGCAACTCGACCTCGACCGTGTCGTAGCCGTACTCGGCCTGGCGCTCGCAGCGCAGCTTGCCGTCGCTGACGTCGATCTTGATCACCTGCGTCAGCGAGGGCATCTGCAGGTGGTCGGCGACGACGGCGCCGATCGTGTAGCACTCGCCGTCGTCGGACTGCTGGCCGAGCAGGACCAGGTCCGGGCTCTCGGACTCGAGCACTTTCGCCAGCGAGTAGCCGGTGGCGCAGACGTCGGAGCCCGACAGCGCGTCGTCGGAGAGATGCACGGAGCGGTCGGCACCGAGCGCCACCGCCTTGTGCAGAGCACGGACGGCGGAGTCGGGGCCCATCGTCACCGCGACGACCTCCTCGACCGGGATTGCGCCGCCCTCCTTGATCTGCATGGCGGCCTCAATTGCGTGGGTGTCGAAGGGGTTGAGGTTTTTCTCGCCGCTGCGGTCCAGCTGCATCGTTCCAGGGTCGATGCGCTTCTGGACGGCGGCGTCCGGAACCTCCTTGACCAGGACGCAGATCTTCAACTTTCAAGCCTCCTTGGCTGTTGCTTCGCTCTTGCTTCGGGCGGGTTGACTGACCAGTCAATCAGTCTATCTATACACGCGGCGGTGTGACAGTCGGCGTGATGCTTATCACGCTCGAAAACGTGGGCGTGTCCCTAAGCGTCGCGTTCGTGGCGCTCTTCGGCGCCCTCGCGGATGAAGTCGACGATCTCGTCGGTGCCCGCCCCGGGCGTGAATACGGCGGCGACTCCGAGCTCCTTCAGCTCGGGAATGTCGTCGGCCGGGATCGTCCCCCCCACCGTGACCAGGACGTCGTCGACGCCCTGCGCCTTGAGCAGCTCGACCACCCGCGGCACCAGCGTCATGTGGGCGCCAGAGAGGATCGAGAGGCCGACCGCGTCGGCGTCCTCCTGGATCACGGTCTCGGCGATCTGCTCTGGCGTCTGGTGCAGGCCGGTGTAGATCACCTCCATGCCCGCGTCGCGCAGCGCCCGGGCGATGATCTTGGCACCGCGGTCGTGCCCATCCAAGCCGGGCTTGGCGACGACGACGCGGATCTTGCGGGCGGTTGCTGCCTCCATAGCGGCGGAGAGCTTAGAAGACCGGGCTCTCGGTGTAGGTGCCGAAGACCTCTTGCAGGGCCGCGATCATCTCGCCCTCGGTGGCGCGGGCGCGGGCGGCCTCGATGATCGGCGGCATCAGGTTGGCGTCGGTGGCGGCGGCGCGCTTGAGCTCGGCGAGGGCGGCCTCGGCGGCGGCCCCGTCGCGGCGGGCGTGGGTCGCCGCCAGACGGTCGGTCTGCTTGCGTTCCAGCGCCGGGTCGATGCGCAGGATCGGGGTCGCGTCCTCGTCCTCTTGAACGAAGTCGTTGACGCCGACGACGATCCGCTTGCGCTCGTCGACCTCGCGCTGGTAGGTGAAGGCGGCGTCGGCGATCTCACGCTGGGGGAAGTTGCGACGGATCGCCTCGACCATCCCGCCCAGCTCGTCGATGCGGGCAAAGTAGTCGTAGGCGGCCGCCTCCATCTCGTCGGTCAGCTTCTCGACGAACCAGGAACCGCCGAGCGGGTCGGCCGTGTTGGCGACGCCCGACTCGAAAGCGATCACCTGCTGCGTGCGCAGCGCCACCCGCACCGCCTCCTCGGTCGGCAGCGCCAGCGCCTCGTCGAAGGAGTTGGTGTGCAGCGACTGGGTGCCGCCGAGCACCGCCGCCAGCGCCTCGAGCGAGGTGCGGACGACGTTGTTGAGCGGCTGCTGGGCGGTCAGCGACACCCCCGCCGTCTGGGCATGGAAGCGCAGCCGCATCGACTCCTCGCGCTTGGCGCCGTAGGTGTCGCGCATCTCACGCGCCCAGATCCGCCGCGCCGCCCGGTACTTGGCGATCTCCTCGAAGAAGTCGACATGGGCGTTGAAGAAGAAGGAAAGGCGAGGAGCGAAATCGTCGACGTCGAGGCCGCGCTCGAGCGCCCGCTCGACGTAGGTGAAGCCGTCCTTGAGCGTGAAGGCGAGCTCCTGCTGAGCGGTCGAGCCGGCCTCGCGGATGTGGTAGCCCGAGATCGATACCGGGTGCCAGCGCGGCATGTTCTCCGTGCACCACTCGATCATGTCGGTGACCAGGCGCATCGCCGGCTCGATCGGGAAGCACCACTCTTTCTGCGCGATGTACTCCTTGAGGATGTCGGTCTGGATCGTGCCGCCGAGCTTCTCCGCCGGGACCCCCTGCTTCTCGCCGACCAGGACGTAGAAGGCGAGCAGGATCGCCGCCGGCGCGTTGATCGTCATCGAGGTGGTGACGCCGCCCAACGGGATCCCGTCGAAGAGCTGTTCCATGTCGTCGAGGCTGTCGACGGCGACTCCCTCGCGCCCGACCTCGCCGAGGCTGCGCTCGTGGTCGGAGTCGTACCCCATCAGCGTGGGCATGTCGAAGGCGGTCGAAAGGCCGGTCTGGCCGTGGTCGAGCAGGTAGTGAAAGCGCTCGTTGGTCTCCTCGACCGTGCCGAAGCCGGCGAACTGGCGCATCGTCCAGAGCTTGCCCCGGTGCATCGACTCGTAGGGCCCGCGCGTGAACGGATACTCGCCCGGGCGGCCGATCGACTCCTCGGGATCCGCGGGAGCCAGCTCGGGACCGTAGAGCGGCTCGATCGGATGACCCGACATCGTCGTGCGCTCGGCCTCGCGCTCTTCCAGCGGCCTTTGCCTCGGCTCGGTAGCCATGCGAGCAGTCTAGAGCCGGCGGTATCCGTGGGGCCAGTCTTCCACCGCGGAGGTCCTTGCCGGCTTTGGAAAGGGAGCCGGGATCGCCCCGGCCCCCGTTCGCTTGGCTATGCGACCCAGATGTTTGTGTTTTCTTCTTTTTCGTTGCGGCCCGTGAATGTCGGGACGTCGATGTAGGTCCCGTTGGCTTTGCCGTCCGCTGTGGCGCATTTAGAAAGTCCGGTACCGGCTTCCTGGTTGTATTTCACGCCACTGACGTTGATGTCGCCCTTGTAGTCGAGCAGTTCGAACGCTTCGATTTTGCCGTTTGTGAACACGGTGCCTGTCCCCAAGGTCTGTTCCCCAAGGGTGATCGTGCACGAGGTTTGGCCCATCGCTGTAACCGTGATCGTCATTTTTCCCCCGACAGGACACAGGATTGAGGTTATGACGTCGAATTTCCCGTTTTCTGTGTTGTTGTCTTGGAAAAATTCAAATGTGCATCCGCCGGGTTCGACGTCGGCCGTAAGTCCCATCGCACCGAATTTGCAATTTTCGTACATCGGGAAGACAAGCAGGAGTTCGTTTTCTTCTCCCGCCTGTTCTCCTAGGTAAGTGGTTTTGGCACACGTCAGCGATCCTCCTTCGACGGTGAATTTCAAACCACCCGATTCGCCGATGATTTTCGTCAGGAACCCGTCCGACCGGAACGCGAACGGAGCCGCATGCGCCGCCGAGGCCAGCGTGCCGCTTACCGCGAGAACCGCCAGCAAGGCGAGGCCTGGGATCTTCAGTTTGCGAGCCATCTCTTTGCCTACTTTCTCTTCATCCCCGCCTTTTCCATTTTTGAACAGGAAATATTAATCATTAGAGCGAGGACGCAGATGGAAGGCCAGGCTCGACAGCGCTTTGGCTAGCGCCGCGCCGGGAAGCGGCGGGGCGCGGGTCTGCGGCGAGCGGCGATACGGCTCGCGCCGAAGCCGGCGACCGTGGCGAGCAGGGTGACGGTGAGGGCGACGAGGCGGCGGCCGAGGCGCTCGAAGCGCATCGTCTGCCAGCCTTCCTCGCGGGCGATCTCGGCCAGCGGCGGGTCCGGGTTGACCGCGACGGGATTGCCGACGGCGCGCAGCATCGGCAGGTCCGAGAGTGAGTCGGAGTAGGCGAAGGACTCGGCCAGGTCGATCCCGTGCTCGGCCGCAAACGCCTGCATTGCGACGACCTTGCCCTGCCCGTAGACGAAGGGCCCGTCGAAGCGTCCGGTGAAGGTGCCGTCCTCCCCCACCTCGTAACGAGTGCCGATGCCGCCGTCCATCCCCAGGACCGCGGCAAGCGGTTCGACCACCCCGTTGCCGGCGGCGCTGACGATGAAGGTGGCGCGGCCGGCGTCCTGGTGGGCGTAGACCTCGTCGAGCATCTGCGGATAGACGCGCGGCAGGATCGCCGCCATCACCTCGGGGTTCATCCGCTCGAGGCTGCGGGCCGGGACGCCCGAGATCAGGTCGCGGGCGACGCGGAGCACCTCGGTCGTGCGCTCGTCGGTCGTCCCGCGCAGGCGGTAGCGCAGATGCTCGACAGCCCAGCGGGCGAGCTGGCGGCGGCCGACGATCCCGTGTCGCGTCGCGACACGGGCAAACTGCATCCCGGAAGACCCCGCCATCAGGGTCTTGTCCAGATCGAAGAAGGCAGCCGCCCGCTGCAAAGGCTCAGACCTCGATGACTATGGCGTCGCCCTGCCCGCCGCCGGAACAAATGGCCGCTACGCCCAGGCCGCCCCCACGCCTGCCCAGCTCATGAACCAAAGAGCCGACGATGCGGGCGCCCGAGGCGCCGATCGGGTGGCCGAGCGCGATTGCGCCGCCGTTGACGTTGACCTTGTCCTCGTCGACACCGAGCATCCGCATCGAGTTGAGGGCGACCGAGGCGAAGGCCTCGTTGATCTCCCAGAGATCGACGTCCTCGGGGCTCTTGCCGATCTTCTCCAGCGCCTGCTTGGCGGCATTGGCGGGGGTTTTCGCCAGGTAGGGGAAATCGTCGGCGACGGTGCCGTAGGAGAGGACCCGCGCCAGAACCGGCCGGCCTTCCTTCTCCGCCCACTCGTCGGAGGCGACGACGATCGCGCCGGCGCCGTCGTTGACGCCAGGGGCATTACCGGCGGTGTGGGTCGCATCGTCGCCGCCGATCGCGCGCAGGCCGGCCAAGGTCTCGACCGTCGTCTCCGCGCGGATCGCCTCGTCCGCCTCGATCGTGTTCTCACCCTTGCGGGAACGGACCGTGACGCCGACGATCTCGTCGGCGAGGCGGCCGGCGTCGGTTGCCTCGGCGGCGAGCCGGTGCGAGCGCTCGGCGAAGCGGTCCATGTCGGCGCGGGTGATCTCGAGCTCGTTGGAGACCTCGCTCGCCTCGTTGATCATCTGCTTTTCGGTGAAGGGATTGGTGAGGCCGTCGTGGACCATCGCGTCGATCGTCTCGACGTGGCCCATGCGGTAGCCGAAGCGGGCGCCCGGCAGCAGGTGCGGCGCGCCGCTCATCGACTCCATGCCGCCGGTGACGGCGACGTCGGTGTCGCCGGCGCGGATCGCCATGTCGGCGATCCCGAGCGAGCGCATTCCCGAGGCGCAGACCTTGTTGATCGTCTCCGAGGGGACCTCCTTGGGGATGCCGCCCTTGATCTGCGCCTGGCGCGAGGGGATCTGCCCCTGGCCGGCCTGCAGGACCTGGCCGAAGACGACCTGCTCGACCTGCTCCGGATCGACCCCGGAGCGCTCCAGAGCGGCTTCGATCGCGTGGCCGCCGAGGTCGGTGGCGTCGAGCGAGGAGAGGGTTCCGCCCATCTTGCCGAAGGGCGTGCGTGCGGTTGCGAGGATGACGGTGCTGGGCATCTGGCGGCCTTTCTACGTCGGTTTATGCCGGGTCTCGGCTCGGAAGGGCCGCATGGCCCTGCCCGAAACGATAGCGGGCCACCCTGGCAGGTTGTGGTTCCTTGGTCACGTAATAGACGGCCAAGGAACCGCGCGACGGGAGCCCCTAGACTCGACGGCCGTGAAAGTCGAAGTCAGCCAGCAGCCGCCTGATCAGGTCGAAGCCGACCTCATCGTCGCCGGATTGTTCGAGGGCGACAAGCCACCTCGCCCTTTGGCTCGGATGTACGGATCCAACTTCGTCAAGTCGGAGTTCGAAAAACTCTCTCTTCTCCATCCGGACGACCCCGGTCGTGGGCTCGTCGTCGGACTCGGCAAACGTAAGGATTTCGAGCCTGAGCGCGCACGGGTCGCCGCGGCGCTGGTCGCGAAGGAGGCGGCGAAGCTCGGGGCAAGCTCGCTGGCATGGATTCTGCCGGAGTCACAGGGCAGCGAGGTCGATACCCATAACGGACAGCCGGATTCCCTCAGCGAGGACCTCGACGAGGAAGCGATCGCCGCGGCGATCGTCACCGGCACGATTCTCGGCGACTACCGCTTCGACCGCTTCCAGAGCGGCGACCCGGGCGAGCCTCCCCCGCCCAGGATCGAGTCGTTGACGCTGCTCTCACAGGCGGACATAGCCGCGGCAGCCGAGGCCGGCCGCATCTGCGCCGAGGCGCAGAACCGCGCCCGCGACCTGCAGAGCCTGCCCTCGAACGTCGCCACCCCCTCGTTCCTCGGCCGCCGGGCACGCCAGATCGCCTCCCACCACGAGGGGGTCAGCGCCGAAGTCCTTGGCCGCGACGAGATCGCCGCCAAGGAGATGGGCGGCCTGGTCGCCGTCAGCCAGGGCACCGAGGAGGAGCCGAAGCTGATCGTGCTCCGCTACGAGGGCGGCGGCTCCGGCCCCACCCTGGGATTCGTCGGCAAGGGCGTCACCTTCGATACGGGCGGCATCTCACTGAAGCCATCGGCGTCGATGCAGGAGATGAAGATGGACATGTCCGGCGCCGCCGCGGTGCTGGAGGCGGTCGGCGCGATCGCCGAGCTGGCGCTGCCGCTGAACCTGATCGCAGTCGTCCCCTCGACCGAGAACATGCCGTCGGGGACCGCGATCAAGCCCGGCGACATCATCACCCAGTACAACGGCAAGACGGTCGAGGTCAACAACACCGACGCCGAGGGCCGCCTGATCCTCGCCGACGCCCTCGCCTACGCGGTCGAGCTGGGCGCCGAGCGGATCGTCGACGTCGCCACGCTGACCGGCGCCGTGCTGATGGCGTTGGGCTCGACCTACGCGGCGGTGATCTCCAACGACGACGATCTCGCCGCCGCGGTCGAAGTGGCCGGCAGGACGAGCGGCGAGCTGGTCTGGCGCCTCCCTCTCCACCCCGAGTACAAGGAGCTGACCAAGGGCACCGTCGCCGACCTCACCAACGCCGCGGCGAAGCGCAAGGCGGGGACGATCTACGCCGGCTCCTTCCTCGAGGAGTTCGTCGGCGAGACCCCCTGGGCGCACGTCGACATCGCCGGTACCGCCTGGGACGTGGGTCGTCCCTACACCGGCAACGACGCCAGCGGCTTCGGCGTCCGCCTGCTGGTCGAGCTCGCCCGCGAGCAGTCCGCGTAGAGCGCCCCGGCACCGTTCAGGCTTCGAGGATCATGCAGGTGGCGACGCCGTGGGCGAGCAGCTTGCCGCTCTCCGCTGCGGTCAACTTGGCCTCCGAGGTCGCCTGGCGGCGACCTCGATAGAGGACGTTGGCCTCGCAGAGGACGCGGCCGGTGTCGCGGGTGATCGGCCGCACGTACTTCGCCTCGAGGCCGAGCGAGGTGTAGCCGACGCCGGCCGGCAGGGTCGTGTGAACCGCACAGCCAAGGGCCGAGTCGAGCAGGGTCGCCGCGTAGCCGCCGTGGACGACGCCGATCGGGTTGTAGTGCTCCTCGCCCGGTTCGCCGGAGAAGACAGCGCGGCCCTCCTCGACCTCGATCGGCCCCATCCGCATCGTCACCGCGATCGGCGGCGGCGGGACCTCGCCGGCGACGATCGCCCGCATGTACTCGATGCCGTTCATCGTCGCTCCGGCGGCCGCGGTCGGCAGCGGGTCCTGCCAGACCAGGGTGCGGCTGCGACTCGTCTCCGGGTTCGCCTCGGCGAACAGCTTGGCTGCCTCGACCGCCGTGCCCCCACCGCGAGCCGCCTCGGCGATCTTGGCGGCAACGCCGTCGTTGGAGATCTCGGTGTCGCTCACCGGCGTCCCCCGGCTGCCGACCTGGCCTTCCCATCGAGACGATGGCCAGCCGGGTAGTGCAGGTCGGCGGCGATCTCCGCCGGGCTGATCGAGATCCGCGGAGCCCGCGGCCGCCGCTGATGCCTGTGTCTTGAAATCAGCCTCATCTTGTGCCTCCAATCGGCCTAGGTTGCTTCAAGCAACCGTTGATTGGGCTCACCCTAACCGACTCGGTTGCTTGATGCAACCTTATGTGCCAAGATCACTCTCGTGCTCGGTCACGACTATCCCGGCCAGATCTGCTCGATCGCCAAGGCGCTCGAGGTGGTCGGCGAGCGTTGGAGCCTCTTGATCGTGCGCGACGTGATGAACGGCAACCGTCGCTTCGGCCAGCTGCAACAGGGACTCGGCGTCGCCCGCAACGTGCTCTCGGCGCGGCTGCAGCGACTGGTCGAGGAGGACATCCTCGAGCGGCGGCCCTACCAGTCGAGCCCGGAGCGCTACGAGTACTTCCTGACCGAGAAGGGGCTCGACCTCTGGCCCGCCCTCGTCGCCCTGCTCGCCTGGGGCGACCGCCACTCGCCCGAGCCCGACGGGCCACCGATGCTGATCGTCCACAAGGGCTGCGGCGGCGAGGTCAGCGACCGTGGCATCTGCGAGAGCTGCGGCGAGCTCCTGCACGCCCGCGATGCCCGCGCCCTGCCGGGCCCCGGCGTCGCAACCGGCGAGCTCTCGGCCTCGGCCTCCGGTTGATCGCAGCTTTTGGGGGTCTATTGACCCCACAATGCTTCAATCGGCGATGATGGATCTACTCAGCAACTAGGAGGAGCGGAGATGGCGACGACGGCGGAGGTTCAGGTCCGGGACAAGGTTTTCATCGGCGGCGAGTGGGTCGAGCCGCAGGGAGGCGAGGCGCTCGACGTCGTCAACTCGACCACCGAGGAGACGATGGCGACGATTCCGGCCTGCACGCCGGCGGACGCCGACCTGGCCGTGCGGGCCGCTCGCGACGCCTTCGACACCTGGTCGCAGACCTCGCGCGAGGAGCGCGCCGGCTACCTGACGGCGATCTCCGCCGGGCTCGGCGAGCGCAGCGACGAGATCGCCGCGACGATCTCCCAGGAGCTGGGGATGCCGCTGACGCTGAGCCGGATCATCCAGGCCGGCCTGCCGATCGGCCAGTTCGCGGCGATGCCGGGGCTGATGGAGGAAGTCGCCTGGGAGGAGGAGATCGGCAACTCGCGGGTACTGCGCGAGCCGGCCGGCGTGCTCGGCGCGATCACCCCCTGGAACTACCCGCTCAACCAGATCGCCGCCAAGGTGGCGCCCGCCCTCGCCGCAGGATGCACCGTCGTCCTCAAGCCGAGCGAGGTGGTCCCCGTCAACGCCTTCATCCTCGCCGAGGTGATCGAGGCGGTGGGCCTGCCGCCGGGCGTCTTCAACCTGGTCACCGGCACCGGACCGGTTGTCGGCGAGGCGATCGCCGGGCACCCCGGCGTCGACATGGTCTCCTTCACCGGTTCGACCCGGGCCGGACGGCGGGTCAGCGAGCTGGCATCGGCGACGGTGAAGCCGGTCGCGATGGAGCTCGGTGGCAAGTCCCCAAACGTGATCCTCGACGACGCGGACCTGAGTCAGGCGGTCCCCGACGGGGTCGGCAAGTGCTACCTCAACTCGGGCCAGACCTGCAGCGCCCTGACCCGGATGCTGGTGCCGCGCGAGAAGCTCGCCGAAGCCGAGGAGCTGGCGAAGTCCGCCGCCGAGGCCTTCACTCCCGGCGACCCCTTCGAGGACTCGACCCGGCTCGGGCCGCTCGTCTCCGAACTGCAGCGCGAGCGCGTCCGTGACTACATCGAGAAGGGCGAGGCCGAGGGCGCCAAGCTGGTGACCGGCGGTGCCGCACCCCCGGAGGGCCTGGAGAACGGCTACTTCGTCCGCCCCACCGTCTTCTCCGACGTGACCCCCGAGATGACGATCGCCCAGGAGGAGATCTTCGGCCCGGTGCTCGCGATCCAGCCCTACGACGACGAGGACGACGCGGTGCGAATCGCCAACGACACCGTCTACGGCCTCGCCGGCGGCGTCTGGTCTGGCGATCGGGACCGCGCGATCTCCGTCGCCAAGCGGATCCGCACCGGCCAGATCGAGATCAACGGCGGGGCGTTCAACCCGCTGGCGCCGTTCGGCGGCTACAAGCAGTCTGGGCACGGGCGGGAGAACGGTCGCTACGCGATCGAGGAGTTGCTGCAGGTGAAGTCGCTTCAGCTGTAGAGCGGGAGGGGTGGGGGTGTGCCTCCCGCTTGCTGGGTTTTTCGCCACTGACGATGCGGCCATCCGAGATTGTGGTTGGGGCGAAAAACGGACGCCGCTGCGCCGGAGGCACA
>DASUZP010000073.1:0-4553 GCA_036376775.1 Solirubrobacterales bacterium | reverse complement strand
CTGCGCTTGCGACGAGGGCTCGCTGGGGCAGCCGACTCGGTCAAGGCGGTGCACTTCCCCGAGAGTGGGGAGGACGTCGAGGAGGCTCGAAAGCGGCTGGTGTTTGAAGAGCTGTTCCTCTATCAGGCGCTGCTCACGACGCGGAAGCAATCGCATCGCGCGGCGCGGCCCGCGCCGAAGTTGGGCAAGCCGGGAGAGCTGGTGGGCAGGTGGATCGAGTCGTTGCCGTTTGAGCCGACGCGGGATCAGTTGAAGGCGTTCGACGAGATCGATCTTGATCTGGACTCCGGCGAGCCGATGCAGCGCTTGCTGATGGGGGAGGTGGGGTCGGGGAAGACCGTTGTGGCGCTGTACTCGATGCTGCGCGCGCTTGAAGCGGGCTATCAGGCGGTCTTGATGGCGCCGACCGAGACGCTGGCGGAGCAGCATGCCGTCACCCTCGGGAAGCTGCTGGCGGAAGACGCGACGCCGTTTGCGCTGCTGACCGGGGCGACTCCTGCGGCACGTCGCAGAGAGGCGCTGGAGCGGCTTGCCAGCGGAGAGTTGGGTTTGGCGGTCGGCACCCACGCGTTGATCGACCCGAAGGTGCGCTTCGCCCGACTCGGCGTCTGCGTCGTCGACGAGCAGCATCGCTTCGGGGTCGAGCAGCGGCAGGCGCTGGACGAGAAGCGGGTGGAGGGGATGGTGCCGCACGTGCTGCACATGACCGCGACGCCGATCCCGCGTACGCTCTCGCTGACCGCCTACGGCGATCTCGACACGACGGCTCTGCACGAGCTGCCGGCGGGGAGGCAGCCGGTCGAGACCCGCCTGGTCGAGGAGGACGATCGTGCCGCCGCCTACGAGTTCCTCCGCGCCGAGCTGCGCGCGGGCCGGCAGGCATACGTCGTCTGCCCGCTGGTCGAGGAGTCGGAGAAGATCCAAGGACGCGCCGCCGAGGTCGAGGCAGAGCGGCTGGCCCGCGAGGAGTTGGACGGCTTCTCGATCGGCGTCATCCACGGCCAGATGCCCTCGGCTCGCAAGGCCGAGGCGATGGAGGCGTTCTCCTCCGGTACGACGGACGTGCTGGTGGCGACGACGGTGATCGAGGTGGGGATCGACGTGCCAAACGCAACGGTGATGATCATCGAGGGCGCCGAGCGCTACGGCGTCTCCCAGCTGCATCAGCTGCGCGGCCGGGTCGGCCGCGGTGCGCACCGCTCCCACTGCCTGCTCTTTCCGGAAGATGCCGGCGGCATGGCGAGGCGCCGTCTCAAAGCCGTCGAGCGCGAGCGGGACGGGTTCAAGCTCGCCGAGGTCGACCTTACGCTGCGCGGCGAGGGCGAGGTACTGGGGACGCGACAGAGCGGCCTGCCGCGCTTCGCCGTCGCCGAGCTGCCCGAGGAAACGCCGATCCTGGTCGCCGCTCGCGACGAGGTGCTGGACCTGCTGCGGCGCCACGACTCGCTCGACGTGCCCGAGCTGGGCCCCCTGCTCGACGCCGCTTACCGCCGCTTCGGCGCCGGCGCCTCCGACCCCATAGCGCTATGAGAAAAAAACTCCGTGGACACGTCTATGAGAAAGTTGGAAATTGCGGGTAATCGCCGGCGAGCTGAAGGGGCAGCGCCTGGTCGCGCCACGCGGCTGGAAGGTGCGGCCTACCTCCGATCGGGTTCGCGAGGCGGTCTTCTCGGCGCTCGGCGACGTCTCCGGCGCGCGCATTCTCGACCTCTACTGCGGCACCGGGGCGCTCGCGATCGAGGCACTTTCGCGCGGCGCCGCGACAGCCGTCCTGGTCGACCGCGACACGCGCCCGGCGCTCGGCAACATCGAGCGGCTGGGACTCGGTGAGCGCTGCGAGCTCGTCCGTGCGGACGTCGAGCGCTGGTTGCCCGGTCGGGCGATGGAGCCGGGGGCCGCTCGCTTCGACTTCGTCTTCGTCGACGCCCCCTATAGACTCGCCGACCGCGTGGGGCAGGATCTGAATACACATCGTCCGCGGCTGCTTGCCGCCGACGGGCGGGCCGTCGTCGAGAGCGGCGCACGCCGCCCGTTGCGGATCGATTCGCTCGAGACTCTGCGTCAGCGTCGCTACGGCGCCGCCGACGTCTCCATCTACGGTCTGGGTGCGGCCTGATGGCCGAGCGCAACGGCACCGTCGTCTGCCCGGGCAGTTACGACCCGGTCACCAACGGGCACCTCGACATCATCAAGCGCACCTCGCAGGTCTTCGAGCGGGTGGTGGTCGGCGTCGTCAACAATCCGATCCGCAAGGAGAAGACGCTGTTCACCGCCGAGGAGCGCCAGGGCCTGATCGGCGAAGCGACTGCCGACCTTGCCAACGTCGAGGTCCAGATCTTCTCCAACCTGTTGGTCGAGTTCGCCCGCGAACTGGGGGCGAGGGCGATCGTCAAGGGGTTGCGGGCGATCTCCGACTTCGAGTACGAGTTCGAGATGGCGCAGCTCAACCGCAAGCTCGATCCGGGAATCGAGAGCATCTACATGATCTCCTCGCCCCACTACAGCTTCCTTTCCTCGACCGGCGTGAAGGAAATGGCGACTTTCGGGGGCGACGTTTCCGACCTCGTTCCAGCACCTGTAGCGGCCGCGATGGCAGGCCGCCTGGGCGAAAGGTAGGCTTTTGCCAAGCGTCGCCTCCGTGGGCGAGAGTTTGCAAAAAGCCGAGGAAATCTTGGCTTCTTCACCGAAAGTGCCTCTGACACGTAGGCTTACGCCCTGCTAATGGACGTTTTGGTTCTCATAGACAAGCTGGACGACGTCGTCCACAACGCCCGGCCCGTGCCACTCACGGATCAGGTTCGCGTCGATCGCGAGGAGATCTACGACCTCCTCGACCAGATGCGGGCGACGATCCCCGAGGAGATCAAGCAGGCGCGCTGGATCGTCAAGGAGCGCCAGGAGATGCTCGCCGAGGCCAAACGCGAGGCGGAGCGGATCGTGCGCGAGGCCCGCGAGCAGCAGGCCCGTCTGATCTCCGACGAGGAGGTCACCAAGCAGGCTGAGCGCGCCGCCGACGAGATCGTCGAGGACGCCCGCACGCGGGAGCGCGAGATCCGACTCGGCGCCGAGGACTACGCCGACGAGATCCTCAATACCCTCGAGGTCAACCTGCAGAAGTTCCTCGCGGCCGTGCAGCGTGGCCGCGACCGGCTCGCCGGCCGTGACGAAGAGCAGCCGGTCGCCGAGCTGGACGAGCAGCAGTAGTCGCGGTCACGCGGTGGGGCGAAGGGGCCGGGGGTCCTCCGCCTGAAACCCGCGTCGGTCGTCTGCTGAGGGTTCGGATTCCCGCCGGCTCACAAGTTTCCGGCGGAGGACCCCCGGCCCCTTCGCCCGAGAGCGGACGCTTCCCTCAGTAGCTGGCGCTTACTACGGCGAGGTTGTCTGCTTGCCAGGCGACTTCGCCCTCGGACCACTCGACCAGGTTGTCCAGCTCGTCCTTCTCGAAGACGTCGCCGATCACCAGGGAGCGGGAGTGATCCTTGACACGGCGGAAGAGAGCTTGCTTTTGCTCGTCGCTCAGGTCGTTGACCGAGAGGACTGAGATGACCAGGTCCCAGGGGCCGTCGGGGAGCGGATCCTCCATCCGCGCCAGTTGCACGTCGTCGTAGCTCTGGCGGGCGCGGAAGACCATGTCGGGGCTGGAGTCGAGCCCGACCACCCAGCTGTCGGGGTAGGCCTCGATCAGGCGCCGGGTCGTTTCGCCGGTCCCCATTCCCAGCTCCAGCACCCGCTCGGGCGCAAAGGGAATTGCCGCCACCGCCTGCTCTTGCAGTTCGTCGTAGCGGGGGATCTTGGAGCGGATCCGCTCCAGATACTCGTCCGGTGTCCAGTCGAATTGACCCATTTCGTAATCTCGTCGGGAGGGACTCATCGTAAGCGGCAGGGCGGAGGAGCTCGTAGATGACCAGCAGAACGCCAACCACGATCGTCGACCTCGCGCGTCTCTCGCTCACCCACGGCGAGGGTGCGCGCCTGGACCTTCCGGTCCACCTCGACCCGCTGGAGCTGGGCGGCCAGACCTATGCCCCTCGGAGCGAGGAGCTGAGAACGAGGCTCGACGTCTCGCGGCCAAGCAACGGCTACGCCTTCAGACTGCGCTTCCCCATCCATGTCGAGGGACCTTGCATGCGCTGCCTCGACCCCGCGGCGGTCGAGACCGAGGTAGACGCCCGCGAGGTCGACCAGGCCGACACCGACGACGAGGAGCTGCGCAGCCCCTATGTGGTCGACGACGAGCTCGATCTGGGCCGCTGGGCCCACGACGCCGCCGTCCTCGCGATCCCAGCCCGCATCCTCTGCCGCCCCGACTGCGCCGGTCTCTGTCCGACCTGCGGCGAATCCCTGAACGACGCCGACCCCGAGGACCACAAACACGACACCGGCGGCGACTCGCGCTGGAGCAAGCTCAACGAGTTGAAGCTGGACTGACGGCGGCGTCTGTGAGCGAGGGGTCGGGTGTCCCTCTCGCGCAGCGGCGTCCCGTTTTTCGCCCCAACCGACGTTTGCGGACAGTCGCACGACGCTCCAAGGCGAAAAACCCAGCAAGCGGGAGG
>DASUZP010000072.1:0-28578 GCA_036376775.1 Solirubrobacterales bacterium | reverse complement strand
CCTCAACTGAGCAACTACCCTTTGCGCATCGGCTTGACTCCAGGGTTTCGCTTGGTGCTCGCCTCGATCGCGGGCGTGCTCTTCGTCGCCGCGTGGGCCGCGGCGACGGCCACCGCGGCCGACAATCCGTGCATCTATGACGACGCGGCGAAAACGGTCACCTATGCGTTTCCCACGGGGTCCTCGGTTCCGCTGGTCCAACGTGCCGGTACCGGCGGCGAAGAGATCTACATCGGGACCGACGGATTCGGAACCGAAGACCTCTGCAAAGACCCCGACTCGGATGCCCACGCGACTGTCACCAACACCGACCTGATCACTCTCACCGGCAACCCGGCCCCCAGCGTCCAGGGGCAGAATCCGCGCCTGGAGTTCGGCTTCAAAAACGGAATGCTCGCTCCAGGAGCCACCGACGAGGGGAACGGCTCGAGCGAGATCGAGGTCAAAGTGCCCGATCCGACCGGCTCCTTCGTGATCAAGGTCGGGCGCTCGTCGGTTGCCGAAACGAGCGCTGCCAACGACCACTTCCTCGCCGGCGCCAAGGGCATCAACCTCAACGCGAACGAGACCGTGAAGGACCTCGATGTCGAAGTCGGCTCCGGCAGCGGCGCTCTCACCGGGGTTGTCTTCTACGGTGGCGAAGGCAACGACGAACTGGCCATCACCGGCGACGCGGTGACGGGCGGACCGACGACGTCCTACAACAGCCTCAACGGCCAGGACGGCAACGACACGATCGACATGACCGGCACCCCCGACTCCTTCAGCTCGCTGACCGGCGGCCCCGGAGACGACGAACTCACGGGCAACGGCCTGCGTGGGTTCGATGCGACGAGCATGAACCTCGTGTCGCCGACGGCGGTTACGGTGGATCTGTCGAAAACGACGCCGCAAACGATCAATGCCGAACAGGGCACCGACACTCTCAGCGGCATCTACAACGTCTATGGCGGTAATGGGGCCGACACGATTAGCGGCGATGCCGGGGTCAACTGGATGGGCGGCAATTCCAGCCTCAGCCCGACCGACGGAGGCGACACGATCCAAGGCGGCGGTGGGAGCGATCAGCTCAGCGGTGGGGCCGGCGCAGACCACCTCTTCGGCGGAGCGGGAGACGACAGTCTCAGCGGGGAAGCGGGCGCCGACGATCTGCACGGCGGGGCGGACAAAGACTCGCTCGACGGCGACGGCAGCTCGGGCGTTCCCTCCGTCGATCAGATGTTCGGCGACGAAGGCGACGACAGGATCGAGCTCGACGAGGGAGACGACTCCCTCAACGGTGGGGAAGGGTCGGACCAGATCCGCAGCTTCGGCGCCACCGGGGGTCTCAAAATCGACCTGCTTCTCGCGACGACCGTAACCCCCGGCCTCGGCGAAGACAGCCTCTCGTCGATGGAGGACGTCGTCGGTGTATTCAACAAAGCCGACACGATCAAGGGCAATGAAGGAGCCAATAAGCTCCAGGGCGAAGGCGGCGAAGACCATCTCGAGGGCAGGGGCGGCAACGACAATCTCTCGACTGCGCTCAGCGGCGCGGTGCCCACCGATCTCAAGGGGGGCGCCGGGGACGACATCCTGATCGGGAGTGTCGGGCCGGACGCAATCGAAGGCGGGACCGGTAAAGACACGATCTCCTCATCAAACGGCGACGACGTGATCTCGGCGCCTGCCGAGGGCGAACCCGACACTGTCAATTGCGGCTTCAACAACGACACCGTCACGTCGTTCGACGTCGGTCTCGACCAACTGACGGCTTGCGAGAACGCCGAAGGAGGAAGTAGCGGCGGCGGTGGAGAAGGCGGGGGAGAAGAAAAAGGCGGCGGTGGAGCGGGCGGCGGTGGCGGGCAGCCTTCCGGGAGCGGCGGACAGCCATCCGGGGGCGGCGGGGGAGGCACGGCAACGGCCGCCGCTGCGGCGGTCACGGCGCCCGGCCCGGCCGTGACCGGGCCCGCGAAAAAGAAACCGCTCAAATGCAAGAAGGGCTTCAGGAAGAAGAAGGTCAAAGGCAAGACCCGCTGCGTGAAGATCAGGAAATCTGGTTGATACCGCAACGGAAAAGGGCCCCAAAAGGGGCCCTTTGCTTCCGAAGGACGTACCACCAGAGAGTTCTACGTCGCTGGCTCGTCGGTCCTCAAGTCTTATGAAGTTTGCCGCCCCCTGCTGGCGGCTTGTAATAGAGAAACACGCCGTATGGGGAAAAGTTGCACTGCTGCATCGGCGCTTGCAGCCTCCGACTTTAGGCCCCGAGTCGTGGATCCGCCGCGGTGCCCGAGGTGGGCTTTGCCCTGGGTGCCGGTTGCCCGTTCCGCTGCTAGATTCAGGATTCCCTGGGGCGCATAGCTCAGTTGGGAGAGCGCCGCCTCGACAAGGCGGAGGTCGCAGGTTCGAGCCCTGCTGCGCCCATTCCATAATCCCCCGAAGGAGCGACGATGGCCTACCGCCTGCTTCGCGCCGACGATGCCTTCTGGCGCGAGTCCAACCAGATGCGGGTGCCCAATACCGACCTCGGTAAACAGCTCGAGGCGGGCAGCTTGGCCGCGCGGCTGTGGAGGCTGCGCGCAGGCGAGGCGTCTACCAAACACCGGCACCAGCACCAGGAGGAGCTCTACGTGCTGCTGGAGGGCCGAGGGCGGATCAGGGTCGATGAGGAGGCGCTCGAGCTGGGACCGCTGGATTCGCTCCTGGTCGAGCCCGAGTCGGTGCGCCAGGTCTTCAACGACACCGACGCCGACGCGCTCTGGTTCGTGGTGGGCGCCCCGCCGGAAGGGGTGAGCAGCACCCTCGAGATGAGCGAGGAGATGCTGCGCGCGCTCTATCCCGAGGGGCCGCGTGCCCTGCCGCCGGAGCTCGGCGGCGGCGAGTTCAGACCGTCGCCGGCATCTGAACCTGGGTGAGGCGGATGCTGTTGCCCGAGGGGTCGCGGAAGCCGGAGTCGATCCCGTAGGGCCGCTCTTCGGGCTCCTCGCTGAACTCGACGCCGCGGCTCTTCAACTCCTCGTAGGAGGCCCGGCAGTCCTCGGTGGTGAGGAAGACCGTGCCGGCGAAGCCCTTTGCCATCACCTCGCGGACCTGGCCGGCGGTCGCCTCGTCCATGACCGGTGGCCCGGGGATCGCCATCAGGACGATCGACACGTCCTCTTGCCCGGCGGGCCCCACGGTGAGCCAGCGGAAGTCGCCCATCTCGGGCAGGGTGACGTCGGCCTTCACCTCCATGCCGACCTTCTCGGTGTAGAAGGCGAGCGCCTCGTCCTGGTCGTGGACCCACAGCTGCGCGTTGGCGATCTTGATCATCGGATTCTCCTTGCTCGACGGAACGGTCGTCGCCGATGCTAGGCAGGTGCTTTGCCGTTGTCTTCTCGAAACGTGCGGTGTTGCGGTCGGCTGTAGGCGCGCATCACGCAGGTCGGAATGCGGGCCTGCTGAGAGGCGGGCGGGAAGGAGGCGCGGTAGGTCGTCGGCGACTTGCCGTAGGTGCGGGTGAAGCTGGTCGTGAAGGAGCCGATGCTCTGCAGCCCGACCGCTAGACAGATCTCGGCGACCGAGTTGTCGGTCGTGCGCAGCAGTGCCGCGGCGCGCTCGAGCCGACGCGTCAGCAGGTAGGCGTGCGGCGACTCGCCGAAGGCGCGGTGAAACTCGCGGCTGAAGTGGGCACGGGAGAGACCGGCGGCACGAGCGAGGTCGTCGACGCTGAGCGGCTCGAAGTAGCGGGCGTCGGCGAGGTCCCTGGCGCGCAGCAGATAACGGGTGGGAGGGACATGCGCCATGCAGGCAGTCTAGGCTCGCCGACTTGTGATCGGGACCTATGCGGCGGTTGTGGCGGTGTGTGTGGCCTCGTTGGCGATCGGGCAGGCCGCGCTGGCGCTCTGCGGCGTCAGGCGCTGGTCGTGGCTCTCGCCCGCGGTGGGCCTGGCGCTGCTCTGCGCGATCTGCTGGGCGAGCGTGCGGATGCCCGGGGACGGGGCCGTCTCGGCAATCGCGGTTCTGTTCCTTGCCGCCGCCTCGACGCTGTACCTGCGCGGCCGGGTCGAGGCCGGGGGGGAGGCGCTGCGCCGCGGCCCGCCGGTCGCCATCGGGGCGCTGATCGCCGCGTCCCTACCCTTCGCGGTCGAAGGCCACTTCGGCATCCTCGGCACCGGCTTCAACCCCGATATGTCCCAGCATCTGCTGGCGACCGACCGGCTCGCCCACGGCGCCGGCTCCCAGCTCCTGCACCAGGGCTATCCGCTGGGCCCGCACTCGGTGGTGGTCGCCCTCAACAAGGGCTTGGGCGTAGGAATCGTCCAGGGTTTCAGCGGCTTGACGATCGCCGCGGCTGTCCTCGCCCCGCTGACGGCACTGGCTGCCTTCGCCGAACCGCCGGCCTGGCGACGCACCGGCGCAGCCCTGCTGGTGGGCCTCCCATATCTGGTCGCCTCCTACTTCGCCCAAGGCGCCTTCAAGGAGGTGATCCAAGCCCTCCTCGTCCTCGCCTTCGTCCTCGCCCTACGAGAGAGCACCCGCACCTGGCAGAACCTCCCCCTGCGCTTCGTCCCAGCAGCAATCGTCGCCATCGGCTCCGTCTACGTCTACAGCTTCCCGGGCCTGATCTGGCTCGGGGCAATAGCAATCGTCTGGGCGGCAGCCGACTGGGCCTGGGCAGAACGCGTTTCTCCCGCGGGTGGCACGGCAGGGGGGACCACCCCCGAGGAAGCTTTAGCTACCGCAGGGGGTGGTGGGTCCCCTGCCGTGACAGGACCCGCGGGCCTGCGAGCAATGTCCCTAGCCGTCCTCGTCTTCGCCATAGGAACCCTCCCCGAGCTAGGCCGGATGATCGACTTCCACAGCTTCGAGACCTTCGACCCCAACGGCCCCGGCCTCGGCAACCTCTTCGGCCAGATCTCGCCCTTCACCGCGCTGGGCATCTGGCCCTCGGGCGACTTCCGCCTCGCGCCCGGCGACGGCGCAGTCCCGGCGTTCGCCTATTACCTCGGCGCCGCGTTCGCGACCGGCCTGCTGATCCTCGGCGTCTGCAGTGCCTGGCGTGGTCGGGAGCGCGCCCTGCTCGCAGGCCTCATCTCGGTCGCCGGGTTGTACGTGGCAGCCCGAGTGGGTGGCACTCCCTACACCTCAGCCAAGGCACTGGAGATCGCCGCCCCCCTGCTCACGCTCACCATCCTGCTGCCGCTGAATCGGGGGGCCGGCAAATCCGCCTCTCCCGCGGGTGGCGGGGCAGGGGGGACCGCCCCTGAGGACGCTTCAGCGACCGGAAGGGGCGGTGGGTCCCCTGCCCCGACAGGACCCGCGGGCCGACGCAAAATGTCCCTTGCCTATCTGCTCGCCGCAGGAGCCAGCTCGCTGCTTGCCTTCGCTAACGCGCCGGTCGGCCCGACCTCCTATTCGCCGGCGCTCACCGGGTTGCGGCCACTGCTCGCCGGAGGCTCGACCCTGGTGCTCGCCCCAGACTCGCTCCTTGCCGACGAACAGGGCGAGCGTTACATCGTCTGGGAGCTGCGCGGCGGGCGGGTCTGCATCGAACCGGCAAGCGCCGCGGGGGGGAGGCCGCCTTCGGGCATTCGCTTCTTCGTCACCAACGATTCCCCCTCGCACCCACCCTTCAGCCACCTGACCCGGCGCCGCGTCGCCGGTCCCTACACCGTCTGGGAACGGCGCGGCGTGGTGGGCGGGCCCAGTCCGTGCCCATTGATCGCTGTGCGCCAGGCCCGCTCCGGAGCTGGATGAAGCGACGAGCCGCGGGGCGTCGGCCCCACGTAGCATGGGGACGATGGAGGCTGCGACCAAGATCACGGTGAAGCTGCCCGACGGCACGCCGCTGGAGCTGCCCGATGGCGCCACGGGTGCCGGCGCCGCCGCGGCCATCGGGCCGGGGCTGGCGAAGGCGGCGCTGGCGATCCGTGTCGACGGCGAGCTCTGCGATCTTGCGGCGTCGCTCCCCGACGGCGCCGAGATCGCGATCCTCACCGACCGCGACCCCGAGGCGCTTGAACTGATCCGCCACGACGCCGCCCATGTCATGGCCGAGGCGGTTATGGAGCTCTATCCGGGGACGAAGGTGACGATCGGTCCGCCGATCGAGCAGGGCTTCTACTACGACTTCGAGTTCCCGCCGGACGTCAAGGTCAACGAGGACGACCTGGAGCGGATCGAGAAGGCGATGCAGGCGCATATCGAAGCCGACGAGCCCTTCGAGCGCCGCGACGTCCCGACCGCCGAGGCGATCGAGATCTTCCGCGCTCAGGGGCAGGACTACAAGGTCGAGCTGATCGAGGACCTGGTCCGCAACGAAGGCGTGGAGACCGTTTCGCTCTATCGCAACGGCCCCTTCGAGGACCTCTGCCGTGGACCCCATGGCCCCGGCACCGGCCGCATCAAGGCACTCAAGTTGAGCTCGCTCGCCGGCGCCTACTGGCGTGGCGACGAGAGCCGCGCCATGCTCACCCGGATCTACGGCACCGCCTTCTTCTCGAAGAAGGATCTCGACCTCCACCTGGAGCGGATCGAGGAGGCGAAGGCGCGCGACCACCGCCGCCTCGGTCCTCAGCTCGGCCTCTTCATGCTGCGCAAGGAGGCTCCCGGCATGCCCTTCTGGCTCGCCCACGGAACGACGCTGCTGCGCCTGATCGAGGCCGAGGTGCAAAAGCAGCTGCGCAAGCGCGAATACGTCGAGATCAAGACGCCGCACCTGATGGACGTCGAGCTCTGGCACCGCTCCGGTCACTGGGACAACTACCAGGAGAACATGTACTTCACCGAGTCGAAGGAGCGCCAGTACGCGATCCGGCCGATGAACTGCCCGGGCGCCTGCCTCGTCTTCGATTCCGAGCGCCACTCCTACCGCGAGTTGCCGCTGCGGATCGCCGAGTTCGGCCAGGTCTCGCGGGCCGAGCGCGAGGGCGTCCTGCATGGCCTACTGCGGGTCCGCGCCTTCACCCAGGACGACGCCCACATCTACTGCACGCCGGAGCAGATCGTCGACGAGGTGACCGGCATCTGCGAGGCGATCGACGAGCTCTACGCCCGCTTCGGCTTCGAGCACGTCCACATCGAGCTCTCGACCCGGCCGCAGAAGTCGATCGGGACCGAGGAGCAGTGGGGGCAGGCGGAGGAGGCGCTGCGCAATGCCCTGGAGAGCCAGGGCCGCGAGTACACGCTCAACCCTGGCGACGGCGCCTTCTACGGGCCCAAGATCGACTTCCACATCACCGACGCGCTCGGCCGCTCGTGGCAGTGCGGAACCTGCCAGGTCGACTTCTTCATGCCCGAGCGGTTTGATCTGACCTACACCGACCAGAACGACGATCCGCAGCGTCCGGTGATGATCCACCGCGCCCTACTCGGCTCGCTGGAGCGCTTCGCCGGGATCCTGATCGAGCACTACGGCGGTCGCTTCCCGGTCTGGTTGGCGCCCGTCCAGGCGACAGTGCTGCCGATCTCCGACCGCCACGTCGAGTTCGGCGCCGAGCTCGCCGGGCGGCTGCGCGAGCTCGGCGTGAGGGTCGAGGTCGACCGCCGCTCGGAGTCGATCGGCAAGAAGGTCCGCGACGCCGAACTGGCCCGCAATCCCTACATGCTCGTGGTCGGCGACCGCGAGGAAGAGGGCGACGAGGTCGCCGTGCGCTCTCACCTCGAGGGGGAGCTGGGCTCGATGAAGCTCGCCGAGTTCGCCGATCTCGTCCACCGCGCCGAGCAGGCGGCCTGAGCGCCGTCGACCCCGTTTCGGCTCTGTCTCTATACTGCGGGCACTTGTTCGCAGGCATGCCAAACACACCGCGCCGCTGAGCGTCCCGTGGCAGCCTCCGCATCCCTCGTCCTCTTGAAGCTCCACCTCACCTCTTACTAGTGCCCGTTCCGCGCAGGTTCGATCGCCGACCGCCGGAGCGCGACACGACGCGCATCAACGAGCGCATCCGTGTTCCGAAAGTGCGCCTGATCGGCGCCGACGGCGAGCAGCTCGGCATTGTCGAGACCTCCGAGGCGATGAAACAAGCCCAGGAGGCCGACCTCGACCTGGTCGAGGTGGCCCCCAACTCGAAGCCGCCGGTCACCCGCCTGCTCGACTACTCGAAGTACAAATACGAGCAGGAGCAGAAGCAGAAGGCCGCGCGCAAGCACCAGACGCAGGTCAACGTGCGCGAGATCAAGCTGCGGCCGAAGATCGCCGTCCACGACTACGAGACCAAGAAGGGTCACGTCGAGCGCTTCCTGCGCCAGCGCAACAAAGTCAAGATCACGATCATGTTCCGTGGCCGCGAGCAGGCGCACCCCGAGCGGGGCAGAAATCTGCTTCAGCGCCTCTTCGAGGACCTCGACGGGCTTGCCGTGATCGAGTCGGCGCCGCTGCAGGAAGGGCGCAACATGAGCATGATGCTGGCGCCCTCCAAAGAGGCCGAGGCGCAGGCCAAGCAGGACGATCCGCCTGCGGACACGGACGATGTTGACACTCCGCCCGAGGGTTAAGAGACCGTCCGGCAGGGGTTCCGCTTAACTTTTTCGGTGGATCGCCTTGCTGCTGTCGCCCTGGGGTTGGCGACGAAAAAGTACAAGACGCTCCACCCCTGCCGGACGGTCTCTAATCCGCGAGGATGTCGGCGATTCGCTCTGCTGCGTGGCCGTCCCAGAGGGGCGGTGGCTCGGACCGTCTGGCTGGCCGCTTGGAGAGAGCTGCCGGGATGCCGGCGATTGCTGCTGGATCCAGGCCGAGCAGGGTGTTGGTGCCGGCGCGGATCGTGACTGGGCGCTCGGTGTTGTCGCGCAGGGTGAAGCAGGGGATGCCGAGGTAGGTCGTCTCCTCTTGGATCCCGCCCGAGTCGGTGAGCACGGCGTCGGCGTCGGCGATCAGCGAGAGGAAGTCGACATAGCCGAGCGGCTCGGTGAGCAGCAGCCCGGGATGCTCGGCGGAGACCTCCTCCATCTTCGCCCGGGTGCGCGGGTGGACCGGGAAGACGACGGGCGCCTCGCGGGCCAGGTCGCCCAGACGGCGCAGGGTCTCCGGCAGCAGCTCCCCGTCGACCAGGGCCGGGCGATGCAGGGTGACGAGCGTGTAGTGGCCGGGCTCGACGCCGAGCTCAGCCGCCGAGCCGGCACTGCGGAAGCGGTCTTCGAGCGCCACCAGGGTGTCGATCATCGTGTTGCCGACGAAGTGCATGCGCTCGTCGGCGATGCCCTCCGCACGCAGGTTCTCGATCGCCTCGTCGCTGTGCAGGAAGAGGTACTCGGAGAACTCGTCGGCGACGATCCGGTTGATCTCCTCGGGCATCGTGCGGTCGAAGCTGCGCAGGCCCGACTCGATGTGGGCGACGGGGATCTGCAGCTTGGCGGCGGTCAGCACCGCGGCGAGAGTCGAGTTGACGTCGCCGGGAACCATCACCAGGTCCGGCCGCTCCTCTTCCAGCACGGGCTCCAGCCGCTCCATAACGCGAGCCGTCTGCTCGGCGTGACTGCCGGAGCCGACCTCGAGCATGTGGTTCGGCGCCGGCACCCCGAGCTCCTCGAAGAAGACCTCCGACATCGCCCGGTCGTAGTGCTGACCGGTGTGGACGATCGTGTGGCGACCGTCGGGCAGGCGGCGCCGTAACGCCGCGATGACGGGCGCCGTCTTGACGAAGTTCGGCCTCGTTCCGATCACGTAGACGATCCGCATGCGGCCGCACCGTACCCTGCGCCTCGGCGAGGAAGCACCGCAGGCGGAGCGCCTTTGGCGACCGATGGGCGCGAGCGCGGCCGCCGGTCTGCTTCAATACCCGTCCCGATGCCGAAGATGAAAACCCATTCGGGCGCCAAGAAGCGCTTCCGCAAGACTGCCAAGGGCAAGCTGCGTGGGCGGCGCGCCTACTCGAGCCACATCCTCGAGAAAAAGTCGCCGAAGCGCAAGCGTCAGATGGCGCGGCCGGTGGAGATCGCCAAGGCGGACGAAAAGCGGGTCCGGACGTTGCTCGGAGGCGGAAAGTGAGCCGGGTCAAGCGCTCCGTCCACGCTCGCAAGAAGCGCCGCAAGGTGCTGAAGGAAGCGAAAGGCTACTTCGGCCGCAAGCATTCCTCCTACCGTTTCGCCAAAGAGCAGGTGCAGCGCTCGGGGATGTACGCGTACAGGGACCGGCGCAACCGCAAGCGCGAGTTCCGCCGCCTCTGGATCACCCGGATCAACGCCGCGGCGCGGCTCGAGGGCATGAGCTACTCGCAGCTGATGCATGGCCTCAACGAGGCCGGCGTCGAGGTCAACCGCAAGATGCTCGCCGAGATCGCGGTCTCCGACCGCGAGGCCTTCCGCCGATTCGTGGAGCTAGCCCGGGAGGGTGCGGCCGTCTAGCCGCAACCCACACTCCACTTTCCCGGGCGGGCCGTTTTCACGGCCCGTTTTTTATTCCAGGAGAAGATTCGACCGACCCGAACCAACACAGGATGATTTCCAGCCCCCACAACGAGAAGCTCAAGCTGGTCCGCAAGCTGCGCGAGCGCAAGCACCGCGAGCGCGAGGAGCTGTTCGTCAGCGAGGGCGAGGACCTGGTCGAGGCGGGGCTGGCGGCGGGTATGGAGCCGCGCTTCGTGCTCAGCGCCGCCGGTAGCGGTCTCGGCGGCGAGGAGGTCGAGCCCGAGTTGCTGGCCGGGGTCTCGGCGCTAGGCTCGAGCACCCAGGCGATCGCGGTCTGGCCGCAGAGATGGGCGACCGAGGTAGGACGGCCCTGCATCTATCTGCATGGGGTCGCCGACCCGGGGAACGTCGGCGCGATCGTCCGCACGGCGCACGCACTTGTCGGCGGCACGGTCGTGCTCGGGCCCGATTGCGCCGACCCCTTCGGCCCGAAGGCGGTGCGGGCGAGCATGGGTTCGATCTTCGCCCAGGCGCTGCTGCGGGCCGGGGTGGAGGCGACGCCGCGACCGCGGGTGGCGCTGGTGGCACACGGTGGCGCGGCGCTCGGCGCGCTGAGCGATGTCGCGACGTTCTGCTTCGGCGCCGAGCGCAAGGGACTTCCGGCCGAAGTGCTGCGCAGCTGCGACCTGCGGGCGACGATCCCCCTGCGCGCCGCCGGGGCGGAGTCGCTCAACGTCGCCGCTGCGGCGGCGATCGTCTGCGAGCGGATATCGTCGCCCGCCATGCAGGAGGCAGCCGAGAATGCTTGAGCGGATCGAGAAGATCGAGTCGGAGGCGACCGCGGCGATCGAGGCGGCCGCGGGCACCGCCGAGCTGGAGGAGCTGCGGGTCCACTACCTCGGCCGCAAAGCCGAGCTGACGGCGATCTTGCGCGGCATCGCCGATCTACCGGCGGAGGAACGGGGGCAGGTCGGCGGCGGCGCCAACCGGGTGCGCAACTCGTTGGAGGATCTGCTGGAGGGGCGCGCCGCCGAGCTCGACGCGAGCGAGCTCGAGCAGCGGCTGGCGAGCGATCGGATCGACGTCACCCTGCCGGGGGCGGCCGCTCATCCGCCCGGTCACCTGCACCTGATCACTCGCACCACGCGGCAGATCGAGGACGTGATGACCGGCCTCGGCTACCAGGTCGTCGAGGGGCCCGAGATCGAGCACGACTACTACAACTTCACCGCGCTCAACCACCCACCCGGGCACCCGGCGCGGATGCTCCAGGACACCTTCTACGTGCAGTCGCACCCGGAGCTGCTGCTGCGCACCCACACCTCGCCGGTGCAGATCCGCGCCATGGAGTCTCAGTCCCCGCCGATCTTCGCGATCATGCCGGGCAAGGTCTACCGGCGCGACTCGGACGCCACCCACACGCCGATGTTCCATCAGGTAGAGGGGCTGGCGATCGGCGAAGGGATCACGCTCGCCGACCTGCAGGGGACGCTGGAGGAGATGCTGAAGGCGATCTTCGGCTCGGGCCGCGAGGCGCGGATGCGCCCGCACTTCTTCCCCTTCACCGAGCCCAGCGTCGAGTTCGACGTCTCCTGCTTCCAGTGCGAGGGGACCGGCGAGCTGGCCGGCGGTAAGCGCTGCAATCTCTGCAAGGGTCAGGGTTGGATCGAGGTCGGCGGCGCCGGCATGGTCGACCCCAGCGTGCTCGGCTTCGTCGCCGCGAACGGCTATGACCCCGAGCGGGTGCAGGGTTTCGCCTTCGGCATGGGGGTCGAGCGGATCGCGATGCTGCGGCACGGCATCCCCGACCTGCGCCGCTTCTTCGACAACGACGTGCGGATGCTGGGGCAGTTCCTATGAGAGTCCCCTACTCATGGCTGCGCGAGTACTGCGACCCGCAGGCCGATGCCCGCGAGCTGGCCGAGCGGCTGGCGATGACCGGCACCGAGGTCGAGCGGGTCGTCGCCGTCGGCCCGCCCGCGGCGGACGGTTTTGTGGTCGGCCGCGTGGTCGGGCGCGAGGCGCACCCAAATGCCGACCGGCTCAGCGTCTGCACGGTCGACACCGGCGATGGCGATCCGCGCACGATCGTCTGCGGCGCCCCCAATGTCGCCACGGGGCAGACCGTGCCGGTTGCCCTGCCGGGGGCGACGATGCCGGACGGGACCAAACTGGGCAAGGCGAAGCTGCGCGGGGTCGAGTCGCACGGGATGATCCTCTCGGCCGCCGAGCTGGAGATCGCCGAGGAGTCCGAGGGGATCCTGGTGCTGGACGACGGGCCCGCGCCGGGCGCCTCCCTGGCTGAGATCCTGCCGATCGCCGAGCCGGTGCTCGAGCTCGAGGTGACGCCGAACCGGGTCGACTGCTTCGGCGTCTACGGCGTCGCCCGTGAGGTCCACGCAGTCAGCGCCGCTCCGCTTGCCGCCGAGCCCTGGGCAGACGATGCCCCGGCGGATGGAGTCGGAGATGTCGGTGACTACGCGGCGGTCGAGGTCGAGGTGCCCGAGCTCTGCCCACGCTTCACCGCCCGCGTCTTCACCGACGTCACGATCGGCCCCTCGCCGACCTGGTTGCAGGCACGGCTGAGCGCCGCCGGGCAGCGGCCGATCAACAACGTCGTCGACATCACCAATTACGTGATGCTGCTGACTGCGCAGCCTCTGCACGCCTTCGATCTCGACGCGGTGCCAGACGGCGAGCTGATCGTCCGGACCGCGCTGACGGGCGAGAAGATGAAGACCCTCGACGATGTCGAGCGGACCTTCGACGCCGAGACTGTGCTCGTCTGCGATAGCCGCGGCCCCTCCGGCATCGCCGGGATCATGGGCGGCCAGGTCTCCGAGGTTTCGGCAGGGACGACGCGGGTGCTGCTCGAGGTCGCCAACTGGAACGGAACCAACATCCTGCGCACCTCGCGCCTGCTCGGTCTGCGCTCGGAGGCCTCCTCGCGCTTCGAGAAACAGCTTCATCCGACGCTGTGCATGCGTGCGCAGCGGATCGCCTCGAAGCTGATGGTCGAGCTCTGCGGGGCGAAACTGGTGCCGGGCACGATCGACGTCGCCGCCGAGATCCCGGAGCCGGCGCGGATCCGCCTGCGCGGCGAGCGGGTCGAGGGGCTGCTCGGGATGCCGATCCCTCAGGCCGACCAGGTCGCCTACCTGGAGCGGCTCGGCTTCGGCGTCGAGGTCGACGGCGACGACCTGGTGGTCGAGGTGCCCCCCGACCGGCACTACGACGTCACTCGTGAGGTCGACCTGATCGAGGAGGTCGCGCGCGTCCACGGCCTCGACGAGCACCTGCCTTCGACTCTGCCGGGCAGCGCCGGCCAGGCTGGCGGCCTGCGGCGCGACCAGCGCCTGCGCCGCCGCGCCGAGGACGCCCTGCGCGATCTCGGCTTCGACGAGATCGTCGGCTGGAGCTTCACCGACCCGGGCGAGTCGGAGCGGCTGCGGATTGCCGCCGACGACCCCCGCGCCGCCGGAGTTCAGATCTCCAATCCGCTCTCCGAGGACCAGTCGGCGATGCGCACGACCCTGCTCGGCTCGCTGCTCGGCGCGGCTCAAAGCAACCTCGCGCGCAATGCCGAGCGCGTAGCCCTCTTCGAGTCCGGCCGCATCTACCTGACAACTCCGCCGACGGGCATCGATCCGCTTGCGGGAGAGTTTGCCGGGGAGCGGGCGGCTCCTTTCGCCGAGCCGCATCGGATCGGCTGCCTTGTGGTCGGATCTCTGACGCCCAAGTCTTGGCGGGGCGACGATTCGCCCGCGGACTTCTTCGCGCTCAAGGGTGTGCTGGAAGGTCTTGCCGCCAGGCTCGGGGTGGGGCTCGCGTTCCAGCCTGCTGCCGAGCCGTTTCTGCACCCCGGCCGTGCGGCGAAGGTTCTTGTCGGCGAGCTCAGCGCCGGTTGGATCGGCGAGCTGCACCCGCTCGTTTGCCGCGAGTGGGACCTCGAGGCCGCGGTCGGCTTCGAAGTCGGACTGTCCGCGCTGGTCGAAGAGGCGTCGGCGGGCGAGGAGACCTTCGAGGACGTGACGACCTTCCCGGCCGTGCGCCAGGACCTTGCCGTCGTCGTCCCCGTCGAGGTCTCGGCGGCGCAGGTTCGCGCTGCGATCCTGGCCGGCGGGGGCGAGCTGCTCCCCGGTGCCGACGTGTTCGACCTGTACGAGGGCGAGCAGCTGGGGGAGGGGCGCAAGAGCCTCGCCCTGCGGCTGGAATTCCGCGCCGCGGACCGCACCCTCACCGACGAGGAGGTCGCGGCGAAGCGCGAGGCGATCGCCGCCGCCCTGTCCTCGATCGGAGGTTCTCTGCGTGAGTGAGAAAGCGAGAGTCCTCGTGGCCGGAGCATCCGGCTTCACCGGCGCGCTGGCCGCGCAGATCGTCTGGCGCCATCCGCGCATGGACCTGGTCGGTGTGACCTCGCGCAGCGATGCGGGCACCAGGCTCGACCGGCTCTACCCGCGCCACCGGGTGCCGCTCGAGCTGAGCGAGCTCGATCTCGACGGGCTGGAGGGCGTCGACGCCGCAATCGTCGCCTACCCGCATGGGGCTTCGGCGCCGACGGTTGCGGCACTGCGCGAACGCGACGTCGTCGTCGCCGATCTCTCCGCCGACTTCAGGCTGCGTGACCTCTCGACGTACGAGCGCTGGTACGGCGACCACGGCGCCCCCGAACTGTTCGGCGGCGGCGTCTATGGGTTGACCGAGCTCTACCGAGACGAGCTGCGCGAGGCGAAGCTCGTCGCCGTCCCCGGTTGCTACCCGACCGCGAGCGTGCTGGCGCTGGCGCCGCTGGCCGAGCGTGGACTGCTGAGCGACGTTGTGATCGACGCCAAGCAGGGGGTCTCCGGTGCCGGGCGCGGCGGTGGCGACGAAATGCACTACGTCTCGATGGACGAGAACGCCTTCGCCTACAAGACCGAGGGCCATCGCCACCGGCCCGAGATCGAGCAGGAGCTGGCGGCGCTCGGCAGCGAGACGCCGGTCACCTTCGTGCCCCACCTGCTGCCGCTCGACCAGGGCGAGCTGACCAGTTGCTACGCGCAGCTGAACGAGCCGATCGCCAAAGAGGAGGTGCAGGCGCTCTACGCGGAACGCTACGCCGACGAGCCCTTCGTCCATGCGGTCGAGCGCCCGCCCGGCCTGCGCGACGTGCGCGATACGAACGAGTGCCATGTCTACGTCACCGTCGAGGAGCGCGGCCGCGTGCTCGCCTTCTCCGCGCTGGACAACCTCTGGAAGGGAGCCTCGGGTCAGGCTGTGCAGTGCCTCAATCTGATGCTGGGCTTCGAGGAGACGGAGGGGCTGCTGTGAGTGGCGACTCCTTCTTCAGGTCTCGCTGGGTGGAGCCGCCTGCCGGAGTCGAGCAGCTCGATTCCTCCCGGCTCGCCCCTGGCTTTCGCGCCGGCGCGGCCCACTGCGGGCTCAAGGGCGGGGGCAAGACCGACGTCGGCCTGCTGGTCTGCGACGCGCCGCAAGTCTCCTCCTCGTTGCTGCTTACGCGCAATGCCTCGGCTGCGGCGCCGATCAGGGTCTGCCGGCAGCGGGTCGACCGGGCCGCGGTCCGGGCGGCCGTCGTCAACTCGGGCAACGCCAACGCCGAGACCGGCGAGAAGGGCTTTGCCGACGCCTGGGCGATGTGCGAGGAGGCGGGGGCGCGGCTGGGCCTCGATCCCTCGGCGGTCGCAGTGGCGGAGACCGGCGTGATCGGCGTGCCGCTGCCGATCGAGGCCGTGCTGGGCGGGATCGGCGAGGCGGCCGGAACGCTCGCCGCGGATGGCGCCGGCGCTTTCTCCGACGCGATCCTGACCACCGACCGCTGGCCGAAGAGCTGCACTCTGCAGGCCGGTGGCGTCACCATCTCTGCCCAGGCGAAGGGCGCTGGGATGATGCAGCCGGACTTCGCGACGATGCTCTGCTTCGTGCAGACCGACGCAGTGGTCGAGGACCCCGACACGACCCTGCGCGGCGCTGTCGAGGGCTCCTTCGAACGGATCACGGTCGACGGCCAGATGAGCACCAACGACACCGTCCTCCTGCAGGCGACCGGCGAGTCAGGCGCACCGCTGCCGGATGGATTACTGGATGCGGTTCTGCTCCAGCTGGCGATCGAGATCGTCGCCGACGGCGAGGGTTCGGTCCGGGTCGCGCGGGTGCGGGTCGAGGGCGCCGCCTCCGTCGCCGAGGCCGAGCGGGTCGCCCGGGCGATCGCCAACTCACCGCTGGTCAAGACGGCCCTGTTCGGCCGCGACCCCAACTGGGGCCGGATCGCGCAGGCGGCCGGGATGGCGCTGGCCGGCGAGGATCTGGAGGAGATCGGCGCGGACTCGATCGACGCCGCCGAGCTGGGCGAGGACGTCGCCGAGGCCGAGATCGGGCTGCGGCTCGACCGGGGCGAGCATCGCGCCCACGTCTTCTTCTCCGACCTGGGCTATGAGTACGTGCGGATCAACGCCGAGTACACCTCATGACGCTGCAAACCTGCGCATCTCGGGGTCTTCGGTCGGTTGCTTCGGGTCACGCACGAAAACGTGCGCTCCCCTCACCACCCTCCCTGCATCCCCCGACCTGCTTGATTTTCGCGTCATGAGGAAGTCAGATCGCAAATGAATCCACCAAAGCAAAACAACGTCGACACCCTGCTGGAGGCGCTCCCGTACATCAAGGAGTTCCACGGACGCACGGTCGTGATCAAGTACGGCGGCTCGGCGATGCGGGAGGAGGGGTTGCGCGAGGCCTTCGCGACCGACGTCGTCCTGCTCAAGTACGTCGGACTCAACCCCGTCATCGTCCACGGCGGCGGGCCCGAGATCACCGAGTACATGGAGCGGCTGGGTCTCGAGGTGCGCTTCCACGAGGGCCTGCGGGTCTCCGATGCGGAGACGGTCGAGGTCGCCCGCATGGTCCTGCTCGGCAAGCTCAACTCCGACATCGTCCAGCGGCTCAACCGCCACGGTCAGCCGGCGGTCGGCCTTTCCGGCCAGGACGGGACCCTGTTCGAGGTCGCGCCCGTTCCCAACGCCGAGCAGGTCGGCTTCGTCGGCTCGATCGAGCGGGTCGACGTCGACGTGCTCAACCACATCGCCGAGGACTACATCCCGGTGGTCGCCTCCTCGGCGTCGGATCGCGAGGGCAACGCCTACAACGTCAACGCCGACGAGGCGGCCGGCAAGGTCGCCGCGGCGCTCGGCGCCTACAAGGCGGTCTTCCTCACCGACGTCGACGGTTGGCTCGCCGATCCCGCCGACGAGGGCTCGCTGATCTCGCGCGCCACGGTCGACGAGGTTTTGGGCGGGCTGGAGGGGATAGACGGCGGGATGCGACCGAAGCTGACCGCCTGCGTCAACGCGATCCGTGGCGGTACCCAGTCGGCCCACATCATCGACGGGCGCAAGCCGCACAGCCTCCTGCTCGAGCTCTTCACCGACGCCGGTATCGGGACGATGGTGACGCCATGACGCTCGCCGAACTGCAGGCGCGCGAGCAGCGCTACCTGATGCAGACCTACAGGCGGGCGCCGGTCGAGTTCGTGCGCGGAGAGGGGGCGCTGCTCTGGGATTCCGAGGGCAAGGAGTACCTCGACTTCCTCGCCGGGATCTCGGTCTGCTCGGTCGGCCACTGCCACCCGGCCGTGGTCGAGGCCGTGTGCGAGCAGGCCGGCAGGCTGATGCACGTCTCCAACCTCTTCTACACCGAGCCGATGGTGCAGCTCGCCGCGCGGCTCTCGGAGTCGAGCCTGCGGGGAAAGGTCTTTCTCTCGAACTCGGGGACCGAGGCCACCGAGTGCGCGATCAAGGTGGCCCGCAAGCACGCCCACGGTCGGGGCATCGAGAGCCCGGAGATCGTCAGCTTCGAGCGCGACTTCCACGGGCGCACCTACGGGGCGCTCTCGGCGACCCCCAAGCTGGCCGAGAACCCGGCCCTGGGGCCGATGCTGCCCGGTTTCCGCGCCGTTCCCTTCGACGATGCCGGGGCGCTGCGCGACGCCGTCGGCGAGAACACCGCCGCGGTGATGATCGAGCCGATCCAGGGGGAGTCCGGCGTCTACCCGCTGGCGGATGAGACGCTGCTCGCCGCCCGCCAGGCCTGCGACGAAACCGGGGCGCTGCTGATCTTCGACGAGATCCAGACGGGGATGGGGCGGACCGGCTCCCTCTGGGCCTACGAGCAGACGCCGGTGCGGCCGGATCTGCTGACCAGCGCCAAGGCGCTCGGCGGGGGCCTGCCGGTCGGCGCCTGCGTGACCGGCGAGGCACTCGGCGACGTGCTCGAGCCGGGCGATCACGGGTCGACCTTCGCCGGCGGCGCGGTCGGCTCGGCGGCGGCGCTGGCCGTGCTCGACCTGGTCGACGACCCGGCTTTGCTGCGACGCGTGCGCGAGCTCGGCGCCGGCCTGCGCGAGCGTCTGCTGGCGATCGACGGCGTGGTCGAGGTGCGCGGGCGGGGCCTGATGCTGGGAGTCGGCCTGGACGAGGCGATCGACGCCGCCGGGCTCGGCACCGAGTTGCTGAGCCGTGGCCTGATCGTCAACGTCCCCGAGCCGGGGACGCTCCGCCTGCTGCCACCGCTGACGGTCGATTCGGCCCAGACCGAGCGCGCTGTTGCGCTGATCGCCGAATCGCTCCTAAGCTACTCACCGGCATGAGCGCGGAAAAGCAGAAACCAGAACAGCGACCGCCGTCCTCGGCGGGTGAGGCCGCACAGCGCCTGGCGCGGATCGTCGACGCGGCCGAGCAGGCGGCCGCGAGCGTCATCGACGACGCCGAGCAGCAGGCGCAACGTCATCTCGACGAGGCGCGCGAGCGCGCCGATCGGATCGTCGCCGAGCGCCTGCGCGAGCTCGCCGACGAGCTCGATCCGCCGAGCTCGGGCGAGCGCCGTACCGGCCACCTCAAGCCGGTGGAGTCCCTGCCCGACCCAGGTGACGGCGAGCCACTGGCGCCGCGCCGCGCCGGCTCGGCCGGAGCGCGCCTTCTGGCGACCCAGATGGCCGTCTCCGGCGCCGACCGCAAGGAGATCGAAGCGCGCCTGCGCAGCGGCTTCGAGATCGAGGACACGAGCGAGATCCTCGACGCGATCTTGGGACCGGAGGAGTAGCCGGACAATGCACGACGATCCGACCCGGATCATGGGACAGCCCGAGCAGCCGGGCCGACCCGGCGGCGGCCGCCCGCACGGCAACACGCGCCTGCTCATCGCGGGCCTGATTGCCGTGATCGTCGGCCTCGTCATCGCGATCGTCGTGATCGCTTCCGACGGCAGCAGCGATACCGGCTCGAGCAGCTCGGTGGTGAGCACTCTGCCGACCGCCGAAGGGACCACGACCGAGTCGCCGACCACGACGGAAACCACCACCGGCTCGACTACGGCGCCGACGACGACCGAGACTACGCCCGAACCCACCACCACGTCGCCGACGACCACCGAAGAAGAAGAAGAAAACGGCAGCGGCGGGATTCCCGCCGAATGAGCGAGCTTCCTCCCGAGCAGGTCCGCACTGCGGGCTACGAGGCCGACCCCGCCGAGGTCCGACGGGTCCTCCTGCTCTATTCCGGCGGCCTCGACACCAGCGTGATGCTGAAGTGGATCCAGGACCGCTACGGAGCGGAGGTCGTCTGCCTCACGGTCAACCTCGGCCAGCCCGGCGAGGACTACGCGGTGATCGAAGACAAGGCGAAGCGGCTGGGCGCGCTCGAGTGCCACGTGGTCGATGCCCGTCAGCGCTTTGCCGACGATTTCCTCGCCCCGGCGATCAAGGCGAACGCGCTCTACGGCGGCGGTTACCCGCTGTTCACCGCCCTCGGCCGGCCGTTGATCGCGGAGCTGGCGGTCGAGTACGCGCGGCGCAGCGGCTGCGACACGATCGCCCACGGTTGCACCGGCAAGGGCAACGACCAGGTGCGGATCGAGGCGACGGTGGCGACTCTCGCCCCGGAGCTGAAGACGATCGCGCCCGTGCGCTCCTGGCAGATGGGCCGCGAGGAGGAGATCGCCTACGCCCGTGAGCACGGCATCCCGGTCAAGGGCGGCACCGAGGTCGCGCCCTACTCGATCGACGACAACCTCTGGGGGCGCTCGTCCGAGGGTCGCTGGATCGAGGACCTTGAGCACGCTCCCGAGGACGACGTCTTCCAGCTGGTCACGCGGCCCGAGCTCGCCCCGGATGAGGCGGAGACGGTCGCGGTCGAGTTCGAGCGTGGGGTTCCGGTCGGCCTCAACGGCGCGCGGCTGGGCCTGGTCGAGCTGCTCGAACGCGCCGCCGAGATCGGTTGCCGTCACGGGGTCGGGATCGTCGACCACATCGAGGATCGGATCGTCGGCCTCAAGGTGCGCGATATCTACGAGGTGCCGGCCGCCGCGATCGTCCTTCCCGCCCACCGCGAGCTGGAGAAGCTGGTCGGGACGATCCACCAGAACCAGTTCAAGCCCGGCCTCGACCAGAAGTGGGGCTATCTCGTCTACGCCGGGCTCTGGTGGGAGCCGCTGCGCTCCGACCTCGATGCATACATGGATGCGGTCAACGCCCAGGTGACCGGCACGATCGGTCTGAAGCTGTACAAAGGGAGCGTGCGAGTCGTCACCCGCTCCTCGCCCAATGCCGTCTATGACGCCGATCTCGCCTCCTTCTCGGAGTCCGGCGGCCTCTTCTCGCAGACCGCTTCGCCGGGATTCATCGAGCTCTGGTCGTTGCAGTCGCGGATGGCGCATCGGATCAGGCAGCGCGACGAGGCGGGGGAGGGTTGATGTACGACAAGGTCGGCAAAGCCGCGTTGCGCTTCACCGTGGCCTACCTGCGCCGCCGCTACAGGCGCGAGATCCGCATCGGCGCCGGCCTCGGCGTTGTCGCGATCGGCATCGCGATCTACCTCGCCAACCGGGACGTACCCGAGGGTTAGAGGACTGAGGTGCACGCATGCGTTGGAAGCCCGCAGTCGCGCTCCTTGCCGTAGCTCTGCTCACGGTCGCATCCGCGCGCGCGGCCGAGGTCGGCGCCCTGCGCGACAAGCTCGGCGGCGCGCAGGAAGAAGCAGCCTCGCTGGGGGATGAGATCCGCGCTACGCAGGAACGACTCGCCACCACCGAAGCCGAAGCGACGGCCGCGGCGGCGCACGAGCGGCACCTGGCCGACCTGCTCGCGCACGGCCGCGAACGGGCGGTGCGCCTGGCGGCCAAAGTCGAACGCTCCGAAGCGCACCTCGAAGCGGAGCGCGAGCGCCTGCGCCGTGCCCGCCGCGCGCTCGCCCGGCGCCTCGTCGCGATCTACATGAGCGGCACGCCGAGCACGGCGAGCATCGTGCTCGGTTCCGGCGACATCAACGAACTCGAGGTTCGCACCGAATACCTGCAGCGGATCGAGGACTCCGACACCGAGCTCGCCGCCAGGGTCGAGCAGGTCCGCAACAGCGTGCGCCACGAGCTCGAGCTCGTGGCTGCGTTGAAGGCCCGGGTCGACGCCTACAACGCACGACTTGCCGCCGCCCGCTCGGAAATCGCCACGGTGCGCGCCCGCGCCCAGGAGGCGGCGGGGCGCCTCGACTCGCTCGCCGCCGCCCGCTCTTCCGCGCTGGCCAAGCTCAAATCGCGGATCGGCAGGTGGGTGAGCGAGATCCAGGCGGCCGAAGCAGCGAGCCGCGAAGCGGCCGAAGAAACGGTCGGGCGCTGGCTCGGCGGCCCCTACTCGATCCCCACCTACATCGTGATGTGCGAGTCCGGCGGCAACTACAGCGCCGTTAACCCCAGCAGCGGCGCCGGCGGCGCCTACCAGGTCCTACCATCGACCTGGGAACTCTACGGCGGCAAGGGGGTCCCGCAGGACGCCTCCAAGGGCGAACAGGACCGCATCGCCGCCGAAATCTGGGCCGACTCGGGCGGCAGCGCCTGGGTCTGCGCCGGCTGAATCGGCCCGAATCGTGGGTTTCGAGTCAAACCCGTGTGAAACATTTTGCATTCAGCGCGACACACGCGCGTCGTGGCCGGTGAGCATGGCATCATGCAGACAATAGAACTCGCCAGGACAGGAGACCGCATGGCCGATCTCGACCACAAGATCGACGAACTCGGAGCAGAGATGCGAGAGGGGTTCAGGGAACTACGGACCGAATTCAAGAACGTGAGATCGGAGATCAAAGACGTCAAATCGGAAATCAAGGACGTGAGATCGGAGATCAACGGCGTCAGGGAAGAAGTCGGCGGCGTCAGGGAAGAAGTCGGCGGCGTCAGATCAGAAGTCGGTGGTGTCAGGTCGGAAGTCAACGGCGTTCGCGACGAGGTGCAGGCGGGATTCAAAGACGTGCGAGCGGAGCTGAGGGGCGTGCGCGCCGAAGCCCACGCCGAGGTGGTCGAGCTGCGGGCGGACCTCGGCTCGCGCTTCGCCGGCATGGAACGCTTGACCACCGCCCTGTGGGTCTCGCTGACCGGGGGGATGGCCGCATTCGTGGCGGCGCTGATCGCGACCAACACCTGATTCGGGCAGGGGAGCCGCGACCGCCGTCGAAGCGGCTCCCATGTTCGTGCGCAAGAAGCGGGGCTCGGCCGCGCGCCGCAAACCCAAAGGCAAGGCGAAAGCCAAATCGCGGTTTCCGCGGCCCCACCTGCCGGAGGCCTTGCAGCAGCGTCACCTCGATCTGATCGGTCTCTTCCTGATCGCCGCCGGCGTCTACCTCAGCTTCGTCCTCTTCTTCGGCTGGGACGGTGGCAAGGTCGGCTACGGCCTCGAAACGGGCCTCGAGTACCTGTTCGGCGCGGTGGGAGCACGGATCGCGACGGTGCTGATGCTGGCCACCGGCACGATGCTGGTCACCGGCACCTCGATCTCGACCGTCTTCCGCGGTCTTGGCCGCGGCGTCCGCCATACCTTTGTCGGCGGTCGCGACATCACCCAGACGGCGCTTCAGCATCGCGAGGAGCGCCGCAGCGAAAGGACCTCGGCGTTCGAGACCCAGGCCGGCACCACCGACGTGATGAGCACTTACCCCGAGAACGACGACTTTGAGCCCACGGTGGCGATCGCCGAGGCGCCGGAGGAGCCCGAGCCCGCAACGCACGAATTCGCCGAGCTCGCCGAGGAGACCGAATCCGAGCCCGAGCTGGAGCCGGCAGATATGCCGGATGCCGAGCCGCTGCCCCTGACTCCGATGGGCAACAAACGCGGCGTCACCGAATCCGACCAGATCGATTACCGGCCGCCGCCGGCCAAGGTGCTGGAAAAGGGCAAAGGCGACAAGGGTCCCGACCCGCGCGACCACGAAGTGATCGGTCGCAAACTGGTCGAGACGCTCGGTCATTTCGGCGTCGAGGCGAAGATCGTCGGCATCGTCAGCGGCCCGCACGTCTCGCGCTTCGAGCTGCGCCTTGCCCCGGGCACCAAGGTGAAGAAAGTCACCGAGCTCTCCAACGACCTCGCCTACGCGCTGGCCTCGACCGACATCCGCATCCTTGCGCCGATCCCCGGCAAGCAGGCCGTGGGCGTCGAGGTGCCGAACACGCGCCGCCGCCTCGTCCGCCTCGGCGACATCTATGCCGGCCGGCCGGAGAAGACCTCGCCGCTGGTGGCCTGGCTCGGCAAGGGGATCGACGGCAACGCCGTCTGGACCGACCTGGCGAAGATGCCGCACGTGCTCGTCGCCGGCACGACCGGCTCGGGCAAGTCCGGCTGCGTAAACGCGATCCTCTCCTCGATCCTGATGCAGGCCTCGCCCAACGAAGTGCGCCTTGTCCTGGTCGAC
This sequence comes from Solirubrobacterales bacterium, assembly GCA_036376775.1. Taxonomy (GTDB): domain Bacteria; phylum Actinomycetota; class Thermoleophilia; order Solirubrobacterales; family 70-9; genus VRUE01. The sequence goes on along the minus strand of DASUZP010000072.1, from coordinate 4,552 downwards.
CCCAAGCAGGTCGAGCTCAATCATTACGAGCACGTCCCGCACCTCTTGACGCCCGTCGTCACCTCACCGCGGCTTGCCGCCAACGTGCTCGCCAACCTGATCGGCGAGATGGAGAGTCGCTACGGGATCATGGGGGAGGCCCGCTGCCGCAACCTCGGCGAGCTGAACCGGGCGCGGGCCAAGGCGGGCGAAGCCCCGCTGCCGCACATCCTCTGCGTGATCGACGAGCTCGCGGACCTGATGATGGTCTCGCCGGCAGAGGTCGAGGACTCGATCATCCGGCTGGCGCAGAAGTCCCGCGCCACCGGCATTCATCTGGTCTTGGCGACGCAGCGTCCGTCGACCGACATCATCACCGGCACGATCAAGGTCAACATCCCCGCCCGCATCGCCTTTGCCGTCTCCTCGCAGACCGACTCCCGGGTCATCCTCGACCAGGGCGGGGCCGAGGCCCTGCTCGGCCAGGGCGACATGCTCTTCCGCGGCGCCGGCACTTCGAAGATGGCGCGCGTGCAGGGCGCCTTCGTCACCGAGGAGGAGATCGCTCGCATTACCGATCACTGGGCCAAGCAGGGCGAGCCCGAGTTCGAGGCGGAGCTGCTCGAGGTCCACGAGGAGAAGGGCGTCGAACACGAGGGCGATTTCGACCCCGACAGCGACGATCTGCTCGACGACGCGATCCGCACCGTCGTGCAGACCGAAACGGCCTCCGTTTCGATGATCCAGCGCCGCCTGCGGGTCGGCTACACGCGCGCGGGGCGCCTGATCGACATGCTCGAGCGCCGCGGCGTGATCTCCGGTTACGAGGGCTCCAAACCGCGGCAGGTGCTGATCGGCGAGGCCGATCTGGCGCGTGTCCTGGCCGGCGGACAGGATGTCGAGCCGGTCGCGGTCGACTCCGACGACGTGGGTTGACAGCGATCTTTTCGCGTCGAAGCGCTGCAGTAGAGACAATGTCGGGGTGGACACCGGTATCGGACCCACCCTGCGCGAAGCGCGAAATCGCCGCAAGGTCGACCTTTCCGCGGTGGAGGCGGAGATCAAGATCCGCGTCCGCTACCTGCAGGCGATCGAGAACGAGGAGTGGGACGCGCTTCCCGGCGGCGCCTACACGCGGGGCTTCATCCGCACCTACGCCTTCTACCTCGGGCTCGACGGCGAGCGTCTGGCCGACGAGTACCGCCGCAGCACCGCCCCCCAGGGCGGCGAGCGGGTTCCGAAGCGGGTCGAGCCGGTGCCGATGGGCACTCGTGGCAGGAGCCGGTCCCGGGTCTCCGGTCCCGTGCTCATAGCGGCTGTCTGCCTCCTCTTCGTCGCCGCCTTGATCGGCATCGGGCTGGCCGGCGGTGGCGGTGGCTCGCTCTCGTCCGACCGGTCGGCGGGGAGGGACGGGCAGACGCAGAGCAAGAGGAAGAGCGGGGAAAAGGCGACGGCCGCCCAGCCCGGCGTCGCGATGCGCCTGGCGGCGACGGCGGAAGTGTGGGTGTGTGTGCTGGATGCCGCCGAAAAGCCGCTGGTCGATGGCCAGATCCTCGAACCCGGGGAAGAAGCCGGCCCGTTTCGCTCCAAGGGCTTTGAAATCGCCCTGGGCAACGGCTCGGTGACGATGTTCGTCGACGACAAGCAGGCCGAGATTCCGGAAAGCTCCAGCCCCGTGGGCTACTCGATCGACAAGAGCGGCAAGCTGGTTGCGCTGGAAGAAGGCGAAAGGCCTTCCTGCGAATGAGCGGAGCTGCAGTTCGCGCAGGGATCGTCGTCACCGGCACCGAGGTTCTGACCGGGCGGATCGCCGATCGCAACGGACCCTGGATCTCCGAACAGCTGGCGGAGCTCGGGGTCGACGTCGCCCACATCATGGTCGTCGGCGACCGTCCGGAGGACCTCGAGTCGGCCATGCGCTTCATGGCCGCCGAGCGGATGGACCTGATCGTCACCTCGGGCGGGCTCGGGCCCACCGCGGACGACCTCACGGCCGAGATAGTCGCCCGTTTTGCCGGTGTGGGGCTTGTCCTCGACGAGGAGATGGAGGAGAAGATCGCCGCGATCCTGCGCGGCTTCGCCCGGCGCTTCAACTTCGACGAAGAGGCGGTACGAGAGGCGAATCGCAAGCAGGCGATGATCCCCGAGGGCTCGCTGCCCCTGGATCCGGTCGGCACCGCGCCCGGTCTGGTCGTGCCCAGCGAGGGGCAGGTGACGATCGTCTTGCCGGGGCCGCCGCGCGAGCTGCAGCCGATGTGGCCGCGGGCGATCGAGTCGCCTCCGGTACAGGCGGTGCTTGCACGCTCCACGCCGTTGCTGACCTACACGCTGCGGATGTTTGGCATTCCCGAGTCGGAGATCGCCAAGAGCCTGCGCGAGATCGAGGCCGGCGGGGTCGAGCTGGACACGGTCGAGATCACGACCTGCCTACGGCGGGGAGAGATCGAGATCGACGTGCGCTACCGGGCCGATGCCGCCGCGGTCGCAGACGCGGTGCGCGCCGGGCTGGTCGATCGCCACCGTCGCCACCTGTTCAGCCTCGACGGCGAGACGATCGACTCGCAGCTCGCACGACTCCTGCAGGGACGGCGGCTGGCCCTCGCCGAGTCCTGCTCGGGGGGGCTCCTGGCCGCGCGTATCACCAACCTTCCCGGCGCATCCGCCTACTTCGCCGGCGGGGTGGTCGCCTACTCGAACGAGGCGAAGGCGGATCTGATCGGGGTCGATCCGGGGCTGATCGAGGCCCACGGGGCGGTCTCGCCCGAGGTGGCGGAGGCGATGTCGGGCGGGGCGCTGGAGCGCTTCGGGGCCGACGTCGCGGTCTCGATCACCGGCATCGCCGGCCCCGATGGGGGCAGCGAGGAGAAGCCGGTCGGCTATGTCTGCTTCGACGCCCGCCTCGCCGAGGGCGCTGCGATCGCCCGCAGCCCGGTCATCCCCGGCGGCCGTGAGGACATCCGCGAACGCTCGGCCCTGGTCGCGATGCACCTCCTGCGGACCCTTCTCGGCGGCGATGAGCCGCCTCTGTAGGGGAGACGGCACACACTTTTTACGTTTGGCGCGCATCCCGCGCGTCGCGACCCCCTAGGGTCGGCGACATGGCGAAGGAGAGGCTGAAGAGCCCGCGGGCGAGGTTGTTCGTCGCCCTCGACCTGCCCGAGCGCGTACGGGTCGGGATAGCGGCCTGGGCGCGGGTGGCGCTAGCGGATCCGGCGCTGCGCCCGGTCGGGCTCGAGTCGCTCCACATCACCCTCGCCTTCCTCGGCTATCTGCCGGAGAAGGAGATCCCGCGCCTGGGGGAGATCGTCGAGGCGTGTCGCGGTTCCGCGCCCTCGATCGAGCTGGCCGATCCGCTGCCGCGCCCGGAGCGCGGCCGCCCGCGACTTTTCGCCCTGCCGGCCGAGTCGCCGGGCGCGATCGCCCTGCAGGCCGAGCTCGCGGAGAAGCTGGTTACGGCGCGGCTGTACGAGCCGGAGAAGCGCCCGTTCTGGCCACACGTGACCGTTGCCAGGGTGCGGCGCGAGGAACGCGGCTCGAAGCGCTCTGCCCTCGTCTCGGAACTCCCTGGGGCGCTGCCGCAAGGGTTGCTGCAACCCGCGGTTTGCCGCCGGATGACTCTCTACCGTTCTGAACTCCAGCCGCAGGGTGCGCAGTACACCCCGCTGGCGCAAGTCGAGCTGCCCGCAGACGGGCGGCAGTGAGGTGAAAGAGATGGCAGACAAGAAAGCGGCTCTGAAGGACGCCTCGGCCAAGGAGGCCAAGGCCAAAGACGCGGCGCTCGCGGCGGCTGTGACCCAGATCGAGCGGGATTTCGGCCAGGGCGCGCTGATGCGCCTCGGCGCCGACGCGACGATCAAGATCCCGGCGATCCCGACCGGGGCGCTGTCGCTCGACTTGGCGCTGGGGATCGGCGGCGTGCCGCGCGGGCGGATCGTCGAGATCTTCGGCCCGGAGTCCTCCGGCAAGACGACGCTGATCTACCACATCATCGCCGAAGCCCAGAGTCGCGGCGGGATCTGCGCCTTCATCGACACCGAGCACTCGATCGACCCCTCCTACGCGCGCAAGATCGGCGTCGACACCGACGAGCTGCTGGTCTCTCAGCCCGATTACGGCGAGCAGGCGCTGCAGATCGCCGATCGCCTGATCGCCTCCGCGGCGATCGACGTCGTCGCGATCGACTCGGTCGCGGCGCTGACGCCTAAAGCCGAGCTCGACGGGCAGATCGGCGATACGACCGTCGGCCTGCAGGCCCGGCTGATGTCGCAGGCGATGCGCAAACTTGCCGGCAACCTCAACCGGACCAATACCGTCTGCCTCTTCACCAACCAGATCCGCGAAAAGGTCGGCGTCCAGTTCGGCTCGCCGGAGACTCAGCCGGGCGGTCGGGCGCTGAAGTTCTACTCCTCGCAGCGACTCGACATCCGCCGTATCGAGACCCTCAAGGAAGGGACCGAGGCGGTTGGCAACCGGGTCCGGGTCAAAGTCGTCAAGAACAAGGTCGCCTCGCCCTTCCGCCAGGCGGAGTTCGACATCGAGTACGGCGTCGGCATCTCGCGCGAGGGCGGGCTGA
>DASUZP010000071.1:0-4227 GCA_036376775.1 Solirubrobacterales bacterium | reverse complement strand
GGTAGGCGATGATCTTCATGCAACTCGCGAAAGGGGAGAAGCATGGAGACGAGCACCGTGGCACCCAGCCCGAGCCAGTACCCGGTCACGTTCTCGGTTGACTACCCGGAGCGGCAGCTCAACCGGCTGACGACCTTCTTCCGCATCTTCACCGTGATCCCGATCGCGATCCTCATCGCGCTGCTACCGGGTGGCAGCATCGGCAGCTACGACTACGGGGTGGCGGCCTCCACCGGCACTCTCATATTCGCGCCGATCGTCCTGATGCTCCTCTTCAGGAAGAAGTACCCGCGCTGGTGGTATGACTGGAACCTCGAATTCCTCCGCTTCGGCAACCGCATCGGCGTCTACCTGGCGCTGATGGACGACGAGTACCCCTCGACCGACGAGATGCAGGCGGTCCACCTGGACTTCCCCTACCCCGATGCCGAGCGCCTCGAGCGAGGACTCCCATTGGTCAAGTGGCTGCTCGCCATCCCCCATTACTTCGTGCTCTTCTTCCTCTCCATCGGCGTCTTCTTCGCCGTGATCTTCGCCTGGTTCGCGATCCTCTTCACCGGCCGCTACCCGCGCGGCCTCTTCAGCTTCGTCGAGGGCACGATCCGCTGGCACAACCGCGTCGCCGGCTACGCCTTCACCCTGGTCACCGACGAGTACCCGCCGTTCCGCCTCAGGGCCTGAGGCGGCGTCGACCAAGCATCTAGTGCGGCTCCCAGACCTCGGGCTCCCGCGTCAAGCGCTGGATCTCGGCGGGCATCTCGCCCCTGGCCACATCGGCCAGGGTCACCGACTCCAACACCGAGCGCATGCTGGCTCGGAGCGCGACCCAGACGTCCTGCAATGAAGCCGCCGAGCCGGAGTAGGTGAGCTCGTCCGGCCGCTCGGAGCGGATGCTCGCGATCGGTCCGTCGACGGTGCGGATCACGTCGGCGATCGTGATCGTCTCGGCCGGCCGCGCCAGGCGGTAGCCACCCTCCGATCCACGCTGACTGCGAACGAGCCGCGCGTGGCGCAGCTCCAGCAGGATGTTCTCGAGGAACCGGAACGGCACTCCCTGCGCCGTCGCGATCGCTTCGCCCTTGACCGGTCCCCCGTCCGCGGCGGCCAGCTCGACCATCGCCCTGACGGCGTAGTCGACTTTCGCCGTGACCTGGACCGTGGGCCCGATCATCTTGAGCCGCCCCTCACCGACGTGCCGGTGATTAAGCACCTATACGGACCTCTGATCACCGGCACGTCCCCGGGCACGCTAGTCGCCACTCGTTTCCCCAAGCAGAGCAGGGGCCAGGGACCGCACTTTTGCCCCGTCCGCGAGGCCGAGGTGCGCGAGGCCGAAGAGGTCCTCAGTCGTACGCAGCAGCGAGTAGGGATCTAGGGTCGTCGCGTCGGTGGAGCCCGGCGGTGCAAAGCGCGAGACGAGCAGGGCCCCCACATGAAGAGGATCGTCGGCGGGCGACGGCACTGGGGCAGTATCGGAGGCGACCGGGGCAGCGCCGAAGGCGACGATCAGCAGGCCGTCTTCCTTGTAGGCCGGCGACGCGAGGATCTCAGGGACCCATTTCGCCAGGAAGGCGTCGGCGGCAGCCGCGCCTTCGGCCGCTCCGGGCAGGCACTGGCCGGCGGCGCCGGCATCGCAAGGGGTCGGCGCGACGTAGGAGTAGTTCGCGGTCCCGTCGGCCTTGTGCAGGTCTGCCGGCAGCTGTTCGAGCGGGACGTCATTGGTTGCGCAATCGCCGAGATCGAGCAGCGAGTGGAAGTGGACGAATGGGTTCTGCGAGGCGGCATAGGCGCTGGCCGGAGGCACGTCGGTGGCGTCGGCGTCGGGGTGGACGCAGTTCGCCGCTTTGCCGCTCTCGTCGACCATCCCCTCCACGTAGGCGCGCCAGCTGAAACGGCCGGCGGCGAGCTGATCGGCAATCGTCAGCGTTTCGACCGGGTACACACAGCCGGCACCGGAGACGGCGCCTTCGCTGTCGACCTTGGCGCTGGGCGGGAATTCCGTGTAGGTCGAGCAGTCGGCCTGGGTCGAGGCGTTCGGCGGCTGGCCGCTGACCGCCGCGATGCCGTTGGGCAGGGCGGCAGCGTCGAGCAGCGTGTAGCCGCTCAGCAGCTCGCCCTTGGGCCGCAGCTGCGTCGCCAGATATGGCATCTGCGACGTTTCGCCGAAGGCCGCCTCATAGCCGGGGCTGGTGAGTGAGATGACGAAGACGTGCTTGATCCGGCCGGCTTCCGGCAGCGCCGGGGCCGCGGATGGGGGTTCGCTGCTCGGCACGCTTTCCGGAGGAGGAGAAGCGGGGGCAGGCGTGGTGAGGGGTGCGCTGCTCGGCGGTGCCGAGCCGGCTTCCGCCGGCACCGGCCCACTGCCGACCCCGGACCCCAAGGGCGAAGAGCTTTCCACCGGTGCGCTGACGGCCACCGGCGCGCTGCGATTGGCGAGGCTGTGGCCGAGCAACGCGGCCAGGGCGCCGCTGTTGCCGGTCCCCGTCATCGCGCTGGCGACGATCGCCGAGGTCGCGACCACCGAGGAGGCGACCAACAGGCCGAAGCGCTTGCCGGTCAGCGTCGCGGCGGCGGCGACAGCACGGTCGAGGTGTCCGCGCAGACCCTTCATTCGAGCAGCTCCAGCATCCGCTCGGCCGCCAGCAACTCGGCGTCGACCCGCTGCAGCTCGGCTGCCTTGCGCGTCAGCACGTCCATCCGCACGTGGTCGCGAATCGCCATCTCGTAGAAGGCGCCGCCGAGGTCGGCCTGCATGATCGTGAACTTCTCCAGCAGCCGATCGCGCTGGGCGACCAGATCGGGGTTCACCTCAGCGGTGCGCTCCTCGGGCTTCACGCTCACGGCTGGTTCCCCGCGGTCGGGGCTGCAGGTGCAGAGTCCGGGTCTCCGCCGACGACGATCACGTCGGGCAGGTTCTGCTGTGCCTTGATGTAGGTCGAGCCGGTCTGCTCGACGTTGCCTTCGACCAGCTTGGTGTCTTCTGCGGTCTTCTGCGCGCTCGGTTTGAAGCCGGTCACCTGATGGACGGTGCCGTTGCTGGTCTTGGCGACCACCTTGCCGTCCCCTTTGGTCGCGGCCTTGTCGCCCTGCTTGGCTTTGCCCTTCTTCGTGCCGGCCGCCGTCGTCGCGGCGCCGGCGGCGGGAGTAGAGGCGACGGCGGCGTTCTGGTTGCGCAGCGCTTCGAGCAGTGCCTCGTTTTCGCCACCGTCGGAGCCACTGCGGCCGACGACCACGCCGATCGCCACCGCGATCGGCAGCAGGGCGAAGAAGCCGACCGCAGCCGCGCGGCTGCCGGGCGCGGATTTGGCCGCGGGTCGTGCCATCGGACGCCGGGCGCGTTTGCTCATCGCGGCGAAGTACTTGGACGAGGGGTTGGCACCGTTGCCGCGCCGCGCCGCGCATTCGACGCAGTAGCGCTGCAGCGGGTCGAGCGGCGCGCCGCATTCCTCGCAGGGCTCGTATTGAGTGGGACTGTTCATCGTTTGCGGCCTCCGTGGTCGTCCGACTTCTGTTTCTGCCGCTGCTCGCGGGCTTCGAGAATGCGCTTGGACTGCGCCTGCTGGCGGGCTGCCTTTTCCTGCGTGGTCGAGCAACCCGCGAACACGCCGGCCAACAGCAGCCCGCAGACGGCGAGCACTCCCAGACACGACAAGTGACGGCTAGCCGAACGCACCACTCACGTACTCCTGCGTCCGCTGCTCGCGAGGCGAGCCGAAGAGCGCCGTCGCGCTGTTGTACTCGACCAGCTCGCCCAGGTACATGAAGGCGACGTGGTCGGCGATCCGGTAAGCCTGCTGCAGGTTGTGGGTGACGATCACGACGGCGACGTCGTCGCGCAGTTTCACGATCAGGTCCTCGATCACCTGGGTCGACTGCGGGTCGAGCGCCGAGCAGGGCTCGTCGAGCAACAGCACCTCAGGCTCGGCCGCCAGCGCGCGGGCGATGCAGAGGCGCTGCTGCTGGCCGCCGGAGAGCTTCAGCGCAGGATGGTCGAGGTTGTCCTTGACCTCCTCGAAAAGGCCGGCCCGGTCAAGCGCACTGTGGACCTTGGGCTCGAGCGTCTTCTTGCGCTGCCGCCGCGACCCTTGCTCGCGCAGGACGTAGGCGATGTTGTCGAAGACGCTCATCGGGAACGGGTTGGGCTGCTGGAAGACCATCGTCACCCGGCGCCGCAGCAGGGTCGGCTCGATCTGGGTGATGTCGACGTCGTCGAGCAGGATGCGGCCG
>DASUZP010000070.1:0-15529 GCA_036376775.1 Solirubrobacterales bacterium | reverse complement strand
GCGCTCCAGCAGGGAGTCCTTCTCGGAATCGAAGTCCTCGCCCAGAGCCGCGACGATCACTTTCGCCACCTCGCGCAGGTCGTCCTCGACCAGGCCCCGCGTCGTCAGCGCCGGCGTCCCGATGCGCAGCCCCGACGGGTTCATCGGCGGCCGCTCGTCGAAGGGGATCGCGTTGCGGTTGACGGTGATCCCGACCTGCTCCAGCCGCGCCTCGGCGGTCTTGCCGTCGAGGCCGCTGGGAGTGAGGTCGACGAGGACGAGATGGACGTCGGTGCCGCCGGTGAGCACTGGCACGCCGTTGGCTTCGAGGCCGGCGGCGAACGCCTGCGCATTGGCGATCGTCTGCCGTTGACGGGCGCGGAACGGCTCGCTCGCGGCGATCCGCATGGCGACGGCCTTGGCGGCGATCGTGTGCATCAACGGCCCCCCCTGCTGGCCGGGGAAGATCGCTTTGTCGATCGCCTTGGCGTGCTCCTCGCGGGCGAGGATCATGCCGCTGCGCGGGCCGCAGAGGGTCTTGTGGATCGTCGTCGTGACGACGTCGGCGTACGGCACCGGGTTGGGGTGCTCGCCGGCGGCGACGAGGCCGGCAAAGTGCGCCATGTCGACCATCAGCTTGGCGCCGACCGAGTCGGCGATCGCGCGGAAAGCGGCGAAATCGAGCTGCCGCGGATAGGCCGACCAACCGGCGACGATCAGCTTCGGCTTGTGTTCGCCGGCAAGCCGCTCGACCTCCTCCATGTCGACCCGCAGATCCTCGCGGCTGACGTGGTAGGCGACGATCTCATAGAGCTTGCCGGAGACGTTGAGCTTCATCCCGTGGGTGAGGTGGCCGCCGTGATCCAGTGCCAATCCCATGATCGTGTCGCCCGGCTCGATCAGCGCCATGTAGGCGGCGTTGTTGGCCTGGGCGCCGGCGTGTGGCTGGACGTTGGCGTGCTCGGCGCCGAACAGCTCCTTGGCCCGGTCGATCGCCAGCTGCTCGGCGACGTCGACCTCCTCGCAGCCGCCGTAGTAGCGCTTGCCGGGGTAGCCCTCGGCGTACTTGTTGGTCAGCACCGAGCCGACCGCTTCCAGCACCGCCTGCGGCACGAAGTTCTCCGAGGCGATCATCTCCAGCGTCCCCTGCTGGCGTCGCAGCTCGGCATCGAGCACGGCCGCGATCTCCGGATCGACCTCGGAAAGGGGCGCCGCCTGGAGGTTTTCGGGTAGCTCGCTCACGTCTGGCGACGATACCAACGGGTCGGGATAGCCACCTCCCTACGACGGCAGATCGGCCACCGGGCCGGTGGGAGGATCGACCATCGCGTATAGAGCTATCACCGGGGTGACGATCGCGCCTAGAACGGCGGTGAAGGCGGCCTGACAGGCGATGAACTGTCCCCCGGTGAGTTCCGGAAAGCCCGAGGCGGCGAGTGCCAGGGTCAGGGGCGGTGCCAGCACGACCACGGCGATCGCGCCGAAGGCGACCCCCCGTCGCCATGGTGTCGACGGCAGGGCCGCGAGCCAGCCATGGGCGGAGCGGAGTCGGCTCAGCGAAGTCAGCGAGCCCTGCCTGACTTCCTGCCGCACCACCCTTGTGACCAGCACGCAGGTGATCAGCGGCAGCAGGAACAGCGTGCTGACAACATTCCAGATGATGGTGGTTTCCGCCATCGGAGCCCCCCACAGCGGCACCCCGTCCTGGCCGTGGACGCTGAGCCAGGCCATCGCCGCGTTGATGACCACGTTGATCGCCGCCGCGGCGAGAAGCGCCCTGAGAACGATCCAACGCCGATGCGACTCCGACAGCTGGCCCCATACCGATGCGATGCGCACAGCGCGCGACCTTACGCGCTTCCGTGCTCGAGGCGCGTTCCCCTGGATAGCCTCCGCCGCGTGAAAGCCCGCACGCCGCTCGCGATCGCCACTCTGCTCTTGACCCTCGGGGCGCCAATCGCGTCGGCGGATGTCGCCAACCCCTGCGAAGGGCCCGAAGCGCGCCACCTGCTCTGCCCCGATCTGCGCATCGGCAAGCCGGCGGAAATCTACGAGGACAGCCACGGCGGCAGGCTGCTGCTGCGGGCGACGAGCGACGTCAAGAGCCGCGGCAAGGGACCGATCGAGCTGCGCGGCCACCGCGACGGCTGGCACAGGATGCGGGTCAACCAGCGCATCCACCGCAAGGGCGGCGGCCGACTCGTCCTGCGCACCGACGCGACGTTGCACTTCACCGATGTCGGCAGCTACTTCGGCGGCTCCTACTGGAAGGTCCACCAACTCGCCCGCTTCGAGCTGCGCCCGGTCGGCCCGCAAGGCAACGTCGGACCCGTCGTCCGCACCGGCCCGAAGCTCAACTACTGCCTGCGCGACCTCGAGCGCACCCGCCCTGGTAAGCGCTCGCCCGGTAGCCGCCACTACCCCGGCTGCGACCAGAACCCCTACACCAGGGCGGTGACGCTCGGCACCTCGGTCGGCTGGTCGGACATCTACCCCGCCGACTACGACAAGCAGTGGATCGACGTCAGCGGCCTACGTGGCTGCTTCGCCTTCACGATGACTGTCGACCCCGAGCACCTGCTGTTCGAGTCGAACGAGCGCGACAACTCATCCCGGCGGCTGGTCCGCCTCCCCTACCGCGGCGAGCCGGGCTGCTAGGTCCCCGCTCGAAAGGCCGCCCTCGCGCAACACGGTCCACTCGCCGCTCTCGTCGAAGCGGGTCAGGTCGACGACGGTCGAGGGCAGGCCGGTGAGCTCGCCGCCGTCGATCGCCAGGTCGACCGCGGCGAGGATTCCGGCCGGCACGTCTTCGAAGCTTGCCGGCGCCGGCTCGCCGCTGATGTTGGCTGAGGTCTGAAAGATCGGGCACATCGCGCCGGCGAGCGGGCCGCCGATCAGTCGGACACCGAGCGGGGCGCGATCCTCGCGGCAGGCAAGCGGGTAGCGGCCCTGCGGGTTGGCGACGACCAGAGTCACCGGGCCGGGCAGCAGGGCGCCGACGGCGTCGCGAGTGCGGGGACCGAGGCTCTCGACCAGCTCGCGCATCGCCGGCGGCGAGAAGTACATGACCGCCGAGGGCTTGCCGTCGTCGCGGCCCTTGATCCGGTGGATGCGCTCGATCGCCGCCGGATCGAGCGGGTCGCAGGCAAGGCCGTAGAGCCCGTCGGCCGGGAAAACCGCGACTCCTCCGCCGGCGATCGTCCGCTCCAGGGCGGCACGCGCGGCCTCCGATCCGTCACGCTCTAGCGAGACGGTTGCGGTCACGACCGCCTCCGGGGCGACTTTCTTGCCCTTAGGTCTAGGAAGTCGCCCCGGCTCACCGTCGCCCCCAGACGATCCGCGGGATGCCGGCCAGGTCGGGGCGGGTCTCGACCTTCGCGAAGCCCGCCTCGAAGAGCAGCTCGCTGACGGCCGGCGCCTGTCCCGCGCCGACCTCGAGCGCCAGCGACGGTGCGGCGGCCGCGGCGGCCGGGATCGCGGTGCGCAGCACGTCGAGTCCGTCGACCCCGGCAAGCAGCGCCTCGCGCGGCTCCCACCGGGTCACCTCGGGCTCAAGCCCCTCCCACTCCGACTCGGCGACGTAGGGCAGATTGGCGACGATCAGTTCGAGGCCATCGACGTCCGGCGGCAGCATCGCCTCGACGAACTCGATCCGATCGGCGAAGCCAAGCCGCTCTGCGTTCGCCCGCGCGACGGCGAGCGCCGCGGCCGAAGTGTCGGTGGCGATCAGCTCGCAGGCGGGCACCTCGTCGGCGATCGCCAGGGCGATTGCGCCCGAGCCGGTTCCCAGGTCGAGCACGCATCGCGGCTGCAGGTCCAGCACCAGCTCGACCAGCAGCTCGGTCTCTGGGCGTGGGATCAGCACCCGCCGATCGACCTCCAGCTCGATATGGCGGAACCCCTTGCAGCCGAGGATGTAGGCGACCGGCTCGCGCCGCAGCCGCCGCCGCACCATCTCACCGAATCTCCTGCCCGCATCGGCCGGTACCCCGGCCTCCGGCTCCGCCGCTAGCCGCGCCCGCTCCCACCCCGTCGCCTCGGCGAGCAGCAGTTCCGCGTCCAGCCGCGGTGTTTTGACCCCGGCCGCAGCGAGAGCGTCGACCGCACCGCCGAGCGCCTCGCGGACGCTGCCGGTGGTCGCGGCAGCGGTCATGCCAAGAGCCTATCCCGGTAGGGCTGGAACGTCTTGTACTTTTTTTGCGGAGACATTCTCGGACGGCAACCCACTGCCTTCAAAAAAAGTTAAGTGGAAGCCCTGCCGGGATAGGCTCTCAAGCCGCTGCGACCTCCAACCTCTGCCGCTTCTCCTCAGCCGCCAGCGCGTCCGTGAAATCGCCGAGCTGTCCGGCCAAAACCCCCTCGATGTTGTGCGAGGTCAGCTTGATCCGGTGGTCGGTGACGCGACCCTGGGGGAAGTTGTAGGTGCGAACCTTCTCCGAGCGCTCGCCGCTGCCGACCTGCGCCCTGCGCTCGGCCGCCACCTTGGCCTGCTGCTCGGCGAGCTCGCGCTCGTAGAGGCGCGCCCGCAGCACCCGCATCGCCTTCTCGCGGTTTTGCAGCTGCGACTTCTCGTCCTGCATCGAGACGACGATGCCGCTCGGTTTGTGGGTAATCCGCACGGCAGAGTCGGTCGTGTTGACCGACTGCCCGCCCGGCCCCGATGAGCGATAGACGTCGATCTGCAGATCGTTCTGGTCGACCTCGACCTCGACCTCCTCGGCCTCCGGCAGCACCGCGACGGTCGCGGTCGAGGTGTGGATGCGACCCTGGGACTCGGTCTCCGGCACCCGCTGGACCCGATGGGTCCCACCCTCGAACTTGAAGATCGAGTAGGCGCCCTCGCCCTTGACGGCGAAGGTCACCTCCTTGAAGCCCCCCACCTCGGCGGCTGACTGCGAGAGCACCTCGGTGGCGAAGCCGCGCTCCTCCGCGTAGCGGGTCAGCATCTTGTAGAGGTCGCCGGCGAACAGCGCGGCCTCGTCGCCTCCCGTCCCGGCGCGAATCTCGACCAGCACGTTCTTCGCATCGTTGGGGTCGCGTTCGACCATAGCCAGCCGGATCTCCTCTTCGAGCTCCTCCAGCCGCCCCGGCGCCTCGTCGACCACCTTGCGCAGCTCAGCGTCCTCACCCTCCTCTAACAACTCCCGAGCCCCCTCCAGATCGTCCTTAAGGGTTCGCCACTCCCCCGCCAGCACCCGAGCCGGCTGCAGCTCCCGATACTCCCGCCCCACATCCGCATAACGCTGCCGATCCGAAATGACGGCAGGATCGGACATCAGCTCCTCCAACTCGGAGAACCGCGCCTCGATCTGCTCAACCAGCGACTCGATCATCCAGCTAACGATAAGCGCCCCTCGCGCGGGTGGCGTCAGGAGGCCTAAGCAACGATCTCTATGGGCGACTCGCCGTCCGCCAGCGGAGTCTCCTCAGCCAACACCTTCTCCAACGCCGCGATAGCCACCGCGAGCTGCTCTTCGTCGGGCTCGCGCGTGGTCAGGTTCTGCAGCATCAGACCGGGCCACATAACCGCCCGCACCCAACGCTTGCGCCGGTTTTTACCAGCCCATTTGATCACCTCGTATGAGAGGCCGGCGATCAGCGGGATGCCGAGAATGCGCGAGGCCACCAGCCAGTACCAAGCGGGTAGCCCGATCGGGGCGAAGACGAAGATCGCCAGCACCATCACGATCAGGAGGAAGCTGGTGCCGCAGCGTGGATGCAGGCGCGAGTAGAGCTTGGCCCGCGCCGGAACCAGCTCGTCTTCGGCCTCATAGCAGGAGATCGTCTTGTGCTCGGCGCCGTGATACTCGAAGACCCGGCGCAGGTCGGGCAGACGGCTGATTGCGGCGATGTAGCCGATGAAGATCCCCGTCCGCAGCAGCCCCTCGATCAGCCAGAAGAGGAAGGGCGAGCCGAGCTGGTCCTTGATCAGGCTGGTCAGACCGACGGGCACGACGAAGAAGAGGCCGATCGAGAGCGCCAGCGAGAGGACGATCGTCAGCCCCCAGACCCAGCCGCCAATCTCCTCCTTCTCGCCCTCTTCGTCCTCCTCCATCTGGGCGTTGGCGGAGATCGCCAGGGCGCGGAAGCCGATCTTCAGCGACTCGCCGAGGGCGACGACGCCGCGGATCACCGGCACCCGCCAGAGGCGGTGGCGCTTGGCCCACGGAACAAGCGATTCGGAGCTGAGCTCGACCTGGCCTTCGGGATTGCGCACCGCGACCGCCCAGGTCGAGACGCCGCGCATCATCACGCCCTCCAGCACCGCCTGACCGCCGACCGGGGCGTCGCGCTTGGCGACCAGGGCGCCATCGGGCATACGAAGCGGGTCTGCCCCGTTCGAGGAGACGGCTTCAGCCTGAGAGGAGCCCACCTCTGGGCTCATGGCTTACTTCCCGGCCTTGGCGTGCTTCGCCGCGCGTCGCTGGAACCGCTCGACCCGCCCGCCGGTGTCGACGAGCTTCTGCTTGCCGGTGTAGAAGGGGTGGCACTCCGAGCAGAGCTCGACGTGCAGATCCTCCACCGTGGCGCGGGTATAGAACTGGTTGCCGCACGAGCAATGCACGTTGGCGAGGGTGTACTCGGGGTGAATTCCTGCCTTCATCGTCTCCCCAGTCTAGAGAAGTGGGCAAGCACGCCTGTGCAGGGGTCAGGAAACGTCGCCGTCCTGCCGATAGCTGAGCATGACGACGAGCGGCATGGCGGTCAATGACAGCGGACTTGCCCGCACCCTGCGCCGCGCCCTGGCGTTCCTGCTGCTGGGTGGGACGCTTCTCGTCGCCCTGCACTCCTGGCTCGGCATCGGCGACAGCTTCAACTTTGCGATCGGCAGCGTCATCTACGACGCGGTGGTGCTGGGGGCCGGTGTCGCCTGCCTGGTCAGGGCACCGGCCTTCGGGCCCGAGCGGCGGGCCTGGATCCTGCTCGGCCTCGCGATCCTCGTCTGGGGTGCCGCCGAGGTCTACTGGGCTGCCTTCATCGAAGGCAATCCCGATGCCCCCTACCCCTCGCCGGCCGACGTCGGCTACCTCCTCTTCTACCCGCTCGCCTACGCCGGGCTGGCGCTGCTGGTCCGCGCCCGGACCCACGAGATCAACTGGCGGCTGTGGATGGACGGCGCGATCGCCGCGCTCGGCACCGCGGCGCTAGGGGCCGCCTTCGTCTTCGACTTCGTCGCCGGCAAGACCGAAGGGACTCCGCTTCAGATCGCGACGACCCTCGCCTATCCGTTGGGCGACATCGTGATGGTGGCGATGGTCGTAGGCGTGGTCGCGCTGACCGGCTGGCGGCCCGGCCGCACCTGGTCCCTGCTGCTCGCCGGCCTCTCGGCGCTGGTCATCGCCGACATCGCCTTCACCCTTCAATCGACCGGAGAAGCACTGCCGGAAGGCGGCTGGATCGACCCGATCTACCTGATCGCCGCCGTATGCCTCGGCGCGGCGGTCTGGCAGCCCGCCGCGGCAGCCGAGATCACCTCCCCCGGAGAGGGAGACGGGCGGCGTGAGATCGTCGTCCCCGCCCTCTTCGCCGGCGTGATGATCGGCCTCTTCGCGATGCAGCTCTACAGCGCGACCAGCGGTCTCTCGACGGTCCTATGGGCGGCGACGATGACCGCGGTGATCCTGCGGCTGGCGATGAGCGACCGCGAGAACAAGGCACTGCTGGAGCAGGTGCGGACCGACCCGCTCACCGGCCTCGCCAACCAGGGCCGGATGCAGGTCGACCTGCCGCACTGGGCCTCACAGGCGGACGAGGAGCATCCGGTGATGCTGCTGCTCTTCGACCTGAACGGCTTCAAGCACTACAACGACACCTTCGGCCACCCGGCCGGCGACGCGCTGCTGGCCAAGCTCGGCGGCACCCTGCGCGACGCCGTCGGTGAGGACGGGGTCGCCTACCGGATCGGCGGCGACGAGTTCTGCGTCCTGCTCAGCTGCCCGCGGCAGCGCTTCGATTCCGTCGCCCGGACGGCGACGATGGCGCTGAACGCAACCGGGCCCGGCTTCGAGGTGAGCTCGGCCTGCGGCACGGTCGAGATCCCGACCGAGGAGAGCGAGCCCTCGGCGGCGCTGCAGCTGGCCGACGTGCGCATGTACGCGCAGAAGGAGTCGCGCCGCCTCGCCCACGACGAGCTGATCGAACCCACCGTCACGACCTCGCCCCGAATGCGCGAGCGCAGCGAGGGCTCGACGCTGCCGGGATCCACTACGCAGAGCTGAGCCCTGCCAGCAACGAGTCGAGCGTGCGGCCGACCTCGGCCCGCATCGCCTCCGGATCCTCGGCCCGGGCGACCAGCATCGCCGCCTCGTCGAGGGCGCCCATCAAGACATGGGCGAGCGGGCGAACCGGCTGCAAGGGAATCGCGCCGGCGTCGATCGCCGCCTGCAGCGTCGCTTCGATCAGGCCGAGACCGTGCTCGGCGGCGATCTCGCGCCAGCGATCCCAGCCCAGCACCGATGGCCCGTCGAGCAGGACGATCCGCTGCGCCTCGGGCTCGGTGCTGGCCTGCAGGAACATCTCGGCGCCGGCCCGCATCGCCGCCAGCGGCTCCGCCGCGCCGGCTTCCAGCGCACCGGTTGCGATCCGTTGCGCCAGCTCGACCTCGACCCGTTCGTAGACCGCCTCGAAGAGCTCGCGCTTGCCCTCGAAGTGGTGGTAGAGCGCCCCGCGGGTGACGCCGGCGGCCCGCACGATCGCTTCGGTGCCGACCTCGGCGTAGCCGCGCTCGGCGAAGAGCGCCCGCGCCGCCTCGATCAGCGCGTCGCGGGTCGCCTCGGAGCGCTCAGCCTGGGTTCGTTTGACATTCATACTGTCTGTATGTAATTTACCCCTTCCGTCGGCTGAAAACAACCCTTTCGAGGAGGACGCAATGAGCCAGTCAGAGCAGCGCCGCGAGATC
Organism: Solirubrobacterales bacterium; assembly: GCA_036376775.1. GTDB lineage: Bacteria > Actinomycetota > Thermoleophilia > Solirubrobacterales > 70-9 > VRUE01. The sequence continues at coordinate 6,651 of DASUZP010000070.1, read as the reverse complement.
GATCTGCCCGCCGGCAGGATCCGCTACCGCGAGGCCGGCGCAGGCAAGCCGGTCGTCTTCGTCCACGGCTACCTGGTCGACGGTCGGCTCTGGGACGGCGTCGTCGACAACCTCTCCGACCGCTGCCGCTGCCTCGCCCCCGATTGGCCGATCGCCGCCCAGCAGGTGGCGATGAAGCCCGACGCCGACCTCTCCCCCTATGGGATCGCAGCGACGATCGCGGCCTTCCTCGAGGCGCTCGACCTGAACGACGTGACGATCGTCGGCAACGATTCCGGTGGCGCGATGTCGCAGGTCCTGGTCACCCGCCACCCGGAGCGGATCGGCCGCCTCGTCCTCACCAACTGCGACCTCTACGAGAATTTCCCGCCGGGAATCTTCAAGGCGATGCCGGCGATCGCCAAGCTCCCCGGAGGGATGACGGTGCTGGCTGCTCCGTTCCGGATCGGCGCCCTGGCCCGGGCGGCGTTCAAGCCCTTCTCGAAGAAGGGGATCCCGCCCGAGCTGGTCGCCTCCTGGATGGACCCGGTGATGAAAGACGCGGGCGTGCGCCATGACGCCAAGAAGGTGACCGTCGGGATGAACAAGCGCTACACGCTGGAGGCAGCGGAGAAGCTGCGCAGCTCCGAGCTGCCGGTCCTGCTCGCCTGGGCCCCCGAAGATCGCCTCTTCTCGATCTCCTCGGCAAAGCGACTGGCGGCGGAGACCCCGAACGCACGCCTGGTGGAGATCCCGGATTCGAGCACCTTCGTCCCACTCGACCAGCCGCAGCGGTTGGCCGACGAGATCGCCACCTTCGTGGGGTCGCCATAGCCGCGTGGTTCCTTTTCCGGTTTTGCGTGAAAAAGAACCAGGCGATCGCTGCGGCTTTGGGCAGTTTTCCGCTAAGTGCGGTTTTTTCGTCTGACGGAGGGGAGAGACTTCCTCAACGTTCCCTACAGGACGGAGAGCCATGCCCAAGGAAATCTTCGACCAGGATCGACCGACGAGGAGAAGCACGATGGCGAGGCGGTTGGACGAAGCCTTCGCCGGTTGCGAGCAGTGGACCCTCGCACCGCCGTCTCAGCGGCGCAGCGAGGCCGTCTTCAGCCCGCAGCTGTCGAGCTCCTCGAGGATGATCGGCAGGGCCGCCACCGTGCGCGCCCAGGAACCGGGGGCGCTGTAGTAGTCGGCGTCGTGTAGGAGAACGATGTCCCCGTCGCGGGCCGAACCGGTCGCGAGGCGTGCGATTGATCGTGCCGTGGCCCGACCGCGCCAGTCCCTCCCCCACTGCGACCAGAGCACCGGCCGCCAGCCGCGCCGCCGACACGCCCGCAGCGCGGTTGCGCTGTAGATCCCGTAGGGGGGCCGGTGGTCGGCGACCTCTTGCCCGCTTGCCTCCTCGATCGCCGCGCGGCCGCGCTCGGCGTCGTCGAGGAACTGCCTTCCGCTCAGTCGCAGCGCGTTGCGATGACGGTGACAATGCAGCTCGACCCGGTGGCCGGCGGCGACTATCTCGGCCGCGAGCGCCGGGCGGCGCTCGACCTGCTCGCCGGCGAGGAAGAACGTCGCCCTCGCCCCTGCTTCGCGCAGGACCTCCAACACAATCGGCGTCCCCTGCGGGTGCGGACCGTCGTCGAAGGTGAGCGCGACGCCTTCGACCCCCTCCTGGCGCCGGACGATCCCCAGGCTCGACCCCAGATCGGTCACAAGCGGGGCCAGAGCCGGCAGGCAGTGGGCAACCGCCCCGGCGCCCGCGCCGGCCGCCGCCAACTTGCCGATCAAGGCCCTTCGGTCGCCGTCGTGCCGCGCTTGGCGGCGGGCTCGGCCGTCTGCACGGCGGGCGCCGCGACGGCGTCTTCGTCCTTGCCGAGGTGGATGCGGCTCTCCAGCGGCTTGGCAATCACCCGGTAAGGGGTCTCACGATGGATCGCCGCCAGGAACATGACCACGGCGACGAGGACGAGGCTGACCGCGGTCGCCGTGCGCTCCATCCGCAATCGCCAGACCGGCTGCGGCTTGACCCGCGGGCGGGCGGTGAGCACGCGCGAAGCGATCGACGGCAGCGAGGCGAAGCTCGAGTCGGGCGAGCGGCGTTCCCGCGTCAGGTGCCGCAGCGTCGAGGTGAGCTCGTGCTCGGAGCGCGCCACCTCGGCCAGGCCGAAGCGCTCGAAAGCGGCGTTGTTCGCCCGCAGGTGACCGGCCGAGAAGCCGTAGGAAACGACCGGACAGCCGCGGATGTGCGCCTCGAGCACGGTCAGGCCGGCGGTCGAGTGGACCATCGCGTCGGCGGCCGCCATCCAGTCGCTCATCTGCTCGGTGAAGCCGATCACCCGGACCCGCTCGGTGTCGGCATAGTGCTGCTCGAGCTTCTCGCGCGCCGCCTCGTTGCGACCGGCGATGCAGACGACCAGCGTGTCCTCGTCGGAGAGCGCGGCGTCGATCGCACCTTCGAGATCGCCGATCCCCCAGCCACCGCCGGAGACGAGCACCATGCGGGCATGGGCCGGCACGTCCAGCGCGTCGCGCGCGGCGGCACGCGTACGCGGCATCAGGAAGTCGCGGGCGATCGGCGGCCGCATCCACTCGACGCTGCCGGGCCCGACCAGCCGCTCGACCTCCTCGATCGACTCGGGGTGGGTGACGAAGTGCAGATCGACCCCGGGGTGCGCCCAGTAGCGCAGTCCGGCGAGGTCGGTGATCGCCGACTGCACCGGCACCAGCAGGCGCCTGTTCTCGCGCAGCATTCCGAGCACCGCCGTCACACCGGGATAGGTGGAGACGACGACGTCGGGCTGGTGCTGTTCTACGACGCGCATCAGGCCGCGGGCGCCGAGCAGATAGCTGAGGTGGTGCATCAGCCAGCGCGTCGGCGCGAACTTGGTGATCAGCCAGTACTGGAGGTCGAACAGCCAGGGCATCCAGCGGAAGGTGAAACGGGATCCGTCGCGGGCAACGGAGGAGGAGATCCGGCCCATTGCCTGCAGGCCGTCGACTATGTCGACCGTGGCGCCGGGGATCTCCCGTTCGACGTCGTCCTTGATCATCCGGGCGGGAAGGTCGTGGCCCTCGCCGATGTCGGCGGTAAGGACGAGAACCCGCGGCGGCCGCTCGCCTGTCTCCTCGCTGGCCCCCTCCAGGAGCGAGCCGGGAGCGCGGCCGTTGCCGTTGCCGTTATGGCTCAGAACCGGCTTCAGGCTGGGGATCGGGTCAGGAGGACGAATGCTGCCGCGTACCCACTCGACGTAGCGGTGCACCCCCTCGCGAAAGCTGGTCTCGGCCTTCCAGCCGATCTCATCCAGTGCCCGCTGGTTGGAGATTTCCTTGCCCGGGAAGTCCCCGGGGCGCGGCGGCGTGTGGACGATCTCGCAGCCGTCGGTGTTTTCCTGGACCCGCTCGGCGATTTCGAGGATCGTCACGACCTCGTCGCCGGAGAGATTGTAGGTGCGGCCGGCGGCCGCGGGCGCCAGCGCGGCGACAATGCCGGCGGACAGGTCCTCGACGTAGATGAAGCTGCGCGTCTGACTGCCGTCGCCGGCGATCGTCAGCGCCTTGCCTTCAAAGGCCAGATCGGTGAACTTGGCGACGACGCCGGCGGCGCGGGCGCGCGGGCCGTAGGGGATGCCGAAGCGCAGCACCGTGTACTCGAGGTCGTAGAGCTCGGCGTAACCGGCGCAGTAGGTCTCGCCGGCCAGCTTGGTCGCGGTGTAGAGGTGGCGCGGCGCCGGAATCGGCGTCTCCTCGTCGACCGCCTGCTCGGCGCAATCGCTGTAGACCCAGGTGGTCGAGCCGTAGACGACGCGACCGACCTCGGCCCGGCAGGCGGCCTCGAGCACGTTGAGCGTGCCGCGGGTGTTGACCTCCTCGGCCAGCACCGGGTCGGCGAGGACGTGGGAGACGTCGGCAACCGCGGCCAGATGGATGACCGCATCGCAATCGCGCATCGCCAGGTCGAGGTTGGCGGGATCGGTGATGCTGCCGGTGAAGGTCTCGACTTCGAGTGGCGAGTGGTAAGGAGAGGCGCTGAGGTCGAATATCCGCGGTGTGTGCCCATCCTCGATCAGGCGGTCGACCACGTGCGAGCCGATGAAACCACCGCCGCCGGTCACCAGGACTCTCATGCTTCCCCCTTTGCGAGGGCGTCCTCGCGCGTCTCCGGTCGGTAGTAGAGCGGCACGCACCAGTGGTTCTCGGCCACCCAATCGGTGTTTGGAAGGTCCTCGTCGCGGCCCATGATCCGGTGGCATGGGTCCTGGTAGACCCGTCCCGTCGACTTCTCGATCGGCTCGAAGACGATGTACTTGTAGAGGCCGGAGACCATCCCTTCGGGCAGCTCGGGTCGCGCCGGATGGAGAGCATCGAGGTGCTCGCGCGCATACTCGTTCTTCCAGGCGACGATCTCCTCCATGCGGTCCGCCTGGACGAGACCGAGCGCCGCCGTGAACTCGCTCATGCGGAAGTTGAGGCCGTCGACCTCGTGCTCGAACTTGCCGTAGTTGCGGAACTTGGCGGCGAACTCGATCAGCTCGGGGTTGGACGAGACAAGCACTCCCCCCTCGCCGGTGGAAACCGTCTTCGTCGCGTAGAGCGAGTAGACGCCGGCGTCGCCGAAGCCCCCCGGCCTGCGCTCGCCCCACTCGGCGCCGTGGGCGTGGGCGCAGTCCTCGAGCAGGAAGATCCCGCTCTCCCGGCAGTAGGCGGCGATCCGTTCCGAGTCGAAGGCGATGTGGCCGCCGATGTGGACGAGGATCGCGGCCTTCGGCTTCGAGCGCTCCGCCTTGCGCTCGAAGTCCTCGAAGGACATGCAGAGGTCGCCGCGGTTGCAGTCGACGAACTCGACCTCGGCGCCGGCGCCGATCGCCGCGAGGGGCGTCGCCATGAAGGTGTTGGAGGGGCAGAGCACGGTGCCGCCGCGTACCCCGGCGAACTCGAGCGCCGCGAGGGCGCCGCCGGCCCAGCTCGACAGCCCGAGGCTGGGCAGGCCGTTCCACTGCGACCAGCGTCGCTCGAAGGCCTCCAGCATCGCCCCCTCCGACCACTGCTCGGAATCGAGCACCTCGGTCCAGAGGTCGAAGAGACGGGCTCGATCACGATGGTCGAAGCCGATCGCAAAGCGAGTGGCGTCGGGGCGGATTGTCTCGGCTGAGCCCACGGTGGTCGTTCGTCGTCTGACTGGGAGGCGTGCCTTCGCGGGGACGAAACACCACACGTCTAAAGGCGTCGCAAGGCTACCAGCGAACCCGGATCAATCGTCTGCGTGCGCCGCCGCGATGACCGCGCCGACGGTCCGCGACCCGGCCAGCAACACCGCGCCGGCGACGGCGACGGCCATCGACGCGACCAGGGCGACCCCGCCGAGCGGCGTCCCCCCCCACGACTCGCCGAAGATCAGCGGCGCCAGCAGCACCGGGACGAGGATCTGGACGGCGAACATCGTCGGGGCGACGTGGGTCGCCGCACGGCGCTGCAGGGCGCTCATCTCGCTGAGCAGCGCCAGACCCTCGGAGGCCGCCGCGGTGCCGAGCCAGAGGGCGGCGACGACGATCGCTCCGGCGGCCAGCTCGTCGGTGAGCAGCTTGCTGGCGATCGCCGTCCAGGCATAGCCGCAGCCGGCGCTGATGACCATCAGAGTGCCGACCGCACCCACCCGGCGACGCAGCAGATAGGGAAGGGCGATCGGGATCGCCACGATCGCCAGGGCCACGGCGATCTCCACGGTCCCGGCGTGGTCAGTGGTCCGCTCCGGCGCCGCCCAGGCCACACCGGCGACACCCGCGACGATCGCCGCGACCGCGACCCCCTCGCGCCGACCAGGCGCCTCCCCCAGCCGCGTCGCGCCGAGCCAGAGCAGCAGGATCAGCCCGCTCGCCAGACAGGGCTGCACCACGGTCAGCGGCGCCAGCAGCAGCGCCACGATCTCCAGCGGCCAACCCGCAAGCCCCAGCGCGGTAGCCCCCAGCCAGCGCCTGTTGCGCACCAACCTGCCGATCAGCGAGACCCGCAGCGAATGCTCTCCGGGCACCTCCCGAGCCTCCAACGCCTGCAAGGCGATCGAGGTGTTGTAGAGCACAGAAGCTCCAACAGCCGCGACTATGCCAAGCGCCAGCACGCCGCGACCCTATCTGGGTTTGGTCCCGCTCAGCGACGCCTGCGCCGCTCAGAGTCGGCGTAGTGCGAGACGATCAGCGAGTTTGCGTATGCAGTTGCGCACAGCGGCAGAAAACACGCCAAGAAGAGGACTTCACTATTCGCGTGCACACTTGCCAGCGCAATGAAAGCAGCGCTCATGACGGCGAGGCCGACGATGAGTGCAAGCACGGTTGCTCTGGTCTCGGTCATAACCATTCCGCCACTGTAGACAAAACGATTATACCTCCTGCGAAGACGAGTCCCAGCAGGCCTCCCTTCACGGTTGCTCGCCGTATCTCTCTCTCGGACTTGTCGGAGAGAACGCGAGGAGCATGCGAAATGAAACCTCCGGTTGCGATTGCACCCGCGGCAAGGCCGAAAAGTGTCGTGAACTGACTAACGATCGTCCCAACGACCATGCTCCGACCGTAACCCTGTCCGCCGCACGTGTGGCGCGCAAATCAAATCAACTTCGAAACGTCTCTCGCGCGGGTGGCACGAGGGGAGGGGGTGTTCGGACGGGTGAGTCCGCTAACACCCCCT
>DASUZP010000069.1:0-7354 GCA_036376775.1 Solirubrobacterales bacterium | reverse complement strand
GGACAGCTCCGAGGCGAGGATCTCGCGCTGGTTGCCGAGCAGCTCGGGGTCGAGGTGCTCGAAGGTGCGCGCGTCCGCCTCGACGCCGGCGGCGTGCATCCCCGCCTTGTGGGCGAAGGCGTTGCGGCCGACGTAGGGCTGGTCGGGGTTCGGCCTCATGTTGCAGAGCTCGTCGAGGTAGTGACTCGTCCGGGTCAAGGCGGCAAGCTGGTCCGCGGCCACGACTTCGAAGCCCATCTTCAGCTGCAGCGCCGGCAGGATCGTCGCCAGATTGGCGTTGCCGCAGCGCTCGCCGTAGCCGTTCACCGTGCCCTGCACCAGCCGCGCTCCGGCATCCACGGCGGCGAGCGAGTTGGCGACGGCGCAACCGGCGTCGTCGTGGGTATGGATGCCGATCTCCACTTCGTCGCCGACGACCTCGACCGCGGCGGCGGTCGCCGCGGCGACGAAACCGGGCAGGCTGCCGCCGTTGGTATCGCAGAGGGTGACGTTCTCGGCCCCCGCTCCCGCCGCCGCGCGGACGCATTCCAGCGCGTAAGCAGCGTCGTCGCGGTAACCGTCGAAGAAGTGCTCGGCGTCGAAGATCGGCCGCTTGCCGTGCGCGCGGCAGAAGGCGATCGAGTCGGCGATCATCGCCAGGTTCTCCTCGGCGGAGACCTTGATCACCTTCTCCAGATGCAGCCCCCAGCTCTTGCCCACCAAGCAGACGACCGGGGCGAACCCGGCGACGAGCAGGCCGAGCGCCTCGTCCTCCTCGGCGCTGCGATCGCGGCGCCGGGTCATGCCGAAGGCGGCGATCGTCGCCTGCTCGAGCTCGAGCTTCTCCAGCTCTACGAAGAGCTCCATTTCCTTCGGATTCGAGCTGGGAAAGCCGGCCTCGATCGTCTCCACGCCGAGCTCGTCGAGGGCGCGCACGACTTTCAGCTTCTCGCCCACCGAGAGCGACATGCCGGGGCCGCCCATGCCGTCGCGCAAGGTGGTGTCGTAGAGCTTCACCTGTTCCATCTGATGCCTTTCGATACGAGGATGACCGGGAGTGCGCGCAGCGCTGCGCCAGCCGCTAGGCGGCAGGCGTAATTCGCCCGGTCGGCACCTCGACGAAGTCGAGCCACTCGAGGTACTCCTCGGCGCGGCCGTGCAGCGCGTCCTGGAATTTGGCCTGGATGACCCTCGTGATCTCGCCCGGGTCGCCAAGCGGATGGTCGTCGATCTCGCGCACCGGAACCAGCTCGGCGGCGGTACCGGTGAGGAAGACCTCCTCCGCCAGGTACAGCTCCGAGCGGGCGATGTCGCGCTCGACCACCGTGTAGCCGAGATCGCGGGCGATCTGGATCACCGACTTGCGGTTGATCCCGTCGAGGATCGCCGCGACGTGCGGCGGGGTGACGATCTGGCCGTCGCGGACGAGGAAGATGTTCTCGCCCGATCCCTCGCAGACGAAGCCCCGCTCGTCGAGCAGCAGGGCCTCTTCGTAGCCGGCGTTCTGCGACTCGGTCTTGGCGAGGATCGAGTTCAGGTACTGGCCGGATGCCTTTGCGTGGGGAATCAGGCCGGCCGAGCCGATCCGGCGCCAGCTCGAGACCTTGGCCCGGATGCCGTGCTTCTGGCCCTCCTCGCCGAGGTAGGCCCCCCACGGGAAGGCGGCGATGACGAGGTCGATCGGGGCGTCGGTCGCATACAGGCCGAGATTGCCGTAGCCGCGGAACGCGAGCGGCCTGATGTAGCAGGAGCGCAGATCGTTGCGGCGGATCAGCTCCCGGGTTGCCTCGGCGATTTCCTCGCCCGAGTAGGACAGCTCGAAGTAGTAGAGCTCAGCCGACTTGGCGAGCCGGTCGAGATGGTCTTGATGGCGGAAGACCGCCGGGCCGCGCTCGGTCTCATAGCAGCGGATCCCCTCGAAGACGCCAGTCCCGTAGTGCAAGCCGTGGCTGAGCACGTGGGTCTTGGCCTCGTCCCAGGGAACGAACTCGCCGTTCTGCCAGATCAGCTCTGCCGTCTCCATCGGCGAAATTATGCCTTACGAGCCCATCCCGGTAGAGGTTCCACTTAACTTTTTGATGGATCGCCTCCAGGCTGTCGCCCGAAGCCCTCGACGAGAAAGTACAAGACGTTCCACCTCTACCGGGATGGGCTCTACACGGAAAGCTCGTTCAGGACGGCTTCGGTGACCGCGTCCGTGCTCACGGTCGTCTCTCCCGCAGCCGCCAGGTCAGGCGTGCGCAGGCCGCGCTCGAGGATCGCATCGACGGCGGCCTCGATCCGCTCCGCGTCATCGGGGCGACCGAGCCCGTGGCGCAGCATCATCGCGGCGCTGAGGAAGGTGGCCAGCGGGTTGGCGATCCCCTGCCCGGCGATGTCCGGAGCGGAACCGTGGACCGGCTCGAACAGGCCGGGGGCGCCCGCCTCGCCGAGGCTGGCCGAGGGCAGCATGCCGAGCGAGCCGGTAAGCATCGCCGACTCGTCGCTGAGGATGTCGCCAAAGAGGTTCTCGGTGACGATCACGTCGAACTCGGCCGGGCGTGAGACGAGCTGCATCGCTGCGTTGTCGACCAGCAGATGGTCGAGCTCGACGTCGGGATAGTCGCCGGCGATGCCGCTGACGACCTCGCGCCAGAGCCGTGAGGTCTCGAGCACGTTGGCCTTGTCGACCGAGGTGACGCGGGGCCGCCGCCCGCCGCCGTCGGCGCGGCGCTGTGCCGCCTCGAAGCCCGTACGGGCGATCCGCTCGATCTCGGCGGTCGAGTACTCGCAGGTGTCGTGGGCGGAGTCGCCGTCGCGGCCGCTGTCGCCAAAGTAGATGCCGCCGGTCAGCTCGCGCACGACCAGCAGGTCGGTTCCGACGATTCGCTCCTCGCGCAGCGGGCTGGAGCCGACGAGCGCAGGGCTGGGCCGCACCGGCCGCAGATTGGCGAAGAGCCCCATGCCCTTGCGCAGGCCGAGCAGTCCCTGCTCGGGGCGCGGCGCCTCGGGATCGGTGGTGTCCCACTTGGGGCCGCCGACGGCGCCCAGCAGGACCGCGTCCGAGGCGCGGCAGACGTCGAGGACCTCGTCGGTGAGCGCGACGCCGTCGGCGTCGATCGAGCAACCGCCCATGAGGCGCCGGTCGAACTCGAAGTCGCCGAGCGCTTCGAGCAGCTGAGTCGCGGCAGCGACGATCTCAGGCCCGATCCCATCGCCGGGCAGCAGAACTATGCGCGGAACGTCGCTCACAGGCGCGCCACTCTAGACGTGCCATCGCCAGTAGGCCGATATGGGTACATAAGCGACGGCACGTCAGGTGCGTGCCTCGATGTTCAGGCGGACGTAGTCGAGCGTCAGTGGACTTGCGGACTCCTCGAGAATCGCTTCGGCGAAGGGGCGGCGCCGGTCCTCCGGGAGCTGGGCGAGAAGCGGCCCGAGGGTGACGGTGGAGGTGAAGGCGAGTGGATCGGCGGGGGTGACCGGCTTCGGCTCGAGCCAGCAGCGCGCCTCCGCAAAACCGGCGGCGCGGAGGCGGGCTTCGGTCTCCTCGGGGTCGGCGAAGTTCCATATTCCGGTCATCTGCTCCAGGTGCGAGGCGAACTCGGGGCGGGCCGCGACCGCGGCGATCGCCTGCGCGTGTTCGGCGACATTCCCTTGCCCGCCACACTGGGCGACCAGGCGCCCACCCGGCTTCAACACCGCGCGCAGGCGCTCGAAGAGTCGATCGTGGTCGGATATCCAGTGGAACGTCGCGGTCGAGAAGACCAGGTCGACAGGCTCTTCGACCTGCAGCTCGGAGAGGTCGGCGACGAGATACGTCGCCCTCTCCCCCAGCCGTTCCTTCGCCTTGGCGATCATCGCCTCCGAGCCGTCGACCGCGAGCAACGTGCCGCCGGGGAGGCGATCCAGCAATTTCTCGCTGACTTTGCCCGAACCACATCCCGCGTCGATGGCTGACTCGTCCCCCTGCAGCTCCAGGCGTCCGAGCACCTCCGTCCCCCATTCGAACTGCGGATCGGAGACCGCGTCGTAGGTCTCGGCGTCCCACTCGCGAGGTCCGGTGTTGATCGACCGCTCCATGCCCACCCCGCTCAGAGCGCCGTCGTTATCGGGCCGGCTTCGGCGCCCTGCGCTGCCTCGAAGGCATCGATCGCCGCGCCGTTCTCCAGGGTGATGCCGATGTCGTCGAGGCCACCCAAGAGGCGGCGTTTGACGTCGGGCTCGATCTCGAACTCGAAGACGCCGCCGGCGCAGGTGACGGTCTGATCATCGACGTCGATCCTCGCCCCGCCGGCCTCCGCCACCACCCGGCAGTGCTCTTCGTCGAGGACCACCGGCAACAGCCCGACCTTGGTGCAGTTGACGTAGAAGATGTCGGCGAAGGACGGTGCGACGATCGCCTCGAAGCCGAAGTCCTCCAGCGCCCAGGGGGCATGCTCGCGCGAGGAGCCGCAGCCGAAGTTGCGACCAGCGACGAGAATCGGATTTGGCTCCAGCTCGATCTCCCCATCGCGGATCCAGTCGTAGAAGAGGAACTCGCCGAAGCCGGTCCGCTCGACCCGCTTGAGGAACTGCTTGGGAATGATCTGGTCGGTGTCGACGTCGTGCCGATCCAGCACCGAGACCTTGCCCTCGATCACGTCTATCGGTCGCATGCCTAGCTCCAATCCCTGATGTCGACGAAATGACCCTCGATCGCGGCGGCTGCCGCCATCTTCGGGCTGACCAGGTGGGTCCTGCCGCCCTTGCCCTGCCGCCCCTCGAAATTGCGGTTCGAAGTCGAGGCGCAGCGCTCGCCCTCGATCAGGATGTCGGGATTCATGCCGAGGCACATCGAGCAGCCGGCCTCGCGCCACTCGAAACCGGCGGCGCGGAAGACCTCGTGCAGGCCCTCCTCCTCGGCGATCGCCTTGACTTGCTGGGAGCCGGGGACGACCATCGCCCGCACCGAGTCGGCAACCCGCCGGCCGTCGACCACGGCGGCGGCCTCGCGCAGATCCTCGATCCGGGAGTTGGTGCAGGAGCCGATGAAGACGCGCTCCGGCTTCACCTCGGTCATCGGCGTGCCGGGCTCCAGTGCCATGTAGGCGAGTGCCCTTTCGGCCGATTCGCGATCGGCGGGCGACTCCATCGCCGCCGGGTCGGGCACCGAGTCGGTGACCTCGACCACCATGCCGGGATTCGTCCCCCAGGTGACCATTGGTGAGATGCCGGCGGCGTCGATCTCGACCTCGGCGTCGAAGCTTGCGTCGGCGTCGGTCGGCAACTTGCGCCAGCGCTCGACCGCGGCATCGAAGTCCCGCGGCGCTGCATCGCGGCCGCGCACCCACTCGAAGGTGGTCTCGTCGGGAGCGATCATCCCGGCCCGACCGCCGGCCTCGATCGTCATGTTGCAGACCGTCATCCGGCCGGGCATCGATAGCGACTCGATCGCCGGGCCGGCGTACTCGACCGCGTGGCCGACCATGCCGCCGGTGCCGAGCCGGCCGATCGTCGCCAGGATCAGGTCCTTCGGCGTCACCCCGGAGCCGAGCTCACCCGAGTAGAGGATGCGCATCGTCTTCGGCCGCTTCTGCACCAGGCATTGAGTCGCCAGCACGTGCTCGACCTCCGAGGTGCCGATGCCGAAGGCCAGCGCACCGAAGGCCCCGTGGGTCGAGGTGTGACTGTCGCCGCAGACGATCGTCATTCCCGGCTGGGTGACGCCCAGCTCGGGCCCGATCACGTGGACGATGCCCTGCCGCTCGGAACCCAGCGAGTAGAGCGGGATGCCGAACTCCTCGCAGTTGCGCTCCAGCGTTTCGACCTGGACCCGCGAGAGCTCGTCGGCGATCAGCCGCGCCGCCATCGTGCCGTCGGTGGGCACGTTGTGGTCGGCCGTGGCCAGCGTCTTGTCGGGGCGGCGCAGCGGCCGGCCCGCCAACCGCAGGCCGTCGAACGCCTGTGGCGAGGTGACCTCGTGGACCAGGTGCAGATCGATGTAGAGCAGGCCGTCGGAGACCTCGTGCTCGCTCCAGATCTTGTCGAACATCGTTTGCGGCATGGCTAACTCCTTCGTAGTCCGGCGGCGATCACGGCGAGGAAGCGCGCTTGCTCCTCGCCTTCGTTCTCGAAGTGGTGCGGCAGGTCGGCGTCGAAGGTGACGCTGTCTCCGGTATGCAGCTCGTGGCGGGTGCCGTCGACGATCAGCGCCAGGACGCCGGTCAAGACGACGGCGGTCTCGCGGCTGCCCGGCTCGTGGATCGGGGGGTCCCCCGGCCCCCCCGTCGTCGCACCTGGCTTCAAGGTGTGTAGAGAGACGTCGGCGCGCTGCCCCGGCAGTGGCGGCGTCAGCTCCTCGAAGCGGTGCCCGCCGCGCTCATAGCGGCGGCGCTCGGCAGCGCGACTGACGGAGACGTGCTCGCCCTCGTCGAGGCGAAGCAGCTGCGAAAGGGTCAGCTCGAGCCCGGCCGCGATCTTCTCGGCAACGGCCAGAGTCGGGCTCGTCTCTCCCCGCTCGACCTGCGACAGCATCGGCGCGCTGACCCCACTGCGCTGGGCAAGATCGCGCAACGAGAACCCCATCGCGTCGCGCAGCGCGCGCACCCGCGCGCCGACCGCCACCGAGCCGTCGCCCTGCTGGCCGGAGCCCGCCTTCGTCGCCGCTACCGTCGCCATTACGTTCGTACGTTATCACGTACAGCCGGCCGAGACTGCGCCTCGCGTCGCCATGCGACGCCGGGTGCAGTTTCGACCTCGAGGAGGCGGTGGAGGTCGGCCAGCAGGGCGACGGGCTCGTCCAGCTGGCGCCAGGTGACACGGACCACCCGCCATCCGGCGACTTGCAGCCGCCGGTCGCGTTCCCTGTCGGACTCGAATGCTGCGCGGGTCCGGTGCGCGCCGGCGCCATCGAGTTCGACGATCAGCCGTCGCTCGCGCCAGAAGCAGTCGGCCTCGACCTTGACGCCATCGATATCCAGCAGGGCATTGAACTCGGCTCTGGGCAGGTCGGCGCGCGCAAGCAGCGCCGCGAACTTGTCCTCGAGCCTGCTGCGGCGCCGCCCCGTTGGCCCCCGCCCGAGGCGGCGCAGGCACGTCTTGATCGTCACCGCTCCTCGTCTTCCGGGATATAGCTCCAATAGCTGCTCCAGCTTGTCGAGGCGGAACGTATGGAGGTATTCCGCCTGACGAAGAGCCGCTTCGAAGGCTTCGGCCGGCATATCGGCGGCGATGTCGAAAAGGGTGCGGGCGAGTGTCGTGACCGGGATCCGATGCCGTACGGCCAGCTCATCCGTGGCGTAGCGGACGTGGTGTCGGCGGATCGTCGCGGACGATCTAGCCGAACGCGGTGCCGAAACGTCGATCCGTCCCAAACCTCGCGTCCTGACGACGCCCCAGAGCTCCGCCGCCGAGC
>DASUZP010000068.1:0-16792 GCA_036376775.1 Solirubrobacterales bacterium | reverse complement strand
CGCTGGCGGCGAGGCCGGTCGAGGCCGTCGCATCGCCGTTGGCGAAGCTTTCTTTTTCCCCGAGGAAGTTTTCCTTCTCCCCGCAGGCGGAGTTGAACTGGCGCACTTCATTGTCGGTTTCGTCATAGACGTAGAGGCTGCTGGTCGGTTTGCCTTCGGCGTTGACGGCGATCGCCAGTGCCCTCGGCTTGGCGAGTTCCGCCGCCGGGTTGGCTTCGTTGACGCTGCAGGATTTTTTGCCCGCCGAGGTCAGTTTGATCACGTTGGATTTTTCGTTGAAGACCAGGAAGAGGCCGTTGTTCGTGGCGGGCACCAGCGACTGCACCCGCCCTCCGGCGGCGATGATCCCGTCGGGATCTGGGAAGAATTCCTTGAAGGTGCCGTCGGGGTTGAAGACCTCCACCTTGCCGTTGTCGCCGACGTAGACGACGTTGTTGGAAGTCGAGCCGGTGGCGATGAAGCCGCCCGTCACCCCTTGCCCGAATTCGCTTGGGCCGCTGCCTTCGACGCCTGCCTGGCAGACGTTCCCCGAAAGGGCGGTGCAGAGGTTCTGTTCTTCTGCCGATTTGCCTTCTTCGACCTTGGTCTTGTTGACCTTGGCTCCGAACATCAGGAGAAAGTGGCCTTCAGGGTCGAATTTCTGCACGCGGTGGTTGGCGAATTCCGCCACATAGAGGTTGCCTGCCGTGTCCACGGCGATACCCTGCAGGCCCCCAAGCTGACCGCTGTGGCCACCTTGGATTCCTGCTTTGCAGACGCTTGCCAGCGTGCAGACCTGGGCTTCTTCGGCGCCATCCGCCACACCCCAGCCCCAAGAGCGCATGAACTCTCCCCAGGCGGTGTACTCGTCGATGCGGGATCGGGCGTTGTCGGCTACGTAGAGATGGCCACTGACGGGGCTTACGCCGATGCCGCGCGGAAGGCTGCAGGAGAGATCCCCGGCGCTGTCGTCGCAACGCTGCCAGAGCGCGGTCGGGCCGGCGCCGAGGGCTGCGGCGGGCAGGGTCAGAAGAACTGCGATCAACCCCGTCGAGAACGCCAAAGCGAACAAGCTCCCGGCGCCAACACGAACTCTCCCCCTC
Source organism: Solirubrobacterales bacterium (assembly GCA_036376775.1). Taxonomy (GTDB): domain Bacteria; phylum Actinomycetota; class Thermoleophilia; order Solirubrobacterales; family 70-9; genus VRUE01. The sequence goes on along the minus strand of DASUZP010000068.1, from coordinate 15,710 downwards.
ATACCATCCCCCAAACCTCATAGTGGGCTCCCTGTGGCCCGCCTCCGCGGTCCGATTCCTTTTCGGACCGTGGGAAACTATATAGGTACATCTCCAACAATGTCAAGATACGCTCCAGATCGCGCAATATGAGCGGGGCCGGGATTCGTCCCGGCCCCGCTCTATCTGTTTCTGCGTGCCCACGCAGCGCTCGGCTAGCTAAAAAGCCAAGCTATGCGTCGAGCTCAGGTTGCCGGATCAAATGTGACGTCGGTCGCTTTACCTTCTGTTTCGGTGCCTTTGACTGTTACTTCGCCGCTGTATTTAGCTCCTTCTGCGCCTTTGAACGTACCTTCGCCGCAGATGCCGCCTTTAGTTCTGGTGTATTCGATTTCTTCGACATCGGATTTGAGCCTCACGTCCCAGCGGTTAGCGCCGCCAGAAACGTATGTTTCATTGGTGAGTGTGATTGTCCGTTTGCCCGGTGTCTGGTTGGCCACTTCGAAACACGGGCGGAATTTACCAAGGAAATAGACTGTTATTTTGAATACACAACTTCCCCCTGTCGGTGTCGGGGTGATATGTACCGTCGCGTCCGTCCCCGAGGCGATGAAGGTGTAGTGGCACCCTTCATTGTGAATCGTGGCCGGCAGTTCGCCAGCTGGGATTTTTGCCACACATTCGGACGTTGTCGCTACAGCCTCAGTGACCACATCCGCAATTGTAACGCCGTATGTCGGCGTGACTGTAATTTCACTCTGATCTGTGCCCATGGTGGCATCGTCGACGGAGACCGATTTGCATTTCACTTCTTCGCCAGCTTTGGCGGTGAATACCTGTTCTCCAATACTGCTCCCCGACAGTTTCGTCCAGTTGGACCCCGATGTGAATGTGGCTACGGTGGCCGACGCCGCCGAGGAGGCGATCGCGCTCATCGCGAAGACCGCGACGAGAGCGAGGCCAAGGGCCTTTAGCCTGTGATTCATCTTCTTCGTTCCCTTCGTTTGAGTTGCGCGCACGCCGGCGCTTCTTCCGATGCCCGGGCGTACCCTCCCGCCTTTACGGGACGGCCGATCTGTAACCGATCAGGATCAATTGATCAAATATTTAGGCCCCAAATAAGGACGGCGACCGGGCGCCAGGGTTTTCTCCCTGCAAATAGCGTGTGAGCGATTCTCGCGTGCGCCGATTGGCGCACGCGAGAATCTGTGCGGCCCCGGATTCGCGTGCATGCAGAAACACGCAGCACAAGGTCACCGGCGGCCCGGCTACGGTGCCGGCGAAGAAAGCCTGCGGTGCCTCAGGCGACGCTGCCGCAGGCGGTAAATCCGTATTCTTCGGCTGCCTGTTTGGAATCGACGAACGGACTGCTTTGCCCGAGGAGGAATTCGGTCGGTTCGGATTGTGCTCGTTCGAGCTCCTCTTCCAACGAGCTGAGGACTGCTTCGACTTCATCTTCCTGGCCTGACGGGAACCCGAGGGCGCGAATTTCGCGGATCTCCGTGTTGATCCCCGGCACCAGCGCCTTTTCGACCGCTTCTTTCTTTTCGCTGTCGTTCGCCCCGTTTATGCCGGCCGGATAGAGCGCTTTGACGACGCCCTGGAAGATGAGCTTGGCATTCTTACTGCAGATGGCGTCGGCCTTTTTGACAAACGCCTGCTTCGACCCGGTCCAGGTCTTGCTGACCGTGGTAGAGCTCGAGCTTCCATCGCCGCCGCCGCCGCAACCGGCGACCAGGGCCAGGAGCAGTGACACGATGGCGATGAGCATTGGCAAGCGAATGGGCACTGTGCAGTCCTTTGATCGAAGTTTTCAGACTTTATAGCAATCTTCTGCGGCTTTTTGTACGCCGCCCCTGAGTGCGCCGAGCGATGTGGGAGGGTGGCGAGATGAAGAGCGACGCGTGCGCGGACGGGCGGGAAGCCGTTCCAGAGCGAGAGGTCCGCTACCGCTGGGCGGCCTCGATCCTCGCCGGCGACACGGTGCTCGACGCGGCCTGCGGGCGCGGCTGGGGAACGGCTCGCCTGGCGAGCAGGGCAGCGCGGACCGTCGGGGTCGACCTCTCCCCCGGGGCGATCGCCGACGCGCGGCGGGAGCATGGCGACCGGGCGGAGTTCCGTGAGGGAGACCTGCGTCAGCTGCCGTTCGGCGACGACGAGTTCGACAGCGTCGTCTGCTTCGAGGCGATCACCCACGTCGCCGACCCCGGGCAGGCGCTCGACGAGCTGCGCCGAGTGCTGCGAGCTGGAGGCGTGTTGCTGATCTCCTCGCCCAACCGGGATGCCTACCCGCCCGGCAACCCGCTGCACCTGAGCGAGACCAGCTCGGCAGAGCTGGAGCAGCTACTGCATGCGCGCTTTCGCAATGTGGCCGTATACGGACAGCAGACGTACGTCGCCTCGCTGCTCGCCGACACCGCAGTGCCGGGCCGGCAGAACCCGGACGAACCGACCTCCGTGAAAGTCACCAGAGCGGCCGCTGGACCGCTTGGCAGCGAGGCGCACTCGGTTGCGGTGGCGAGCGACGAGGAGCTGCCGCCGGCACCCGCCTGGCTGGCGATCGGCGAAGAGGTCGACCGCCAGGCGCAGCGACGGCTGCTGGAAGAGTGGCAGGAGCGGGCGATGCAGGCTGAGGCCGAGGCGCTCGCCCTGCGCAAAGAGCTGCGCGACCTTCAGAGCTGAAAGGCCGGCCCCCACTCTGGCGGGCGCAGCGCCGGGTCCCACATCCGCGCGAGAACGATCCCGGCGTGGCGCTGGGCCTCGTAGTCGTCCTTGGGCTCGCGATGGTGGAAGTGAGGGATGTCGTCGCAGATCACCGTGCCGCCGTAAGCACGGACGCGCATCGCGATGTCGACGTCGTAGCCGTGGAAGCCACCGGCCTCGACCCCGCCGAAGCGCAATCCGCGCACGACCCAGGGTGCCAGCACGAGCAGGGCGCCGTCGACGCCCTCCACCTCCTGCGGACCGGAGGAGAAGCGGCGGTCGATGCCGGGCGCAGCCACCGCGCCGTACAGCTCGCGGGAGGAGAGCCAGAGGTGGAGGGTGACGTCGCGGGCGCCGAGCGACCCGGCCAGGCCGACGCGGGGGTCGGCGAAGATCTGGCGGACACGTCCGGGCAGGCTGTCGTCGGTCAGCTCGAAGTCCTGGTGGAGGAGGACGAGGGCCTCGAGGCCGGGCAGGATCGCCGCCTCGTCCAGGATCTCGTTGTAGGCGTCGCGGATCGGCAGGCCGGTGCTGATAAAGAGAGGCGAACCGGGCTCGGCGGCGCGCTCGATGCCGGGCCCGGCTAAGCGCTCGTAGACCGCTGGGTCCGAGACGGCGCAACCGAAGGCGATCATCGGTCGATGATAGGCGCGCTCAGGTATTGAAGATGGTGCTGCGGTGGTTGACCCAGTGGACGTCGGTCGACTTGTAGGCCAGCCGGCCGTCGGCGATCACGGCGCTACGGCTGTCCGGAAAGGGCGAGACGTCCACCCCCGCCAAGGCCGCAGCGACGCGCTCGTAGCTGCCGACCACCTCGCAGAACAGGTCGGCCGAGGGCGCGAGGATGCCACCGCGGGCGTAGTCGCGAAAGGCTTCGAGCGAACCGAGGCGGTCGACCAGGTACAGCGAAGTGAAGATCCCAGGGCCGGTCGTCACCGCGATGTCCTCGGCGATGCGATGCTCGACATTCGCGGTCGTGAGCTCGACCGCGAGGCGGAGCAGCGGGTGGCGGGGCTGCGGAAAGAGAAGGATGCTGTTGGCGACGATCCGGTAGGGGCCGATCCGGGGGCGATCGCCGAAGAGATCCGCGGGCCAGCCGGGCGGCACCTTGGACCGGGCGAAGAGCCTGCCGCCCTCGACCCCCTCGAGCAGCGAGCGCAGGGGGGCGATGCAGTGGAAGTCGGCGTCGATGTAGACGCCACCCAGAGTTTCCACGGCGCAGTAGCGGAAGTAGTCGGCCTGCATCGCCGGCACCGCGCAGGCGCGGAAGACGGCGACCTCGCGAGCCGAGAAGTGCTCGGCGATGAAGGCCTCGGCGCGGACCTGGTCGAAGACGAGATGCCGCATCTCCGGGTTCAGGCGGGCGCACGAATCGAGCAGCCGGGCGACGTCCTCGGGAGGACGCTCGGCATGCCAGTACTGGATCAGAGGTGGCTTCGGGCCTGCCGGAACGGGCATCGCAGAAAGGATATGGCGCTAGGGTGCAGGCACTGCCGCTCGCGCCGGGCAGACCAATCAGATGCGCGCCCTCGAGATCGCAACCGACCGCTCGCTCCGGCTCGTCGACGTGCCGGATGCCGAGCTCGAGCCGGACCAGGTACAGGTCGCCGTCGCCTTCTGCGGGATCTGCGGCTCGGACCTGCACATGCGCGACTCGCCGGCGATTCCAGAGGGCGCGATCATGGGCCACGAGTTCTCCGGCCGGGTCGTCGCACTCGGTGCCGAGGTCAAAGGGTGGCAGCCGGGCGATCGCGTCTGCGCCTTTCCGTTCGCGCCCTGCGGGCGCTGCTCGCACTGCGCCGCCGGCGACGAGCAGCTCTGCGCCGGCATCGCCGCGACCGGCCTCGGCCTGGGCGTCAATCCGGGGGCCTACGCCGAGACGGTCGCCGTGCGGCACTCGATGCTGCGGCGCCTGCCCGACGAGTTGGCCGACGAGCATGGCGCCCTGGCCGAGCCGCTGGCCGTCGGCCTGCACGCGGTGTCCGCCTGCACGGCGGACGTCGGCGAGCCGGTCGCGGTGATCGGCGCCGGCCCGATCGGCGCGATGACGGCGATCTCCCTGCGCGCCCGCGGGTTCGAGCGCGTGGTGCTCGTCGAGCCCAACGAGCGGCGGCGCGAGCGGGCCGGGGCGCTCGGCTTCGACGCAATCGGCCTGCAGCGCGTCCGCGCGAAGGCGATCGCGGCACTGGGCGGCGACCCCCCCGCGGTGGTGTTCGAGTGCGCCGGCCAGCCGGCCGCCCCGCAGCTCGCGATCGACCTCGTCGCACCCGCCGGGCAGATAGTCCTCCTGGGGGTGCTCGAGGAGCCGGTCTCGATCTCGCAGCTGACGCTGCTGGCAAAGGAGGCGCAGATACGCACGGCGCTGGCCTACCGCCGCCGCGAGTTCGACGAGGCGATCGAGCTGCTGGCCGGCGGCGGCGTGCCGGCCGGCGAGCTGATCTCCCGCATCGTGCCGCTGGCCGAGGGCCCGGCGATGTTCGAGGAGCTGACCAGACCCGACACGGGGCAGCTGAAGGTGCTGCTGCGACCCTGAGGGTGGACCGTGGCCGCGCCCGCCGACGAGAGGACGCCGCGCCGTGCGGCGCTGGTGACCGGGGGCTCGAGCGGCATCGGCCTGGAGATCGCGCGGGCGCTGGGGCAAGAGGGCTACCGGTTGACGATCGCCGCGCGCCGCCCGAAGCGACTGCAGGTCGCGGTGGAGAGCCTGCGGGCTGCGGGAGCGAGCGTGCGGGGCGTGGCGATGGACGTCGCCAAGGAGGAGGACGTCGCCGCGCTGATCCGGACTCACCGCGAGGCCCACGGCCGTCTCGACGTGCTCGTCAACAGCGCCGGCGCGGGCGTCGCGCAGCCGATCGAAGCTCTCCGCAGCCGCGTGCTCGACAAGCTGGTTGCGGTCAACCTGCGTGGGATCGTGCTCTGCACGCGGGAAGCGCTGCCGCCGCTGCGCGAGGCCGGCGCCGAGCACGGCAAGGCGCTGATCGTCAACGTTGCCTCGGTCAGCGGGAAGTCCGGCCGCCCCGGCCTCGCGGCCTACGCCGCGACCAAGGCCGGGGCGATCGCCTTCACCCGCTCGACCCAGCGCGAGGTCGGCGGCGAGGGCGTGCAGTGCACGGCGATCGCGCCCGGGCCCGTCGACACGCCGATGATGGCGGCCTACGGCAGAGCGCAGCCGGCGAGCGCGAAGATGATCCCGCCCAGCGACATCGGCGAGGCGGTGCGCTTCCTGCTGCGCCTGTCCGCTGGCAGCCAGATCCCCGAGATCGTGCTGACGCTGCCCGGCGAGCCCCCTGTCGCCGCATAGCCGCGCCCCCGCCGGGCATCGAGACGTATCTATGATCGACCGCGTGGGTGCCTATCAGGAGGAGCTGCCGGCAGGCCTGCCGCCGGCATCGGACGCGCCGCGCGCCCGGCAGACGGCCCGCTGGATGGGACGGCCGCTGACCTTCCTCAAGGCGCTGCAGAAGCAGCACGGCGACGTCTTCACGATCCACCTCCTGCACGAGGACCCGTGGGTGATGGTGAGCGAGCCGGAGCTGATCAAGCAGATCTTCCGGGCCCCGGCCGACGTGTTGCACGCCGGCGAGCCGAAGCAGATCCTGGAGCCGATAGTCGGCCCGAGCTCGGTGCTGCTGCTCGACGAGGAACGCCACATGCGCCAGCGCAAGCTGCTCCTCCCTCCCTTTCACGGCGACCGCATGACGCGCTACGAGCAGACGATGCGCGAGGCCGCCGCGGCGGAGCTGCGGCGCTGGCCGATGGGCGTTCCGGTTCCTTCCGCGCAGCACATGGGTGCGATCACGCTGGAGGTGATCCTGCGGGCGGTCTTCGGCGTGTCCGAGCGCGAGCGCCTCGAGCCCCTGCGGGAGGTGCTCGGTGGCCTGCTCGACCTGACCGCCGAGGACGCGCGGGTGGTGCTGGTCGCACTCGGAGATCCGCAGCGCCTCGTCGACGATCGCCTCGCTGCCTTCCGCGAGGTGCTCGATCACACCGACCGGCTGGTCCTGGCCGAGATCGCCCGGCGGCGCCGGCAGCCGGACGTCGAGCGACGCGAGGACGTCATGTCGCTACTGCTCCAGGCGCGCCACGAGGATGGCTCACCGATCTCCGACGCCGAGCTGCGGGACGAGCTGGTGACGCTCCTGGTCGCCGGACACGAGACGACCGCAGCGACCCTCGCCTGGGCACTGGAGCGGCTGGTCCGCTCGCCGCAGGCGCTGGAGCGCGCGGTGGCCGACGTGGACGCCGGCGACGACGCCTACGTCAACGCGGCGATCTACGAGACGCTGCGGCTGCGGCCCGTCTTCCCGATGGTCGCCAGGGCGGCGAAGAAGCCGTTCGAGCTCGGCGGCTACACGATCCCCCCCGGGGTGACGGTGATGCCGAGCATCGCTCTGCTGCACCGGCGGCCCGACCTCTATCCGGACCCCGACAGCTTCCGCCCCGAGCGCTTCATCGAGAGGGCGCCCGGCACCTACACCTGGATCCCGTTCGGGGGCGGGGTGCGCCGCTGCCTCGGCGCCAGCTTCTCGCTCTTCGAGATGCGAGTCGTACTCTCGGAGCTGCTCGCCCACGCTCGGGTGAGGGCGGCGGAGCCCGAGCCCGAGAGCGCCAAGCGCCGGCTGATCGCCCTGCCACCGTCGCGCGGGGGCCGCGTCGTGCTGGAGCCGCGCCTCAGCCGCTGAGCGAAGGCGAGTCGACCGCGCGGCCCTTGCGTCGATCCAGGCCGGCCGCGAGCAGGCGCCGCGCGTAGCGATCGACGCTCGCTTCCAGTTCCGCGAGCTCGGCGTCGCCAGGCTCGCCGGGCTGCTCCGTCGCCGCTCGCAGCAGCTCCGCCACCATGTAGAGGGACGCGACGTCGCGCGGGAGCCGACCGTCGCCGAGCACCTCCGCCGGTGGCGTGCGGTGGTGCCGTAAGCCCCGGTCGACGAAGTCCTCGATGCGGTGCTCGAGCTCGCTTCCCGCCTGCGGCGGCGCGACGCCGACGAAGCGGGCGAGGCGTTCGACGGTCTGCCGGCGGGCCTCGAAGTAATCGTCGTAGGAGACGAGCAGGCGCGGGTGGCCCGCCGTGTTGGCGAGCGCACTGGCGATGTAGGTCAGCCAGAGGCGATAGGTCTGCTCCGGCCGGGGGCCGCGCCTGGAGTAGTAAAAGGCGTCCTCGTGCTTGCGGTCGGTGGGCGGCGCGATCGAGTCGGCGACGTCGATCGGGTTGCGCAGGCAGATCACGAAGCGGAGCTCCGGCACCAGGCGCAGCCAGAACGCCGTCGTCAGGGTGACCCGCGGATTCTTCCAGCCCCACAGCTCACGCCGGGCGAAGACCCGCTCGATCAGGGCGCGCGCCTGCTCGCGCTCGGGGTCGAGCTCCGCCGCCGCCTCCCAGCCGGGTGGCAAGGGTGGCGGCTTGCGCCAGCTGCCGCCCTGCAAGCGCAGCAGCCGGTCGTCGAGCTTCATCATGTCGCGGCGCTCCCAGAACCCCTTCGGCCCGCCGGGGCCCGGCTCGACCAGATCCTCCTCGGGACCGATGTAGACCCCCAGCAGGTTGAGCACACGCATCGTCACCGAGGTCCCGGCCCGCCCCGGCCCGATTACGCAAATCGGGGTCGAGCGACCGGTCGTGGAGTCCGTCATTCCCGAATCCATACTCACAGCATCCCTGAACGCATACTCGGAGACTATGATCGCCGCTGCTGCTTTGCCTATGGACGATCGGCGGGACGATACGGGGGTGTGGCTGGGGGAGGAGCTCCGTCGCGAGGCGTTCTTCTTCGACTCCGGCGGGCAGCAGCTCTACGGCTCGCTCTACGCCGCGGCGTCGCCCAGCGTCTCCGTCGGGGTGGCTATCTGCAACTCGTGGGGGTTCGAGGGCAACCAGTCGGACGGGACCATGCACCGGATCGCGCTCGGGGCGGCGCATGCCGGCGGCGCCGGCCTGGTCTTCCACTACCCCGGCTTCGGCGACAGTCACGGCGACCTCGCCGAGGCGACGATCGACGCGCTCGTCGGCGCGGCGGTCGATGCCGCCGGCGAGGGGTCCCGACGGCTACCCGGGACGCGCTGGGTCTTCGCCGGACTGATGTTCGGGGCCTCGGTCGCCGCCCTGGCGGCGCCGCGGGCCGACGTCGACCGCCTGCTGCTGGTCCAGCCCACGCTGCAGCCGTCGGACTACTTCACCCGGCTGGAGCGCAGCGCCAGACGCGCGGCGGCGCGCGTGCCGGCTCGGGCCGGCAACGCCTACGGGTACCCCCTGCCCCACCGCATCCTCGAGAACCGGGCCGCGGTCGACGCAACCGTGGCCGAGGCGCTGGCGGGATTCGGCGGCGCCGGGGCGATCGTCAGGTACGCCCAGCCGGCGGCAGATCCCGTCTCCGAGCGCTTAGAGGAAATCGTCCTGCCCGGCGCCTGGCGCTTCGGTGCGAGGCAGAAGCCGGAGCTGGCGCAGGCGAGCTGCGACTGGCTGCGCAGCGTCGCCGCGGAGGAGCAGGGTGAAACCTGAGCGCTCCGAGATAGAGCAGGTGCTGAGGCGCTTCATCGTCGAGGAGTTGCTGGACGGTCCCTACGACGGCCAGGACCCCCTGGCTGACGGCGAAGTCGACTCGCTCGGCATCGAGCAACTGGTCGAGTACGTCTTCGAGGTCTGGAACGTGGAGCTCGAAGACGAGGAGATCGTCGAGGAAAACTTCGAGAGCGTGCCCGCGCTGGCGCTGCTGGTCGACTCGAAACATTGAGGGTACGCTAGAGATCTCAATGATGAACTCGGCGACGACGATCCCCGCAGGGCTCTCCGAGGCGGCGACCGGGGACGGCGAGATCGGCTTCAGGTTCCATCTGGACGAGGGGGTGGTGACTCTGTCGACCGCCGAGCTGGCCGAGCGCGCTTCGCGAGGTGCGCGACGGCTGCTGGCGCTGGGGGTCGAGCCGGGCGACACGATCGGCGTCCTCGGTCCGAACCGACCCGAGTGGCTGGTCTCGGCCTACGCTGCCTGGCTGGCCGGAGCGGCCGTCGCTCCGGTGCAGATCCCGCTGCGGATCCGCCGGCCCAGCGCCTTCGCGGATCGGCTCCACAGACTGGTCGAGGCCGCCGGCAGCCGCCTCGTCCTCGCCGACCCGCGGCTCGCCTCGGTGCTTCCCGACGGGATCGGCAGGGACTGGGAGGAGCGCGGCCCCGAAAGCAGCGAGGAGCCTCCGGGGGCGACGCCCGAGAGCACCGCGGTGATCCAGTTCACCTCGGGCAGCACCGCGCGACCCAAGGGAGTCGTCGTGCCGCACGCCGCCGTCATCGCCCAGCTGCAGCTGCTCTATCGGCACTACTACAAGGAGGGAGTCGCGCAGACGACCGTCGGCTGGGTCCCCTTTTTCCACGACCTCGGGTTGATAACCACGGCCATCTTCCCCCCCTTCGCCCGCTCGACCGTCGAGCTGCTACCGACGGAGCGCTTCGCCCGCGACCCGGCCGAGTGGCTGCGGGTGATCGAGCGGACCCGTGGACTCGGCACGCTGGCCCCCTCCTCGGCGTTCGGCAGCGCAATCCGGGCGGCGGAGCGCAGCGGCGAGCGGATCGACATCGGCTCGCTGATCGTCGCCCACTTCGCGGCCGAGGGGGTCGACCCCGAGGTTGCGCAACGGATGGCCGACGTCGGCACGCGGAAGTTCGGCCTGCGGCCCGACGCGCTCGGATCTACCTATGGCCTGGCGGAGGCGGTTTTGGGGGTCTCCTACTCGGAGATGGGCGCCGGGATGCGCATCGACCGGGTCTCCCTCGACGAGCTCGCCGGCGGAGTTGCCGCCCCAGCCGCAGACGGCGCTCCGGCGCGCAAGATCGTCTCTAGCGGCAAGCCGGTGATGGACCTGCGCATAGCCGATCCCGGCCTGGCCGGGCTGGGCGACCGCGAGGTGGGCGAGATCCTGGTTCGGGGCCCCTCCCTGGCGAGCGGCTACCTCGGCGACGATGCGCCCGATCCGTTCGTCGACGGTTGGCTGCGCACCGGGGACCTGGGATACCTGGCAGAGGGCGAGCTCTTCGTCACCGGCCGCGCCAAGGACATGGTGATCGCGATGGGTCAGAACTACTATCCGGAGGACTTCGAGTGGGCGGCCGGCAGGGTGCCCGGTGTCCGCGCGGGCCGCTGCGTGGCGTTCGCCGAGCCGGACGCCGAGCGGGTCGTGATCCTGGTCGAGCCGCGCGGTGCGAACAGCGATGTCGAGAGCCTGCGACGCGAGGTGAGTCGCGAGGTGCGCGACACGGTCGGCGTCGCCGCCAGCAAGGTTGTCGTGGTGCCGCCCGACACGGTGGAGAAGACGACCAGCGGCAAGCTTCGCCGCGCGACGATGCGGGACGCCTATGCGGACGGCGCCCTGGCCGGCGGTGGGCGATGACCGACCTTGCGGCGATCCTTCCAACCTCGGTGGGTCCGGTCGGAGCAATCGTCAGCGAGCCCAGTGGACCGCCGCGAGGCGCGCTGGTCTTCCTGCAGGGCGGCGGCGCCCCCTGCCGGGCGGGCGTCAACGCAGCCTGGGCGCGACTGGCCCGCAGCCTTGCCGATCGGGGAATCGCGGTTCTGCGCTTCGACTTCATCGCCGAGGGCGACAGCACGATGGTCGGCGAAGACATTCCGCGCGAGGTCGGCTGGCGGCAGAACGCCAACCTGACGATCCTGCGCGAGCTGGCGCCATGGTTCCGCGCGCGAACCGGTGTCGATGACCTGCTCCTCGCCGGCTCCTGCCACGGGGGACGAGTCGCGCTCGAGCTCGCTGCCGAGGATCCGCGGGTAAAGGGATCCTTCCTGATCGTCCCCTACCTGTGGAACCTGCCGCCCAACCTGCTCCCCGGCAAGCAGGCGATGCGACAGAAATCCCTGCCGCGGGCGAGCGAACTGTTCGACCGGGGCAGCAGCGACGTGCAGGCGCAGCGCGCGATCCAGGCTGAGGTGGAGGCTGTTTTGGACCAGACCCCGCTCGAGGACAACCTGGTGGAGATCTGCCGGCGGGCGCTCGAGCAGGGAGAGATCTGGATCCTGACCGGCGAAGGCGACAGCCAGAAGCCCGTGGAGATGAAGGAGAGGCTCGGTGAGAGCGGCGAGCGCCTCGAGGTCGAGATCGTCCCCGGCACGATCATCCATCCGGTCACCCACCCCGAGATCCTGGCGATCGTCACCGAGCGGCTGACGGAGCGGCTGCTCGGAGCGGTGGACGTGGCGCGTTGAGCGCAAGCGGACCCCCCCGCGGCGCACCGATCGTGCAGTACTGGGACACGGGTGAAGTCCCCGCCTACCTCGACGATCTGCTGGCGACGTTTCGCGATCGCAACCCGGACATGCGGCCGCTGATGTTCAGCGAGAGCACCGCCGGCGAGTTCGTCGGCGAGCACTTCGGCGAGCGCGAGCTGGCGGCGTTCGGAGCCTGCGCCGTACCGACGATGCAGTCGGACTTCTTCCGCTACTGCGCCGCGTACGTGCTGGGGGGCGTCTACGCCGACGTCGGCTTCCGCTGCATCGCTCCGCTGCGGCAGCTGCTCGACGGCGCCGAGGCGGCAAGGCTGTTCAAAGTCGAACCGCTCGGATTCCTACTCAGCGGCTTCTTCCTGTTCAGGACGCCCGGTCACCCGCTGCCGCGCCTGGTGCTCGACGTGATGATCGCGAATATCGAGCAGCGCGCCGCGGAGAAAGTTCAGATGGTGACCGGGCCCTGGATCCTCTCGGCCCTCTCCCTGCTGCATCGGCTTGGCTCGCGCGCCGAGCTGCGGCAGAGCGTGGCCGACAATGGGATCGAGCCGCTGGAGGAGCCCTTTCGCCGCGAGGCTCCGACCCTGGTCCCGACCCCGGCCGGCCGCCGGACCGTCGCACAGATGGTCGGGCCGCTGTTCGAAGCCGTCGGCGATCACGCCCGACTGACAGGGGCATTCGAGGGTGTTCGCATCTCACCCTACGAGGAGGCGAAAGAGTGCATCGAAGAGTGCGATTTCCCACTGCCGTACAAACAGAGCGATCGGTACTGGATCAAGTGGCAGAGAGAGCGCTCGATCTTCCGCTGAGCCGGCACGGAACCCGGAGGAGTCGGTAACGCTCGGCGGTCGGCCCGGGTACCGTTGCGGACATGCTGCCATTCTGGGACGCAGTGCTCCACCCGTTTCTGGCAGCGCTCGATGCAGGTCCGATCATCGAGATCGGCGCCGCGACGGGAGAGACGACGGCAAAGCTGGCCGAGCTCGCCGCCGAGCGCGATCTTGTCTTGCACTCGGTCGATCCAGCGCCCGAATTCGATGTCACCGGGTTTGAAAAGCGCTTCGGTCGTCACTTCCAATTTCACCGAGAAAAGAGTCATGACGCGCTGGAGCGGCTCGAACCCGCGGCGGCGGTGCTGATCGACGGCGATCACAACTGGTACACCGTGCACGGTGAGCTCGTCCGCCTGGAGCGGATCGCCGCCCGGCACGGCCGACCCTTTCCACTGACGATGCTCCATGACGTGGAGTGGCCATACGCGAGGCGCGACATGTATTACGACCCCGAGGCGATCCCCCCGGAGTGGCGCAAGCCGTGGGACCGGCGGGGCATCGGGTGGGGTCGGCCCCTGCTCGAGGAAGGCGGCCGGGGGGTCAACGCGCAGCTGGCCAACGCGATCGAGGAAGGCGGCCCGCGCAACGGCGTCCTGACCGCCGTCGAGGACTTCCTCGAGGAAAGCCACGCGCCGCCCGAGCTGCGGATCGTCCATGGCGGCGCCGGGATCGGCGTTCTCGCCTGCGCCGATCTGCTCGCCGCGATGCCGGCCGTTCGGCGCCAGTGGGATCGGCTGCGCTCGGCCGAGTTCTTGGCCGACCACTCCGAGCGGCTGTCCCGGCTCGCCGCGAGGCTCGCGGCGAGCCGGATCGAAGCAGGCCAGGAGCTCGAGCGCCTCAGGCTGGAGCTCGAGCAGGGCAAGGATCTGGGGGAGGAGCCCGACGCAGACGATCCGACTGTCATCTGCGTAGTCGGCACGCCCCGGTCGGGGACGTCGCTGACCGCACGCATCCTCACCCTCGCCGGCGTCTACCTCGGGCCGGAGAGCGAGATGCGCCCGGCGGGCCGCCTGAATCCGAAGGGCTTCTGGGAGAACCGCCGTGTGGCGGCGCTCAACAGACGCCTGCTGAAGTCGCTCGACCGCGATGGCCCGGGAGCGCCGCGACTACCGCCCGGCTGGGCGTCCTCGGATGCGCTGGAGGCCGAGCGCGCCGAGGCGCGGGCGCTGCTCTCGGAGACCTTCGACGGACATCGGCTCTGGGGATGGAAGGAAGCCGGCACCACCCTGGTCCTGCCCTTCTGGCAACAACTGCTGCCGGAAATGCGCTTCGTGATCTGCCTGCGCAACCCTCTCGACGTCGCAGCTTCCGCTGAGCAGATCGAGGGGTTCACCACGGCGCAAGCGATGGCCGCCTGGACCGAGCACGTCGCCGCGGCCCTCGCCTACACCGCCGGCCGGCCGCGAATCTTCGTCTCATACGACGACTACCTCCTGGCGCCCCGGCCGACCGTCGAGCGGCTCTGGCGCTTCATCGGCAACGCGGAGCGCCCGACCGAGGCCGAGGCGAGCCGGCTCGAAGCGCCGATCGACGAGGATCTGCGACACCACCGAACGGCGCCGAGCGAGACCTTCCAGGACGAGAGCCTGCCACTGGAGACGAGCGCCATGTACCTGATCACCGAGCTGCTGCGCCGTGCGCCAGCGGAATCGCAGGATCTCCAAGCCGGTGCAAAAAGCCTCGAGGATGCCGTCAACGCCTACGCCGGTCGGCTCCTGGCCTGAGCCCATGACCGTGTTTCGCATTGCCACCTTCGTCAACGACGAGGAGCACTACAGCGCGATGCGGGCATCCTTCGAAGCGTCTGGCTTCACCGCCCCGCTCGCGCGGTACACGATCGAGACCGGTGAGCCGTACGCTGGAATCACCCGGCTCGGCCAGGCCGTCGAGCCGTACGTCCTACTCGTCCATCAGGACGTCCGCTGCGACCGGGGCGACACGGCGAGCGCGCTCCAAGCTCGGCTCGATGAGCTGACCGAGAGCGATTCGAAATGGATCGTCGCCGGCAACGCCGGCCGCTGCCTCGGCTCACCTACCGCCGAGCACCTCGCTCCTGTCCGCAATATCTCCGATCCCCACGGCACGACCTGGTCTCCCGAGCTGCCGAAGAAGGTCGTGTCGCTGGACGAGAACCTGCTGATCCTGAGAACCGCCGGGAAACCGCGCTGCTCGCCCGAGCTGAGCGGCTGGCACCTCTACGGGCCCGATGTCGCCCTCAACGCCGCCCTGGCCGGAGGCTCGGCCTATGTGGTCGATTTTCGGGTCACCCATCTGAGTGCTGGAAACCCAGGTGGCTTCATCGTTTCGAGTCGCCGCTTCAGCGAACACTGGCGGTCCCGCGCGGACGCCCTTTCCGCCGACGATCCCGCGCATGCCTCGCTTGCCTCGATGCTGTCGTTCCTCGCCCGCTTCGAAGCGAAGGCAAAAAGGCGGGCATGAGCGCGAAACCCCCCGACGGCGCGGCGAAGCCCTCGTCTCTGTCCGACCTGCGGATCTGGGTGGTGGGAGGCAGCCGCTTGACCTCAGCGTTGTCACAGGTATGTGACGTCGCCATACTCAGCCCATCCGAGTGGATCCGACACTGCCAAGGCGACCGGCGGTCCGCCTTCCTGCTGGTCGAGGCGGGCAGTGGCGTCGACGGGGAATGGGGAGACGAGCTGGACCGGGTCCTCGAGCGCTGCGAGCGCATCTCCCTGCCGCGCCTGCTCTGGGTCTCAGGCGGTCCACTCACGCCGTACTGGCTCGATCGCTGCAATCGCTTTGAACGCGTCTTCTGCATGGATCGCAGCCTGCTGCCAGGCCTGGAAGCCGCCGGTGCACGCATGCCGTCGATCCTGTGGCCGGGGGCGGTGGCGCCATCGGGACAGTCGCAACCGGTCGACGCAGTTGGAAGCGCCGATGCAGTCGTATGGCTCGGCGGTTGGGAACGGCGATGGCCGGCCGCGTGGCGGAAGCGGTTGACGTCGGTTCTGCGCGGGGC
>DASUZP010000067.1:0-4816 GCA_036376775.1 Solirubrobacterales bacterium | reverse complement strand
GATCACTTCAAGCTGATCAACGACAGCATCGGTCACCACGCCGGCGACGATCTGCTCCAGGCGGTGGCCCCGCGCCTGCGCGCCCACTTGCGACCCGGCGACATCGTCGCCCGCTTCGGCGGGGACGAGTTCGGCATCCTCGTCGATCGCCTCACCGACGAGGACGAGGCGCTGGCGATCGCCGACCGCGTGGCGGGGGCCTTCTCGGAGCCCTACCCGATGGGCGGTGCCGACCACTTCGTCACCGCCAGCATCGGCATCGCGGTGGCGCGGCCGACAGGCCGCGAGCCGGTCGACGCCGAGCTGTTGATCCGCGACGCCGACGCGGCGATGTACAGGGCGAAGGAGCGGGGACGGGGGCGCTGCGAGCTCTTCGACGCGGCGATGCGGGCGCGCGCCGTACGCCGGCTGGAGACCGAGCGCGAGCTGCGCCATGCGCTCGACCGCGACGAGCTCGAGCTCCACTACCAGCCGGTGATCGCGCTGGGCAGCGGCGAGATCGTCGGCCTCGAGGCGCTGGTGCGCTGGAACCATCCCGAGCGTGGCCTGCTCGACCCCGGCGAGTTCGTCTCGATCGCCGAGGACAGCGGCCTGATCGAGCCGATCGGGCGCTGGGTGCAGGAGACGGCGAGCCGCCAGGCGCTCGGTTGGCACGAGCTGCGCCCCGACCAGCGGCCGCTCGACGTCGCGGTCAACCTCTCGGCGCGCCAGGTGGCGCACCGCGACCTGGCCGACGCGGTGCGCGAGATCCTTGCCCGCACCGGCCTCGACCCGGTCAACCTGCGCCTCGAGGTGACCGAGAGCGTCCTGGTCGAGGAGTCCGCCACCGCGATCGCGACGTTGGAAGCGCTGAGCGAGATCGGCGTCCGCCTCGTCCTCGACGACTTCGGTACCGGCTACTCCTCGCTCGCCTACCTCAACCGCTTTCCCTTCGACGCGCTGAAGATCGACCGCTCCTTCGTCGACGGCCTCGGCATCGAGCAGGAGCGCACGGCGATCGTCGAGGCCGTGATCGGCATGGCCCGCGCCCTCTCGCTCGACGCGATCGCCGAGGGGGTCGAGAACGAGGCGCAGCTTTCCGAGCTGCGCCGCCTCGGCTGCGACTACGCCCAGGGACATCTCTTCTCGCGCCCGCTCGCGCCGCAGAAAGTGACCACCCTGCTGCGCGAGGGCGGCTTCGAGCTACTGGGGGATCTGGCCCGCTAGGTAGTCGTTGCTGAGCACTTCGGTGCTGCTCGGGCGAGTCGAGATCAGGCCGTTGCGCTGCATCCAGGCGATGAACGCCTTCCACTCGCCGGTGTCCATGACGCCGCGCTTGGACAGCAGCGGCAGGGTCGCTGCGACCTCGGCCCGGGTCAACTTCAGATCGAGGTCGGAGTTCGCCGCCAGCAACGCCTCGGTCGTCGCCTCGGGGCTCTTGACGGCGGCAGCGGTGCCGCGGGCAAGGGCGCCGAGGAAGAGCCGGACCGGCTGCGGGTTGTCTTCGAGCTGCTTGCGGTTGGCGACCAGGACCAGCTCGTCGTAGGTCGGTACGCCCAGCTTGTCGACCGGAGTGACGACCGGATCTTTGCCGCGCAGGCGCAGGTCGACGCCCTCGACGTTGCTGAAGCCGCCGAGCATCGCCTGGGCGCGACCGCCGACCAGCGCCGGCAGCAGGCCGTAGCCGACGTTGACCGTGTCGACATCGGAGGGCGTCAGCTTTGCGCGGGCGAGGATCGTTTTCAGATAGGCGTCCTGGTAGGGGATGCCGGCGGTGGCGATCGTCTTGCCACGCAGGCCGGCGATGCCGTCGATCCCCGACTTCTTCAACCAGATCAGCGAGGTCAGCGGGCGGTCGACGACGGCGCCGACGGCGACCACGTCGAGACCCTGTTCGCGCGCCAGCAGCACCTCGGGCTCGTAGGAGATCGCCAGGTCGGTCTGCCCCGCGGCGACCTGCTTGATCGGCGCCGCCGGGTCCGAGGGCGTGTGGATCGAGACGTCGAGGCCGGCGTCGGCGAAGTAGCCGAGCTTCTGCGCCATGTAGATCCCGGCGTGGTCGGGGTTGGGGTAGAAGTCGAGCGTCAGGCTGAGCGGTTCGGTCTGAGCGCCGCCGGTGTCCTCGCTCTTCTCGCCGCAGGCGGTGAGGCCGGCGCTGAGCAGAAACAGCACGATGGCGGCGGCGATCGCCGCCAGGCGAGAGGACTTCATCCCCTGCTTTCTATCGCCAAGTGACGATGCGGCGCTCTGCGAGCGCCAGCAGGCCGAAGAGGCCGACCCCGATTACGGCGAGCAGGGCAGCCGCGGCGAAAACCCGCGCGGTCTCGAGTTGGGCATTGTCCTGGAGGATCAGGTGGCCGAGGCCGGAGTCGGCGCCGACCCACTCGCCGAAGACGGCGGCGATCGGCGCGAAGGCGACCGCGATCCGGGCGCCGCTGAAGGCGAACGGGAGCGAGGTCGGTGCCTCCACCCGCCAAAGCAGTTGCCGACGCGAGGCGTCGAGGGTTCGCATCATCTTGGTCGTCTCAGGGTCGACCGAACGCAGGCCGTCAGCCGTGGCAACGGCGATCGGGAAGAAGCAGACGAGGGCGACAACCGCCAGCTTGGGCCCTATTCCATAGCCGAACCAGACGACGAGAATCGGGGCGAAGACGAGAATCGGCACGGCCTGCGAAGCGACCATCAGCGGGTAGGTCGCTCGGCGCAGCAGGCCGGAGATGCGGAGCAGCAGGGCGAAGCCGAGCCCGGCACCGAGCCCGATCAGGAAGCCGAGCAGGATCTCCTGCAGGGTCACCCAGGCGTTTTCGGCCAGCAGCGAGCGGTTGTCCCACAGCGCCGAGGCGATTTCGGCCGGAGAGGGGACGAGGAACGGTTCGAGCCCGAGGACGTCGGCTAGCACGCCCGTGCTCGCGGCGATCTGCCAGCCGCCGATCAGCGCCGCGAGCAGCAACACCGGCAGGATCCAGCGGCTCATCTCGAACCTCCGTGCAGTGCGGCCATGGCCTGCTCGCGGACCGCGACGAAGGCCGGGTCGGTGACGGCGGCGTCGCGGTCCGGCGCGCGCGGCGCCGGCGCGCTCAGCTCGGCGACCACACGCGCGGGCCGCGCCGAGAGCACCGTTACGCGGTCCGAGAGGTAGAGCGCCTCCTCGACGTCGTGGCTGACGAGGACGACGGTGCGCGGGTCGGTCCGCAGCGCCGCAGCGAGCCAGCCCTGCATCTCGGCGCGGGTGATCGCGTCGAGCGAGGCGAAGGGCTCGTCCAGCGCCAGCACCGGCTTGCCGGCGACGAGCGTGCGCAGGAACGCGACCCGTTGGCGCATCCCGCCCGAGAGCTCGGCCGGGCGCGCACGCTCGAAGCCGGCGAGGCCGAAGCGCTCGAAGAGCAAGCCCGCCTCGGCCCGCGCGGCGCCGCGGCGGACGCCGCGGTTGCGCAACGCCAGCGCCGCGTTGTCGATCGCGGAAAGCCAGGGCAGCAGCATGTCCCGTTGCGGCATGACGGCGCAGCGGGCCAGGCGCTCGGCGGGGTCGGCGTCGCCACCCACTTCGATCTCGCCGGCGCTTGGCTGTTGCAGGCCGGCAATCAGCTCGAGCAGGGTCGACTTGCCGCAGCCCGAGGGACCGACCAGGCCCAGTACGCCGTGCGCGGGGAGGTCTAGGTCGAGCCGCTCGATCGCCTGCAGCTCAGCGAAGGAGCGACTCAGTCCGCGGATCGAGACCGCGGCGCCCGGCGAGCCGCCGGGAGGGGCGGGGGGAGCGGGGGGAGCGGCGAATCGTTCGGTTTTCGCGATCACCTTGGTATCCTGCCGTACTCCCCGCTCCTGACCAAACCAGTCAGGAAAGTAGGAAAGTCGAAAAGCAAGATGCGGGGGCAATCGATGGACCCGGCAATCATCTTCTTCGGCCTTGGCATTGGCGTGCTCGTCGGCATGACGGGCATGGGTGGGGGATCCCTGATGACGCCGCTGCTGATCCTGATCTTCGGGATTCAGCCGACGACGGCGATCGGCACCGACATCTTCTACTCGGCTGTGACCAAGACGGTCGGCGGCTGGCGCCACCTGCGGATGAAGACCGTGAACATGGAGCTGGTCAAATGGCTGGCCCTCGGCAGCGTTCCGGCGGCGGTCAGCGGCGTCGCGATCGTCTCGGTGCTGGAGAAGCACATCGGCGAAGACCGGCTCGATTCGCTCGTCTACGCGGTGCTTGGCGGCACCCTGCTGATGGTCGGCATCATCACCCTCGCGCGGGCGCTGATCCTGCGCAATCTGGTCGAGGAGCGCGACCGCTTCGACGTCGAACGCCGCCACAAAGTGGCTGCGGTCGTGATCGGCGCGACGACGGGTTTCGTGATCGGGATCACCTCTGCCGGCTCGGGCACTGTGATCGCGATCCTGCTGATCGCCGTCTACCGGCTCGCGCCGAAGAAGGTGGTTGGCACCGACGTCTTCCACGCCGCCATCCTCCTTTGGGCGGCCGGCATTGCCCACTGGGTCGGCGGCAACGTCGACTTCGTCCTCGCCGCCAACATTCTGATCGGCTCGATCCCCGGGGTAGTCATCGGCGCCGCCCTGTCCAGCAGAGCCCCCCAAGGCTTCATCCGCACCGCGTTGGGCCTTGTCCTGGTCGGCTCTGGCATCGTCACGATCCAGAAGGGCGATCCGAACGTCTGGCCGATCGCAGCTCTCGTAGCCGCAATCGGGCTCGGCTCGATACTTGCTGCCCCTCGCATCCTCCACCGCCGGCGCGAACGCGAAGCGGCAGAGCTTGCTCTCGAATCCTCCAGCTAAAGCGCCCCTCGCGTGGGTGGCGTGGGGTGGGGGTGTCCTGCGCAGCGCG
>DASUZP010000066.1:0-7531 GCA_036376775.1 Solirubrobacterales bacterium | reverse complement strand
AAATCGACCGCCGACATCCCGCGCGTGCCCCCCTCATCGGGTTCGCCGAAGAGCCCCGAGAGGAGGATCTGCGCGCCCGGATCCGCCGACTTGACCGCCCTGTAGCTGAGCTTCAGAAGCCGTGCGTATCGGGTCGGCGAGACCGGGTAGTTGAAGTAGAAGAAGTTGGCCTCGTTCCAGATCTGCCAGACATGGATCGGCACCGACGCGGAGATCACGATGCCGTCCTTTGCCACCGACGGCGAATGCTCGACCCAGAATTCACCTCCGGGCCCGTATCGCTTCACCGCCGCCTTGACGAAGGCAGTCCATCCCTGTCGCGCCCGCCCGCTGTCGATCGGCAGCGTCGTCGACTTGTGCGAAAGCCAATGCGGGACGCCGGAAAGAAAAGGCAAGACGCGCAACCCTTGGCCGGCGACGATGGCGATTTCCCGATCTACGCTCCCCCAGTCGTAGCCGCCGCGTCGGGTCGGCTGCACGCTTTCCCAGTTGATCGGGAGGCGGACGGTGCCGATCCCCCCGGCCCGCATGTAGCGAGCGTCTTCGTCGGAGAGGACCGTCTGCGGGACGATGCCGAAGAAGCTGCGGGGAGCCGCAGGGGCGACGCCGGCGGCCGAGAGCGACGTGGTCGCGACAACGCCGGCCGCCGCCGCAGCCGCAAGCGCGATCGCCAACACCGCTGTTCTCATTCTCATTCTCATTTCGTCCAACCGGCTGAAACCCGATTGCGACCCGAAGTCGCGAAATTTGCTCTGGGCGCCGCGGCACTCTAAGGCTTACGATCGGCGGCAATGAGGGTGGCCGGTAAAGAGACGCCGACAGCCCCACTCGCCGGCGAGCTGCACCTCTGGCAGGCGCGGCTCGACGCCGACGGGTGGCCTCCCGCCGGCCGCCTTCCCGCTGCGGAGCGCGAGCGCGCCGCCGACATGGCTCGTCCCGAGGTGCGCAGACGCTGGGTGAACGCGCGCTGGGCGCTGCGCAGCGTGCTGGGGCGCTACCTCGAACGGGAGCCGGCGCAGATCGAGCTGCGCTGCGGCGATCGGGGCAAGCCGCTGCTCGCCGCGGCCGAGGATCCGCTGCGGTTCAACCTCAGCCACTCCGGCGATCTGGCGGCGATCGCCGTCGCACACGACCGCGAAGTGGGCGTCGACGTGCAGCGGATCGGCCCGCGATCGGCCAAGTACTACGCCAGCTGGACCCGGCGGGAGGCGGTCGCGAAGTGCCACGGGGTCGGTCTCTGGGTGCCGCTTCCGGATACTCCCGTCGCCGTCTCGGGCTTCGATGTGGGAGCGGGCTTCGCGGCGGCGGTCGCGATCGGGGGCGAGGAGCTGCCCCCGCTGCGGATCTTCGAGGTAGAGCCCGAGACGGCTCAGTAGGTCCCGCCGAGCTTGCGGTGGTCCCAGGTCGCGACCCGCAGCGGCTTGAAATGGATCGCGACGCGCTTCGGCGCCTGGGCTTCGAGTGCCGCCCGGGCATCGCCCTCGACCGAGTCGATGCCCTCTGCGTAGCGCACCGTCAGCTCTTCGGCAAAGCCGATCACGGTCTTGAAGTCGCGGTGGATCTCAGCTTCGGCCTCGATCGCCGCGCCGCGCAGCTCGCCGTACTCATGGCCGGTCTCGACCAGCAGCGTGGCGCGCGGGTCCCGTTCGAGGTTGCGCACCTTCTGCGATTTGGCGTAGGTCCAGATCCAGACCTCCCCCTCGCGGGGCACGTACCAGAGCGGCATCGAGTGCGGAAATCCGCGCGGCCCGTTGGAGGAGACGACGGCCACCCGCTCGGCCTGCAGGAGTTCCAGCAGCTCCGCCTCGTTCAGCCTGATCTGGTCGCGGCGACTCATCGAGCAGGACTCTATGCCGCCGAAGCCGACGCCGGGCAGAAGGAGCGGCGGTAGGCGGTCGGGGTCGTCGCCGTCGCCCGGCGGAAGTGCTCGCGCAGCGAGGCGGCCGTGCCGAAGCCGGCGCGCCAGGCGACCTCGTCGATCGGCAGGTCGGACTCCTCGAGCAGGCGCCGCGCCTCGAGTACGCGCCGACCGAGCAGCCAGCGCAGCGGCGTGGTGCCGGTCTCCTCGCGGAAGCGGCGGGCGAAGGTGCGCGGGCTGACGCCGGCGTGGCGCGCCATCGTGGCGACGTCGAGCGGCTCGGCGAGGCGCTCGCCGGCCCAGCGTCGGGTGGCCTCCAGCGATCCCGACCCGCCCGTCGCCGGTCGCTTGATGAACTGCGCCTGGCCGCCTTCGCGATGGGGCGCGGCGACCATGCGACGGGCGACGCGCTCGCCGACGGCGGCGCCGCAGTCCTTGCGGACGACATGCAGGCCGAGGTCGATGCCGGCGCTGAGCCCGGCAGAGGTCATCACTTCGCCTTCGTCGACGTAGAGCGCGGCCGGCTCGACCTCGATTCGCGGGAAGAGCTCGGCGAGCTGATCGGCGTGGGCCCAGTGCGTCGTCGCCCGCCGCCCGTCGAGCAGACCCGCGTAGGCGAGGGCGAAGGCCCCGGTGCAGACCGAGATCACGCGGGCGCCCCGCTCGGCGGCGGCGCGCAGTGCCTCGGCTACCGCCTCGGGGAGAGGATCGAACAGGGCGAAGTAGCCGGGGACGACGACGGTGTCGGCGCCGGCGAGCGCGTCGAGGTCATGGCCGGGGCTGAGCCCGAAACCGGTCGTGGTGGCGACCGCCACACCCCTCTCCGAGCAGGTCGAGACCTCATACAGCGGCCTCCCGTCGGCGGCCGAGGCGGCGATGAACACCTGCAGCGGCGCGGTCAGATCGAAGGCGACGAGGCCGTCGAGGCAAAGCGCAACTACACGGTGGGGCGAATTTCGCGCTCCGCTCATGGCAGAAATCTAGCGAACATTGGCATTCCTGCCTCTCGACTTGAGAATGAAGAGGGGCGATCATCGCCGCATGCAGATAACGATCCTCCTTTTCGACAAGCTCGCCGCCCAAGATGCGGTCGGTCCCTACGAAGTGTTTCGCTGCGTGCCGGGGTGGGATGTCCACTTCGCCGGCCTCCGCGTGGGCGAGGTCCGCGCCGAAGGCGGCCTCGGCCTGACCGCCGACCGTCCGCTCGATCAAGCCACCGAGGCCGACCTGGTCCTCGTTCCCGGCGGTCGCGGCAGCGACGAGCTGGTCGAGGACGAGACCGTGCTCACCTGGCTGCGCGAGATCGACAAGGGGACGAAGTGGACCACCTCGGTCTGCACGGGTGCCCAGGTGCTGGGCGCAGCCGGGCTGCTGAAAGGAAAGCGGGCGACCACCAACTGGCTCGCCCTCGACGACCTGAGCAAGTACGGCGCCGAGGCAGTCGGCGGCCGCTTCGTCGAGGACGGAAAGACGATCACCGCCGCCGGCGTCACCGCCGGCATCGACATGGCTCTCCATCTGGTCGGACAGGAGGCCGGACCGGAGATCGCCCAAGCCGTCCAATTGGGGATCGAGTACGACCCCGACCCGCCCTTCGACTGCGGCTCTCCCGAGAAGGCCCCGCCGGAGATAGTCGAGCTGGTCACCTCGGTCAGCCGCGCCGACGCGCGTTAGTCGTCACAGAACTTTTGATTCTGCGCGCCATCCGCGCGGCAAGACCTCCTACGGTGGCCGCATGGAGCTCCAGAGGATCGACCCGACCCCGACCGCACGACCGCCGGTCCCTACTGGTATCGTACGTACGTCAATTACAAAATACGTACGTACGATTCGACTGGAGGATCGGATGGTGCTCACCGCGTCGAAATTGCGAGCCAACGTCTACCGGCTGCTCGACGAGGTCCTCGAGACCGGGAAGCCACTGGAGATCGAGCGCAACGGCAAGATCCTGGTGATCGCGCCCAAGGAGAAGGGGTCGATTTGGGATCGACTGCCCCGCCGCGAGGGCGCGATCGTCGGCGATCCCGACGAGTTGATCCATATCGACTGGTCGTCGGAGTGGAACCCTGACCCTAATTGACACCCATATCGCGCTGTGGGTCTATGCGGGCATGGCGGAGAGACTTCCGGCTCCGGCGCGGGCGGCGATCGGAGAGCGCGAACCTCGCCTCTCTCCAATCGCCGCTCTCGAGCTGAGATACCTGCACGAAATCGGGCGGGCACGAGACTCGGTCGCCACGATGCTGGCTGCGTTGCGCCAGGACATCGGCCTGGAGATCGTCGACGCCTCGAGCGCCGATCTGGCCGACGCCGCCGCGGATCTGTCCTGGACGCGCGACCCATTCGACCGCCTGATCGCCGCCCATGCGATCGTCGCCAACGCTCCCCTCGTCACCGCCGACAAGACGATCCGCGAGAACCTCTCGCTGGCGATCTGGGAATGAGATCCGTCGCTACCTGAGGCTGAGCTGCCGGCCGACGCGGCCGCCGGGGATCGCGACAAGCAGATGTGCCTGAGGCCTGGCGCGGGTGCGGGTCAGCTGCCGGCCGTGCGGGCCGAGACCGACACGAAAGGTGTGGGAGCTGCCTCCCTCGAGCCGGAAGCTCCGCCGCGCTATCGACCTTCGCACCAATCTCGTCCGCACCATACGTCGACCCCGCCGATGGAAGACGAGGCGTTGCTGAATATGGGCGCGAACGAGGATCTGGCCGGGGCATTCGGTACCCACAGGCCACTCGCAGCGGAGACTCAGTCGAACCGTGTTGCCGGCGGCCTTGGTCCGCAGGAGCGCGATCGGCACCGGCACCCCGACGTCGTGGCAGCCGAGCAGCTCGTCGGACCCCGCGCCGATGTCGAGCGCGTAGACGCAGATCCGCTGCTTGCCGCTGCCGACGACGGGGAAGCTGGCTTCGAAGCCGTGGGCGGCGCCCGCCCGCGGGTAGAGCGCGGAGAGGTCGGTCCGTTCCTGGGTCGCGATCGGCCCGAGTTCGTAACGGGTGGCGCCGCCTTCGTCGGCTTCGCCGCCGAGGTAGGCGCGGATCGAGAGCGGCTTGTGCGGCGCGTTCGGATCGAAGGCCCAGCCGGAGATCGTCACCTGACCCGGCGCCGGCGAGCTGACCGCGTCAAAGCTGCCCCGCGGATTGTCTCCAGACGACACCGTCCCCGCGGTCGCCCCTTCGACGTAGTTGTTGTCGATGTTGATCGTGACCCCGCCGTAGGTCTCGTCGTGGCCGCCGCGGTACTGGTGGATGCGCTGATGGTCGGCCCAGGCGCTGGCCGGGACGTAGCTGTCGACGGTGTTCGCGCGACCGTTCCAGTTGGCGATCCAGAGGTCGTCCGGCAACCGGTAGATGCCGCCGAGCCGGCTGGCGAGATCGGCGATGCCGGAGGCGCTGCTGCTGTAGACGCCGGAGTCGTAGCCGAGCGCGTGCAGACGGGCGGTCCATGCTTCGAGAAAGGTCATGGTGGCGCTGCTGGCGCTCGCCGTCGGCGTGTAGCTCTCCATGTCGAAGTAGATCGGGCTGCCTTCGCCGATCCCGGCGATGCGGGCCTCGTTGACGGCGTCGGTCGCCGCTTCCGTCCCCTGCAGCAAGGCCGAGCCCGAGCTCAGCTTGGCGCAGGAGCTGCAGCTCGAGGTCGGTGCCTGCAGGCCGACGTAAGTGGGAATCAGCTGCCAGCCCGCGGCGGTCTGTTCGGCCACCCAGCCGGCGGTCAGGTTCGGTTGCGAACAGCCGCGGTTGACGCCGCCGATGTAGACGCCGATCGCCCGGTACGGCGAGGAGGACCAAGCGGACATCGAGCGCCGCGAGGGCGCCGTGCAGGCGTCGAAGCCGAGGCCGGTGTATTCGGAGGCGGCGGAGATATGGGCGGGGGCGATGCGGCTTGCCTGTGCCCTGGTACGTGCCGCTCGCGCCCGGGCCCCGGGGTCGACGAGGATCGCCCGCCTCCGTCCCATCGCACCCGCCGGACAACGCTGCGCCGATCCAGGCCTGCCCAGATACACCGCCTTACGGTCGAGGCGTACGCACATATGGGGACGCTCAGCCAGCCGGTAGACCGGCCAGCCCGCAGGCACGCCGACGTTCTCACCACGAAAGTGGATCGTCTTCGCACCGGCGCCAGCAGGCAGGGCAGCGGCCAGCACGAGCAGGCATAGAGCAAAACGCCGCATCTACCCCCAACCATTCCATTCCCCGAACGTTTCGGCCCACCGAAATCCGAACCGCAACAAGACGTGCCGGTGATTAAGCACCCATATGGACCTCTTTCCACCGGCACGTCCTGCTGTCAGGCAGCGAAGCTTGGTTACAGACCGGATCAGGCAGGCGGGGCGAAGTCCAACTCGCGCCAGGGGCCTTCGCCGGCCATCGGCTGGGTGCGGCCCTCCAGCCAGTCGGCCTGGAGGTCGTCGTAGTGCGGACTGGCGGGGTGGCCGGACTGGCCGGTGAACATCTGCCAGCGCGAGCGCTCGGGCGCGGTCGGGTCGCCGACCATGCGCCAGCTCGGCGCCCAGACCGCTTTGTAGGGGTCGTTGGGGTCGTAGGCGATCTGGCTCACGGTCTCCTGCGCGCCGCCGGCGCGCAGGCTGCGGTTGAGCAACCTGCGCAGGAGGGGATTGGCGTCGCCGAGCGGATGCGGGAACTCCATCTCGTGGACGTGGCCCCAGCGCCAGCCCTCGGGATCGGGGCCGAAGCGGTCGCTGAGATCGTCGAGTGCGCCGGCGAGCGCTTCCAGCACCAGCTCGTCCCAGGGGCGGCCGATCAGCGCCTCGTCGCCCTCCTCCCAGAGGTCCATCAGGTGCGAGTGCCAGCGCCAGGGCGAGGTGACATGGGGAGTGAAGCCGTTGTCGGCACGGTCGAGCCAGCGCTCGCAGAGGTCGCGATCGCCGATCGCCGCGCGGGCGACCTCGCGCGCCAGTCGCAGCAGGAAGGCCTGGTAGATCGTGCCGGCGATCGAGTCTGGGTCGAGACGCCCGTCCCAGCTGCGCAGGCGCTCGAGCGCGCTCAGCTCGCGCTGCCCCTTCGGATTCAGCCGGCCCAACCGCCGTGCCGCCTCCAACCCGGGGAGCGAGAGGTTGTCGGACTGCATCGCCTCGAAGCCCTCGACATCGTGTTGGTCGTTTGAGCGCAACAGTTCCTCGATCCGCCGCGCGCGGAAGCCGTCCAGCCAGTCGCTGGTGATGTGGTGGGGGTAATCGTCGCCGACGATCCGGTTGTTGGCCGTGACGAGGAAACCGCTCTCGGGATCGACCGTCTCGGGCAGCTCGTCGTAGGGGATCGCCCCCTCCCACTCGAACTCGCCCTCCCAGCCGGGCTTCGGCAGATCCGGACAGCCGCCCTTGCGGAGCGGCAGGCGGCCGATCAGCTTGTAGCCGATCGAGCCGTGGCGGTCGGCCCAGATCAGGTTGGAGGCGGGCGAGGTGTGGCCCTCCAGCGTGGAGACGAGCTCGGGACCGGAGCGGATCCCATGCAGCTCGAACATCCCCTTGAAGGCGGTCGGCTGGTCGAGGGCGATCCAGCGCAGGGCGAGCGGCTCGGCGTCGTCGGCGCCGAGCGCAGCGTTGACCAGCGGCCCGTGGTGGGTGACGCGGACGTCGAGTACCTCGGGCGCATCGCGGCCCTTGACCGCGATCTCCTCACGCACGATCTCAAGCGACCGCCACTCGTCTTCGA
>DASUZP010000065.1:0-3031 GCA_036376775.1 Solirubrobacterales bacterium | reverse complement strand
GCCGGTTGGCCAGCCTCGCGGAGATCGACAGCTCGTATCTCGCCAAGGTGCTGAAGGGCAAACGCAAACTCAGTCCGGGCCTGCTCGTTAAGCTGCGAACAGCGTTCGTCGCCAGTAACCGTTCGATCAAGGCCCGTTCGGCGGTTCGCGGGCGAGGTCCGCTTCGTCACGTGCGGCGTCCTCCTGCTGGATTTGCATCAGCTCCCGGAGGTTCTCGACGCCGAAGTCGGTGAAGGCCATGATGCCGTCGGCGTCGATGCCGTAGACGTGCATGACACCGTCCTCGGGCTCCATCTCGATGGCGATCTCGTGAAGCCGGTCTTCGTCAACCCCGAGCATTGCGGCGACGCGGGCGATGGTGAAGACGTGGGTGATGGCGGCCATGCTCAGGCGGCCCGGGCGGCTTCCGGCAGGCTCCGCGCCCAATTCCAGGGAAGCAGTTCGTCGAGGCGGGTGACCAGGTGGTCGTTGATGCGCGCGAGGACGTCGGCGAGGTAGGCCTCGGGATCGAGGCCGGAGAGCTTTGTCGTCTCGATGATGGTCATCGCGTCGGCGAGCGTCTCGCCACCGGCATCGGAACCGGCGAACAACCAATTCCGGCGCCCGAGCGCGACCGGGCGGATGGCGCGCTCGGCGGGGTTGTTGTCGATGGCGACGCGGCCGTCCTCGAGGAACAGGGTGAAGGCGTCCCATCGCTTGAGAGCGTAGCGCATTGCCCGGGCGAGGTCGCCCTTGGCCGGGATACCGGCAAGCTGGCGCTCGCACCAGGTTCGGAACCCATCGACATGCGGCCGGCTGCGCGTCCGGCGCACATCGCGGCGCCGCTCGGCCGACTGTCCGGTGATCTCGCGCTCGATGTCGTAGAGCCTGCCGATCCGCTCCAGCGCGTCCTGAGCGACCGGCGAGCCGGTCGCCTTCCAGACGTCGTGGAAGTCGCGCCGCAGGTGTGCCCAGCAGGCCGCCTCGCGCACCCGCGGTGTGGCATCCGGCGCCGTCGCCTCGTACAGCTTGGCGAAGCCGCCGTAGGCGTCGGCCTGCAGGATGCCGGTGAACCGGGCGAGGTGGCCCTGCGGGTGCTCGCCTTTGCGATCGGGGGAGAAGGAGTAGGCGGCCGCCGGCGGGTCCGTGCCGCCCCACGGCCGATCGTCGCGGACATAGACCCACAGCCGGCCTTCCTTGACCGCTTTCGCCTTGCCCCGGGTCTGACGCACCGTCGCATCCAGCACCCGGACGGGCGTGTCGTCGGCGTGCAGGCGATCGCTGCGCATCACGTCGGCCCGGATCCGCTCGACCAGCGGCCGCAGCACGGCGACCGCCTGGCCGCACCAGTCGATCAGCGTCGAGCGCGGAATGTCGGCGCCCTGTCGCGCCAGGATCTCGCCCTGGCGATACAACGGGAGGTGATCGTCGTACTTGGCGACGAGGATGTGGGCGAGCAGGCCCGGACCGGCCATGCCGCGCGGGATCGGCCGCATCGGCGCCGCCGGCTGCACCATCCTCTCGCACTGCCGGCAGGACTTCTTCAGCCGCGCGGTCTCGATCACCTTCAGCTGCGAGGCGACGAGCTCGAGCATCTCCGCCACGTCCTCGCCGACCAGGCGCAAGGCGCCGCCGCAGTCCGGGCAGCGCTCGCCGGGGTCGAGCACGACGCGCTCGCGCACCGTCGTCGCGTCGATCCGCGGCTTGCCACGTCGGCGCGGCAGAGCGCGTTCGCAGCGCGCGTCTGCTCTCGCCGTAGGTTCCGCCGACGCAGCCGTCGCCTCCGCCGTGGCCATCGCCACCTCGAGATCTTCGAGCGCCAGCCGCAGCTGGTCGATCTCCCGCTCGATCTTCTCCGAGCTCGACCCGAACTTCTGCCGCTTGAGCTTGGCGATGCGGATCCTGAGCGCCTGGATCAGCGCCTCGTAGGCCCGCACCGACGCCGCCATCCGCAGGGCCTCCGCCCGCTGCGCGAGGATGATCGCCTTCAGCGTGGCGGGGTCGTCCGGCAGGACATCGTCGGGCGGCGGAATCATCCCTCAATGCTAGCCGGGGACGGCCCCGGGACATAGCCTTAATTCATTGACTCCGCTGCACAATCAGACGACCCGCGCCGGCGGCGCGGTCCATGCCGGCCGGCGCCAGTCGATCCCCTCCCAGAGCATCGCCAGCTGCGCCGAGGTCAGCCGGATCGCGCCTTCGGCCGGTGACGGCCACGGAAAGCGGCCGCGCTCCAGCACCTTGTAGTAGAGGCAGAAGCCCTGGCCGTCCCAGTACAGAAGTTTGATTCGGTCGCCCCGACGGCCACGGAAGGCGAAGACGGCGCCCGAGGCCGGGTTCTGCTTCAGCACCTGCTGCGCCGCCGCGGCGAGCCCGGTGATCCCCTTCCTCATGTCGGTCACGCCACAGGCGAGATAGACCCGCACACCGGTTCCGGGCCCGATCATGCCCGCTCGACCGCGCGGATCAGCCGCCGCAGGTCCGAAGCCGGCAGCGACGACGGCACCTTCAGGCTGCGGCCACCGGCCAGCCCGATCTCGATCACCAGATCGGACGCAGCTGCACGGGGCGCCGGCTGCTCGAAGGCGGTCGCGGCCACGGCCAAGGGTACGTCCACCGGCACGAAGCCGATGATCTCCGTACCCGCCGCGGTCAGCCGCCCGTCCCGCAGCTCCGCGCGCCACTGATAGATTTGCGCTCGCGACACGTCGCGCCGGCGCGCCACGTCGGCGACCCGCGCCGCGGGCGCGAACGCCTCGCGCACGATCCGAAGCTTCTCGTCGACCGACCACCGTCGGCGTCGCTCGGGACCAACCCAAACCTCCGCCCGCATTCCCACCGCCCCGTAACTGGCGTCCTTAAGGACGTCGGTAACGACGCATCTTTGCAGACCCCGCTAAACGCAAGAAGGCGGCCCAGAGCGGCCGGTTACGGTCGACCTGCTTGATCGCATGCTTGGTCACCAGACCCCGCGCCTGCGCCAGTGCCTGCCCGATCATCGCCACCGCCAGTGACGCGCTGGTCATGACCCCCAGCGTCGCCCCGGCCAGGG
>DASUZP010000064.1:0-4723 GCA_036376775.1 Solirubrobacterales bacterium | reverse complement strand
TCTTTGCTGTGGCGGCGGCCGCTGAGCACAAGCTCGGCGGCGGGCCGGCTCGGTGGCCTCTGGATACCGGCCGCGCGCAGCACGCCGAGCAGCAGGTGCGCCACGTCACCGCGATCGAGCGATGGTGCCTGCCAGCTGTCGAGCAGCTCGATCACCGCGTCCATGTCGTCAACCTCGATCGCGCCGCTGACGTAGGCGCGGCCGAGGCCGAGCTGCCCTGGCGCTCGCAGGACGTGCGCAGCCGCTTGTGGCGAGCGGATGAAGAAGGTGGGACCGTTGCCGGCGGTGGATGGCAGCTTGGTTCCGTCCCAGAACTCGACCGTGAACGGGCGCTCTGGGATGCGGGTCTCGATCTCGTGGCGCAGGGGCGCGGTACGGGCGAATGGCATTCGCAAGACCATATAAGGGCTGCGGCGGCAGTCGCCGCCAATCAATTTTCTCGCGCCGGGAAGCGTATGATCGCCGCTCAATGGCAGGAAGCGGGCTTCTCCCAACCGATATTCAGCCGGTCGCGAACGAGACCCGTGACCGGATCATCACCGGTCTCGTCACGCTGGTGCCGTTCGTCGCGCTTGGCTTCGCCGGCTGGCAGGTCTGGGGCGAGGCGCTGCACTGGAGCGACGTCTTCCTCTTCGTCGGCATGTACGTGCTGACCGGGTTAGGGATCACCGTCGGCTTCCACCGCCACCTCACCCACCGCAGCTTCAAAGCGAAGCGCTGGCTGCACGGGCTGCTGGCGATCCTCGGCTCGGCGGCGATCGAGGGGCCGGTGATCTCCTGGGTCGCCGACCATCGCAAGCACCATGCCTTCTCCGACGAAGAGGGGGATCCGCACAGTCCGCACGTCGACCACGGCCATGGCTGGAGCGGCGCCATGCGCGGCCTCTTCCACGCCCACATGGGCTGGCTCTTCATCCATACGCAGCGCGGCAACAAGGAGCGCTTCGCGCCCGACCTGATCAAAGACCCGACGATCGAGTGGATCGACCGGACCTTCATCTACTGGGCGATCCTCGGCCTGCTGGTTCCCTTCGCGCTGGGCTGGGTGATCGGCGGCACCCTCTTCGCGGCGGTCACCGGCCTGCTCTGGGGCGGCCTGGTTCGCGTCTTCGTCCTGCACCACTTCACCTACAGCATCAACTCGCTCTGCCACGTCTTCGGCAACCGCGACTACGAGACGAGCGACGAGTCGCGCAACCTGGCCCTGATCGCGATCCCCACGCTCGGCGAGGCCTGGCACAACAACCACCATGCCTTCCCGACCTCCGCCACCCACGGCCTCGGCCGTTGGCAGGTGGACCTCTCGGCGGTCGTCATCGACCTGATGGAGAAGGCGGGCTGGGTATGGGATGTCGTACGGGTTACGCCGGAGAGACTTGCGGCCAAGGTAGTTTGAGAGCCCATCCGGTAGGGCTTTCACTTAACTTTTTCGGTGGAGTCGTCTCCGGCTGTCGCCCGAAGCCCACGCCGAAAAAGTACAAGACGTTCCAGCCCTACGGATGGGCTCTGCTTTAGGGCGCGGCACTGGATTCGTACCAGTCGATCCACCCGTTGCAAGCTGAGCTGAGCGGGACTATGCGGCGCTTGCCGGCGCGGACCGCGACCAGGTTGCCGACGTAGGCGACATCGTCGTAGCCGCTGAGGCGTTGCAGAAGGTTGGGCTCGGCGGCGGCGATTGCGAAGCGCACCCTGCCTCCGTGGCTCTGATAGACGCCGGCCGGCCAGAACTGGCCGTCGTTGGCGAGGCTGATCGTGTTGGGGCGCTGCCCGTCCAGGGCCGGCTCCAGCTCGCGTTCGAAGCCGGGCGCCGACAGGGTCAGGGCGAAGGGCGAGAAATATTGCAGCGAGAGGTGCCAGCGCCCCTGCGGCAGCGCGATCGTCTGCGCGGTGCTCTCGCCGGTCCGTAGCTGACTGCCCGCGTCCCAGCGGGCCTTGGAGGCGATCGCCACGGCTGGGAATAGCGATGCGCGCCCCTGGTTGGCGAGGAGAATGCGGATCTCGGGCGAGGCACAGCCCGCGCGGGCGCCCGCGTTGGTTCCCTCCAGCAAGACGTGACGGTTCTCGGGCACGTTCCCGGTTCTTTTCCAGAGCAGGAAGGAAGGCGTCGCGGCGATGCGCTTGAAGCCGGGGGGAGCCTGGCTGTTCCAGGCGGCTCGGCCGGTGATCACGTAGGGGAAGCCGTCGAGCGTTCCGCGCGAGAAGGAGTCGAAGTCGATCGGGCTGTAGGCGTCGCCGGTATCGAACGGCTTCTCCGGGCTCTCGGCAACGCCCGGGTCGGGGAACTCGACCAGCGGCACGTGCGTGTCGGCGCCGAGCAGCTCGTAGGCCGCGTAGCGGTCCTGCCCGGCGTAGAGCACCGGCTTGCCTCGCACGATTGGCAGGAAGGCGCGCAGCTCTGCCCCATGGCCTGGCGGGCCGACCGGTGCGTTGCGCAGTGCCAGGAAGCTCGAGTAAAGGGCCCCACCGATGAACACCACTGCCAACCCGACCCACCCGGCGCGTACCAACCTCGATGTCGCACTCGTTCCCGGCAGGGAAGAAGTGCGGCGGCGAAGCGGTCCAAGCTCGGCGAGTAGGGGGCGGATCGCTACGAGCATCGCCAGGGGCGCGCCGATCATCAGCGCCTTGGCGTGGGAGTAGTCGCCGCTGGTCGGCAGGGCGACCAGGTAGAGGACGACACAGGCGGCGAGCCCGAGGGGCACCGCCAGTTCTCGCCTCCTGACCCACCAGGCGGTGCCGGCGAGCAGGGCGAGGACGCCGATCGCCCCGGCCAGCCCGGTCAGGTGAGCGCCCCCGGGCGCTTCGAGCCGGTAGTTGGTTGCCGGCCAGACACCCAGCGCCTCGACCGGCGATACCGGCCCGTAGGTATTGGTCCCCGCGACTTTGTTGAAGCTGTGGACGAAGCCGAACGGGCCGACCAGGGTGGCTGCCGCAGCGAGCGCCGCCAGCACGACGATCGTCAGCAACGTCGCCGGCCGCAGCAGGAAGCGCAGCAGCGCTCGCGGCGCCAGCGCTTGGCGTACCGCGGGCAGGGTGAGACTCCAGAGAGCGACCGTGACAATCGGCCAAGCGAGTCCGGCAAAGCTGTAGGAGAAGAAGACCCCACCGGCAATCGCCAGCCAGGGCAGCGCAAATCGCAATATCCCCGACGTGCCGGTGATCGAGCACCCATACGGACCCTTTTCCACCGGCACGCCTGCGCTGCGCAACGCATCGAGGTTGCGCAGGCCCACGGCTACGGCGAGGACGAAGAGGGCCTCGGCGGTCTCCTTGAAGGCGCCCTGGGCGAAGTAGGAGGCGGCGAGGTAGGGAACCGCGACCATGGTCGCCGCCAGCAGACGTCGCCCCGGTCCGAAGCCCGGCAGGGCGGCCAGCGCGGTCAGGCCGGTGAGGATGCCGATCGCGAAGATCTCGCCGATGAATGCCTGTCCGAGCCCGATCCCCGGCACCGCAGCGGTGGCGACGGCGAGTCCGTGCGGGCCGAGCGGGTAGCCGGCGTCCGGAACCGGTCCGGCGCCGCTGCGCAGCCACTCGGCCCAGGCGAGGTGAAGGCCGAGGTCGTTGTTGAAGCCGACCCCGAGCAGGCCCCAGCGTCCGCTGATCGCAAACGGGATCGTGAGGACGACGGCGACGACAACGGCCACCGGCAACCCCTGCCGCAGCGCCTCCCTTCGCCGATCGGCCTCGAAATGTCCTATGTGTCCACTTTCAGGCCCGTCGGCGGCGGGACGGAGGAGGACGATCGCACCGGCGACGAGGAGGAGCAGGACCAGGCCCAGGGTCGCCGAGGTGCCGTGGCCTGGCGCCCGGGCGAGAACGCCGGTCACCGTCAGGACCGCGCCGAAGCCCGCGTCCGGCTCCAGCCACGACCACGAGGTTCGGCCCGCGAGGAGCAGCAGGGCGCGCCCGACGAGCAATGAGGCGGCGCAGATCAACGCCGCCGAGACGTAGGTCCCGATCATCAGAGAGGGCAACCTATGTCAGCCGCCCCCGACGGCGCGGCGAGCCTGGGCTGTGGCCTAGTACTTCTCGGCTGCCCGTTCGAGGGTCTCGCGCAGGTTCTCGCCCCGCAACGGCTCGGCGTGGCCGGCGCCGACCACGGCGGGTTCCAGTGCGGCCAGCTTGCGCACCGATTCCTTCGCCTTCGCGTGGTCCCAGGCCCAGGCAGGATGGGGAACGCTGGCCTCGCCCTTGGGCAGCGGTTTACCCAGCCGCGCCGAGTCGATCAGGTAGATGACGTCGCTGACCAGCGCCACCCGGTCGCTCTCACGCCAGAGGCCAATCAACCCGGGCGCGTGGCCGGGGAAGTGAATGACGCGGAAGCCGGCCACCTCGTCGCCCTCGGAGACTGTGCCGTCGATTTTCACCGCGCCCCCGTCCCAGCGCCGCAGCAGGAACGGGTAGACCCGGCGGGCAACGGCGACCGGGAGCTCGGAGATGTCCATGTATGGAGCGATCGCGGCATCGCTTTCGGCTTCGCTCACTTCGTCGGGGTGGCAGTGCACCGGGGCATCCAGCCTGGATGCCGTTCCGCGATGGTCGGCATGGGCATGGCCGAGGACGATCCGCGTCAGCCCGCCGAGCTTCTCGCCCGCCGCGCGCGCCTTCTTCGTCATCGCCTTGGTGCCGGCGTCGAACTGGACCACCCCGCCGTCCCCGTCCTCGAGGAAGTAGACGTTCATCGATCCGCGCAGGTCGCCGCGCAGCAGCCAGAGCAGGTTGA
>DASUZP010000063.1:0-12416 GCA_036376775.1 Solirubrobacterales bacterium | reverse complement strand
TCGTCCTCTCGTCCTTCGTCTTCTCGCTGGTGATGGTGATGCTCTTCTACGCGCTGTGGAAATTCAAAGCCAAGCCCGGCGACGAGTCCGACGGCGAGCCGATCCACGGCAACACGCGGCTCGAGGTCGCCTGGACGGTGATCCCGACGATCATCGTCCTCTTCGGCGCCGGCTACAGCTGGGCGGTGCTGCACGACATCGAAGAGACCAGCAGCAACCCGCTCACCGTCGACGTCTTCTCGCAGCAGTACGCCTGGAGCTTCGGCTACCCGGGCAAGAAAGACGCCTATTCACAGGGGGAGCTGCACGTCCCACTCAACCGCCAGGTCCAGTTCAAGATGCACTCGCTGGACGTGATCCACTCCTTCTGGGTCCCCGAGTGGCGGATCAAGAAAGACAACGTGCCGGGGATCACGACGACCGCGATCGTGACGCCGGACAAGGTCGGCACCTATCAGCTGATCTGCACCGAGCTCTGCGGCTTCGGCCACGCGTCGATGCGGGCCAAAGTCGTGGTCGAACCGGCGGCGGATTTCCGCAAATGGGTCGCCGGCCTGGACGAGACGGTGCCCGCTCCCTACATGGAAACTATCCGTCAGGACACCGAAACCAACCCGGTGGAGCCGCTTGGGGCGGGCGGGGCATAATGGAGGCGCAGACCTGCTGATGGTGGCCGCAATCAAGCAACCTGGATGGATTCGAGGCGTGCTCGGCGCGCTGCTCGCCGCTGCCTTTGGCCTCGGCCTGGTCGTCGTCCTGCGTGACATCTCCGGCCTGCCCATCTGGCAGACCGAGCAGACCGGCTACCCGCACGTGATCGTGCCGCTGATCACCGGCCCGCTCGGCTTCCTCGCCGGCTTCGGCTGCTTCGACTACTGGCTGCGTTGGGCCGCCGGGATGCCGACCATCCCCGACGATCACTCTCAGCACGGCGCCAAGAGCTGGCGCGACTACTTCCGCTTCAACACCGATCACAAGGTGATCGGCATCCAGTACATCTGCACGACCTTCTTCTTCTTCTTCGTGGGCGGCCTGATGGCGATGCTGATCCGGGCCGAGCTGGCCCAGCCGGGCACCCAGATCGTCGACGCCGCCACTTACAACAGCCTCTTCTCCACTCACGCGGTGCTGATGATCTTCGTCTTCGTGATCCCGGTCTTCGCCGGGATCGCCAACTACGTGCTGCCGCTGATGATCGGCGCGCCGGACATGGCCTTCCCGCGCCTCAACGCGCTCAGCTTCTGGATGCTGCCGCTGGCCGGACTGCTCTTCATCGGCAGCTTCCTCGCCCCCGGTGGCGCCTTCGATGCCGGCTGGACCGGCTACGCGCCGCTTTCCACCGGCGCCCCGCTGGGCCAGTCGTTCTTCAACCTCGGCGTGCAGTTCGCCGGCGCTTCGTCGATCGCCACCGCGCTCAACTTCCTGGTCACGATCATCACCATGCGTGCGCCTGGGATGACCTTCTGGCGGATGCCGCTGCTGGTCTGGGCCAACCTCTCGACCTCGCTCCTGGTCGTCGCCGCGACGCCGTTCATCGCCGGTGCCCAGTTCATGGTCCTCTTCGACCGTGTCCTGCACACCCAGTTCTTCCAGTTCGCCGGCGGCGGCGACGTGATCAGCTACCAGCACATCTTCTGGTTCTACTCGCACCCAGCCGTCTACATCATGATGCTGCCCGGGTTCGGGATCATCTCCGAGGTCATCTCGACCCACGCCCGTAAACCGATCTTCGGCTACCGCTTGATGGCGCTGGCGCTGATCGGGATCGTCGTCCTCAGCTACTCGGTCTGGGCCCACCACATGTTCGTCGCCGGCATGTTCAGCTGGCTGCGGGTGCCGATGATGTTCACCACGCTGCTGATCGCGGTGCCGACCGGGATCAAGATCTTCTCCTGGCTGGGGACGCTCTACTTCGGCAAGATCCACACCTACTCGACGGCGATGCTGTTCTCGCTCGCCTTCATCGTCACCTTCACGATCGGCGGCATCAGCGGCGTCATGCTGGGCATGGTGCCGATCGACATCCACGTCTCCGACACCTACTTCATCGTCGCCCATATCCACTTCGTCCTCTTCGGCGGTTCGGTCTTCACGATCTTCGCCGGCATCTACCACTGGTTCCCGAAGATGACCGGGCGGATGTACGACGAGAAACTCGGCCGGGTCCACTTCTGGGGCACCGTGATCGGCACCTGGGGCACCTTCATCCCGATGCACTGGATCGGGATGGACGGGATGCCGCGTCGCGTTGCCGACTACGCGACCCAGTTCGGCGACTGGAACCTGCTGATCAGCTGCTTCGCATTCATGCTCGGCGCCGTCCAGCTCGTCTTCCTCTACAACATGATCGTCAGCTGGCGCTTCGGGCCGCGCGCCGGCGCCAACCCCTGGCGGGCTAACTCGATCGAGTGGCAGGTCTCCTCGCCGCCACCGATCTTCAACTTCGACGAGATCCCGCGGGTGGTCGGCGGACCGTACGAGTACGGCGTCCCCGGGGCTCGCCACGCGATCATGGCGGGCGAAGGAGCCGAGGTCGCCAAACCGGAGCCGAGCGTGGTGGGGCAGACGTGAGTGGCGAAGCAGCCGAGCCACGGCCGTTGCTGGTTTTCCTCAACGAGGTCGCCGGCGGTCGCAAGCTGCTGCAGGCCGTACGGGAGCGGGTCGAGAAGGTTCCCTTCGTCGCGGTCGCGGCGCCTCAGAATCAGCCGGCGGTCGGCCAGCTGATCGACAGCGGCGAGCTGCGCGACGCGGCCCGTGCCCGGGTCGAGGTGACGATGTCGATCCTCTCCGAGTACGGAATCGAGTCGGTCGGCGAGGTCATGGACCGCGATCCGGCGCTGGCGCTCGACGACGCCGTGCGCGCCCACGAGCCCGGTGAGCTGCTTCTCTCCTGCCGCTCTGAGACGCGCTTCGGCATCACCCGCAAGGATCTCGTCGAGTGGGCGAAAAACCGCTTCGAGCCCGAGGTGGCGGTAACGCACATCCCCGTGCGTGTCCAGGACGACTCGATCAGCTGGGAGAAAAACCACACGCTGGTCGTCGCCACCCAGACCGTTGCCGCACCGGACCTGATCGCCAGGTTGAAGGATCGGGCCGCCGGACACCCGCACCGCTACACGATCGTCTGCCCTCGCACGGATGACGTCTCCGAGGCGGAAATCGTCCGCGATCTGGCCTCGACCCTGGCCCAGCTCTACAAGGCCGACATCGATGCCACCGGGCAGCCGATGAGTCCCGATCCCTTCCACGCCGTGCAGAACGCGATCGAGCACTACCGGGTCGACGAGGTGCTGATCTCGACCTTCGCCGGCGAAACCTCGCGCTGGCTCGACGAGGACCTGCTCGGCCGCACCCGCGAGATCACCGAGAAGCCGGTCGAGCATCTCGAGGTCGGCCGACCCGCCGAGGCGGTTGCCGCTGCCGTGGCGGGAGGAGAGGAAAACTGATGGAGAGCGCGACCGTCGCCCTCGGCCACGCTCACGAGGAGGAGCACCACGGCCCCCCCGAGGCCAACCAGAGCTCGCGGATCGACCGGCAGACGCTCGGCATCCTCCTCTTCATCGTTTCCGAGGTGATGCTGTTCGGCGCTTTTTTCGCCTCCTACTTCTTCCTACGGGTCGTTGTCCACCCGCCGACCTGGCCGCCACACCCCTACGAGCTGCCGGTCGCCGTCGCCGGCATCAACACGGCGATCCTGGTCTCCTCTAGCTTCACGATCCACTACGCGCTCGAGTCGATCCGCCGCGGCAACAAGAAAGGCCTCAAACTCGGCCTGGTCCTCACCTGGATGCTCGGCGCCACCTTCCTCTTCATCCAGATCAACGAGTACGTCCACATCGGCTTCAGCGCTCGCGACCTCGCCTTCGGCTCGATCTTCTACGGTCTCACCGGTCTGCACGGAGCCCACGTCTTCGTCGGTCTGATGCTGCTCAGCTTCGCCACGATCCGTGCCTTCCGCGGCCATTTCGGTCCGAAAGCCGAGGACCATCTGGGTGTCGAGGTCCCCGGCATCTACTGGCACTTCGTAGACGTCATGTGGATCATCGTCTACACCGCGGTCTACATCCTCTGACGGGC
The DNA here is from genome assembly GCA_036376775.1 of Solirubrobacterales bacterium. Classification (GTDB taxonomy): domain Bacteria; phylum Actinomycetota; class Thermoleophilia; order Solirubrobacterales; family 70-9; genus VRUE01. The sequence goes on along the minus strand of DASUZP010000063.1, from coordinate 8,339 downwards.
GCGATAACCGGCGCATCTCGGGGTCCTCGGTCGTCCGGATCGGTCACGCACCAACTGTGCGCTCCCTCACCGTCCTCCCTGCGTCCCCCGACCTGCTTGGTTCTCGCACCCGTCAGCGAATGTAGAAGTCGCATTTCGCGACCTTGCGGAGCCGGTTGCAGGTTCGAGGTTGCCGGGTAACAATCGTTGTATGCACAATCCTCTGAGATCCGAGGCTGACGCTTTTCGGTGGGTGGTTGTGATTGGCCTGGGGGCGGTGTCGATCATCGGTCTGACGTTGCTGACGCGGCCGGTGATCGGGGTGGTCTGGGCGGCGGCGTTGGTCGGGTTCGGGGCTGGGTTCGCCTATCGGAATTCGCGCGGGTCGCTTTTGCGCAGCGTCGAGTTGACCCGCGGCGGAGACGGCAAGCACCGCCTGCTCGTCGTCGCCAACGAGACGGTTGAGGGTGAGGCCCTGTTGGAGGAGATCCGGGAGCGCTGCCGCAACCGCAGCTGCGAGATCCTCGTGGTCACGCCGGCGCTGGCCGGTAGTCGCGCTTCCCACTGGGCATCCGACATCGACGAAGCGATCGAGCTGGCGCGCCAGCGGATGGAGCTCTCGCTGATCGCGATCAAGGGGTTGGGCTTGCGGGCGAGAGGCGAGATCGGCGACTCGGACCCGAATGTGGCGATCGAGGACGCGCTGCGGGTCTTCCCGGCAGACGAGATCGTGATCTCGACCCATCCGCCCGAGCGCTCGCGCTGGCTCGAGCACGGTGTGGTCGCGCGCGCCCGCAATGAGATCGACCTGCCGATCACCCACGTGGTCGTCGACCTGGCCGCGGAGCCTGCTGCAAAGAATTGACGATGCCGGCTCAGAAGATTTTGCTTTTGCGCAACACGCGCGCAACTTGTTGTCTCATGATCTGCGACCATGGAGACAATGACGGTAAGGCAAAATTGGAGCGACGATCGCATCGACGGCCTCGAGCGCAAGATCGACGAAGGCTTTCATCATGTCGACCAGAGGTTTGACCAGATCGACAAGCGGCTCGATCGGGTGGAGCAAGAGATGAGCACCAGGTTCAATGCTTTTGAATTGCGCCTAGGGTCGCTAGAGGAGGGGTTGCGGGGCTTTCACCGCACCCTGGTCACCCTCTGCATCGGTCTGTTCGCCGCCTTCGCCACTCTTTTCGGCGCTCTTATTGCGGTTGTGGCGACTCAGGTCTGAGTCAGGGCGGGTGCGGGGCGCTCGTCCGTCGCGTCGGCCTGATGCGTTGGCGCGGCCTCGCGCGGCTCGAGTCGGCCAGCGGCGGCCACGGTCCATAGCATCGCCAGCCAGGTCAGGGTGGCGAGGGCCACGTGGACCCAGACGAGCTCGCCGGGCAACTTCAGCCACCACTGCAGCCCCCCTACGGCGCCCTGTAGGGCGAGCAGGCCGATTACCCAGACGAGGGGCACAACGGCGCGTCTGTCGCCGCCAGGGCGGCGCAGGAGGAGCCAGACGGCGATTGCTGCAAGTCCGAACACGGTCGCGATCGCCGCGTGGCGTTCCACGACCCATTCCAGGGTGCCGGTCCCCTCGAAGGCGAAGCGGTGGACCAGCTGCCCGGCGTGGGCGCCGGCGTGGGGACCGGAGGCGGTGGCGATCGTGCCGGCGAGGATCGTCAGCTGGCCGAGCGGGATCAGCGCCCGCACCGCCCAGACACCCAAGCGGTCGTGGGAGCGGCGCCGCTCCCACGGTTCGTAGCGCGAGCACCAGGCGAGGGCGAAGGAGGCGTCGAGCAGCAGCATCGAGAGGATGAAGTGGCTCATCACCAGTCCCGGGGCGAGGTGGTACTTGACCACGAGCGCGCCGAGGATCGCCTGCCCGATCACCCCGAGCGGTAAGAGGGCGCCGAAGAGGGCGAGGTGCCAGCGAAAGGGGCGGCGGAACCAGGCGAGGACGCTGGCGGCGATTACGGCGAAGCCGACGAAGCCGGTGAGCACGCGGTTGCCGTACTCGATCACGGCGTGGGTGTCGAGCGGTGGCACGGTGCCGCCGTAGCACTTGGGCCAGTCCGGGCAGCCGAGCCCCGAGCCGGTGAGGCGCACGCCGGCTCCGGTCAGCACGATCAACGCCAGCGCCCCCAGCGCCACCAGGGTCACCTGGGCGTAACGCTGCGGGGAGATCTCGAGGCGGTCTTTGAGGCGGGTCCGCATCGTCCTCAGATCATGTCAGCGGCCGGGACCGGCCGCGAGCGGCTCAACCGCCCGTGTTCTTGCCCCCGCCCGGCTGCGTTTCCTGCAGCAGATACTGGACGAGGTCTTCCAGTTCTTTCGAGCTCAGCGTCTGGGCGAAGTTCTGGGGCATCACGTTGGCGGGATAGCCCTTGACGGCCTGCGCGTTCGGGTCGACGATCGATTCTTCGACCATCTTCGCGCTCTGGCCGGGCAGCGCTTCGTCCAGGTTCGGACCGGTGACGCCTCCCGACCCGGCGGCGGCGAGCGTGTGGCAACCGCCGCAGCCGTTGTCGGCGAAGACCTGGGCGCCGGGACCGCCGGGCACCTTCGGCGGCGCCGCCCCGGGCACGCCGGCGTAGGTGCCGACGTATGCGGCGACGTCGTCGAGGTCCTGCCCGGTGACGATGTCCGCCGGCATCGAGGCAGCCGGATTGTCGTTGCTCGGGCGCGGGAACTCGACCTGCGCTTCGACGATGCCTTCGATCGTTTCGCCGCCCTCGCCGGCAGATCGTGCTGCGGCGAAGGCGTCGTCGAGGTTGGGCCCGATCTGGGCGGTCGTGCCGGCCTCGGCCAGGGCGTGGCAGACGCCGCATTTCTGGATGAAGAGGACGCGGCCACGCTGCTCGTCCGCGGTGCTGGTGCCGCAGCCCGAGGCAGTGAGGAGAACCGCTGCAAGGGCGGCGAGGGCGAAAAGGACGCGGATGGGGTTCGGTGGCTTGAGCATCGTCGTGCGGCGCGGAGCGCGCCGGAGTCTATACGTCGAGGCCGCGCCAAACGTGCCTTGTCGTGCCTCGGCGGTCGGGTAGGCTTGAGGCGATCATCACTAACCCGCGAACCCCGAAGGAGAGGGACGAGATGCAGGTACGGGAAGGGATGTCGGAGGTTGTTCTGACGGTCGGTCCAGCGCACACGTTGCGCGAGGCAGCGACGATGATGGTCGAGAAGGGCATCGGGGCCGCTCTTGTGAACGACGACGAGTTGCCGGTTCCGTGCATCGTCACCGAGCGCGACATCCTCAACTCGCTGGGTCGCGGAGAGGACCCCGACAGCGAGCGGGTCTCAGAACACATGAGCGAGGGCGTCGTCGCCGCTTCGCCCGACTGGAGCCTCGAGCACGCCGCCTCCGAGATGTCCACCCGCGGCATCCGACACCTGGTCGTCTTCGACGAAGGCGAGCTGATCGGGATCCTCTCGATCCGCGACATCGTCAGGGTTTGGACGTCCGCCGGGGCTACTTCTGGGATGACGCCGGACCCTGGCTCAGGAGCGCGGCGGTGAAATGGTTTCTACCGGCAGGACCGCTCCGCGCGTCTTTTGTTCGCGCGGCAGTTTGAAGTAATCCCGGGTCGCACTCTTGATCATGCTGCGCAGGGCGAAGAGCAGGACGACGATGCCGATGAGCGAGTAGTTCCAGCCGCGCAGCATGAAACCCTCGGCGAAGATCCCGCAGACGGCGAGGGCGGCAGCGAAGGCGAAGAAGGCCGGCGCCCACGAGGGCCGCGGCGGGTAGACCAGCTCGCCGGGCTCGGGGATCTCGCGATGCTCGCTCACGATGCGATGTAGAGGGTTGCGACGACGAAGCAAAGGGCGAAGATCGCCGCTGCGATTCCCCCGGCCAGGAGGCCGGCCGCCATGTCTCGTCTCGAGGTCTCGCGATCCATGGGCGGATTTTTATCAGGCAGACAGGGCGCCGGTCGCTACAGCCTGGCGTCTATCGGCATCGCCAGGAAGAGCAGGGCCAGATAGGCGAGCGAGTAGAGGTAGGTGCGCAGTGCCCACTGGCGTCCCGCGCTGCGCAGCAGGCGCACCGCGCAGTAGATGAAGCCGGCGCCGAGAGTCATCGAGGCGAACAGGTAGACGAGGTTGAAGCCACCGGCGCAGAAGGGCAGTTGGGTCACCGCGTAGAGCAGGATCGTGTAGAGGAGGATCTGGCGCCGCGTCTCGTCCTCGCCGCGGACGACCGGCATCATCGGCACGCCGGCCTTCGCGTACTCGTCCTTCATCAGCAGCGAGAGCGCCCAGAAGTGGGGTGGGGTCCAGAAGAAGACGATCGCGAAGAGGTAGAAGGCGGTGCCGCTGAGGCTGCCGGTGACCGCTGCCCAGGCGACCAGCGGCGGCACTGCGCCGGCGGCGCCGCCGATGACGATGTTCTGCGGCGTCGTGCGCTTCAGCCAGAGCGTGTAGACGAAGACGTAGCCGCAGAAGCCGGAGAGCGAGAGGGCCGCCGCCAGGGGGTTGACCGCCAGCGCCAGCAGTGCGAACGAGGAGGCCGCGAGCAGGACGCCGAAGCCGATCGCCGTCGCCGGCGAGATGCGCCCAGCGGCAACCGGCCGGCCGGCGGTGCGGGCCATGGTGCGGTCGATGTCACGATCGACCGCGTGATTTATCGCTCCGGCGCCGCCGGCGGAGAGGGCGCCGCCGAGGCAGGTGAGGAAGACGAGCCCGAGCGAGGGGTCCCCCGCCACATACATCGTCGTCACCGTGATGAAGAGCAGCAGCGACTGCACCTTCGGCTTGGTCAGCGTGGCGAAGTCGCGCAGCAGCGAAGGCGCGGCGGGGCGCTGCGAGATTGCAGCAGTCTGGGCGCCGGACATCAGTGGACCACCGGCTCAGGCTACCGGCTGGGACTCGCGGGCCGGCCGCTCGGAGCGGGCGCTGCGGTGGGCGATCGCCGCGCGGATGTCGCGCAGCGGTCGGGCGCTGCGCACGTCGGGGAGGAGGTCGAAGTTGTGCGGCTCCGGCGGCGAGAGCGCGAACCACTCGAGCGAGTCGCCTCCCCAGGCGTCGTGCCCGGCCGGGGTCCCGCCCTCGCGGCTGAGGATCGCGTTGACCAGGGTCATCAGGATCCCGGCGGCGAGGACGAAGGTGCCGATCGTGGCGATCAGGTTGTAGGCGCTGACGCCGGTTCCGCCGAAAAACTTGTAGGCGTCGATCACCTGGCCATCTTCCGCGCCGGCGAGGAAGAGCGGTACGAAGGCGACGAGGATGCCCAGCACCATCGTCCAGAAGGAGAGGCGGGCGAGCGTCTCGCCCATCGTGCGGCCGGTCATCTTCGGGAACCACCAGTGCAGGGCGGCGAAGCCGCCGAAGACCGCGCCGCCGATCAGGGCGAAGTGGGTCGCTGCGGTGCTGTCGGTCGTGTGCTGGAGGCGCCAGCCCAGTGCGACCATCGAGTGAGACACCTCGGAGGCGAGCCCGAGCGCGGTCATCGCGATCGCCCCGGCGGCGAAGAGCAGCGGCGCGCGCAGCCTCACCGTGCCCCCGACCAGGGTCGCGATCAGATTGAAGAAGACCAGGCCGAAGGGGACGATCAGGGCGAGCGACATCGTCATCGCGAAGTACATCCAGCCGATCCCGATCGGCGCGGTGAACATGTTCTGCATCCAGGCGAGGGTGCCGAGGACGGCGATCGCGACCAGCGAGCCGATCGTGGCACCGCGGTTGAAGAGAGGCTTGCGCGACAGCGTCGGCACGATCTCGCCGATCGCGCCGAAGGCGAAGATCAGGATCAGCATGTAGCTACCGGTGTAGAAGATCCAGCTCAGGTGCTGCCAGAGCAGCGGCGAGCCGCCGGCGTCGCCGGCGAAGAAGATCCCGTCGAAGTTGCGGTCGATCAGCAGCATCGCGATCGCCGCCAGCATCGTCGGGCCGATGACGAGCAGCAGCCAGGAGCAGATCGCCGCAGACCAGGAGAAGACGGGGAGGCGGCGCCAGGCCATTCCCGGGGCGCGCAGGCGGCGCAGCGTCGCCACCAGGTCGATCGCGATCAGGACAAAGCCGAGCGTCGCCAGGCCGGTTGCCGCGGCCCAGGCGTCGACGCCGTTGTTGGACAGGAAGGCGATGCCCGAGAGCGGTGCCAGCGGGTTGACCCCGGCCTCGGTCGGGGTGAAGAGGAAGCAGGTGTAGAGGACGGTCGCGCCGGCGATGAAGAGCCAGGTGCCGAGCTGGCCGATCCGCGGCAGCGCCGTACCGCGGGCGCCGATCTGCAGCGGCGTCACGTAGTAGAAGAAGCCGAGCGCCAGCGGCAGGGCGAAGAGGAAGATCGCGGTCGCGCCGTAGAGCGAGAGCATCCGGTTGAAGGCGACCGGAGTGAGGAAGCTGTTCTCTGGGACCGCCAGCTGCAGTCGCATCAGCAGCAGCTCGACCAGGGCGATGAAGAGAAAGCCGAGGGCGCCGGTGATCAGGATCCGACCGAGATCCTTGTGGTCGGCACTGGTCGCGATCTCGACCCAGCGGGCGCGGCGCGGGGGGAAGCCGTCGACGACGAGCTCGGGGTTCCTTGCCGAAGCGCTCATGGCGTTTCTCCGTTTTCGATCAGGCCGACGACGCGATCCTGCGCGGCCTGGATGTCGCTCTTCTGGGTTTTTATGAAGGCTTCGTACTTTTCCGGCGAGACGACTTCGACCTCGGTCCGCATTGCCGCGTAGGCCTGGCCGGAGAGGGTCGCCGCCTGGCCGAAGTAAGAGCCTTCTTCGTCGGCGCGAAAGACGACGCGGTTGGTCTTGCCGGGCACCGCGTCGCGCTTGCCGGCCAGGTCGGGCACGTCCCAGGTGTGGATGACGTCGGTCGAGACGAGGTCGAGTTCGACCGTGGTGTCGACCGGCACGACGAGCTTGTAATAGGAGAAGGCTTCGTTCGGGTAGTCATAGCGCCACAGCCACTGTTGCCCGGTCGTTTCGATCCTCAAGGGTTCGGAGTGGGCGACCTGGAGCCCGGCGGCGCCGGTGGTGGGCGTCTCGCGCGCCTTGTCGGTGTAGACGATGCTGAGTACGAGGATCGCCGCGGCGAAGACTCCCAGGGCCGCGCCGACCCGCAACTGGATGCGGCGGCCGCCGGTGACCTGGCGCGGCTCGACGCCGCGCTCCTCGCGGTAGCGGCGCAGCGCATAGAGCAGCCCGCCGACGATCGCGACGACGAGAATCGTCGCGGCGACGAAGCCGATCCAAAGCAGGGTGTCGATCTGGTCGGTGCCAGGAGAGTGAGGACCCAAAGCGCGGCCATTCTAATCACGCAAGGCGGCTACCGGCGGCGCGCACGGTCGATTGGCCGCCGGGGCACTGCTCCTATACTCGCCGACCTCATGCGGACCCGCTCGAGGCCATCTCCGGCGTTGCACAAGCTGGTGCGTACCGGAGCGGCGGCGGCGATCGGCGCTGCGATCGCGGTGCCGCTGCTGCGCCGCCGGGCACGCATCCCCGCTCCGGTGACGATTGCGGCCTGTGCCGCCGGTCCGCTCGGGCTCGCCGTCCTGCAGCCGCGCTCGCGCAAGCGCGACGTCGCCATGTACGCCCTGCAGATGTGGGCGTTCACGATGGTTCACGAGCTGCCCTTCGACGATCCGGAGGGGCTGCGCGCCAGGCTCAAGATCCGCTACCCGATCGTCGCCGACCGGGCGCTCGGCCTCGGCCGGCTGCCCAACGTGCGCCTGCAGCACTCGCTCGCTCGCCTGCGGCGGGTCGGGACGCTCAACCGCTTTCTCACCTGGGCGCACTGGCTCTGGTTCCTCGAGCCCTACGTGGCGCTCTCATTCATCCTGATCCGCCATCCGGACCGCTTCCCCCGTGCCGCGCGCCGCCTCGCCGCCGTCTTCGACAGCGGCTGCGCCGTCTACTTCGCCGCGCCGACGGCGCCGCCCTGGTGGGCCTCCGAGCAGGGCTATACCGGCGACGAAGAGGTGCGACGGATCATGGTCGAGGTCGGCGAGGAAACCTGGAAGTCGGCCTGGCCGGCGATGTACGGAGCGTTGGGCGGCAACCCCTGGGCGGCGATGCCCTCGCTGCACTTCGCGACCTCGGTCACGGCGGCGATCTCGCTGGCCGAGACCGGACGGACGGCGGGCGCCGCCGGCTGGGCCTACGCGCTGACCCTCGGCTTTGCGCTCGTCTATCTGGGCGAGCACTACGTCACCGACCTCGCTGCGGGGGCCGGGCTGGTGGCGGCCGTGCGCCGCGGCGAGCGCCTCGCCGAACCGGCGGTACTCGAGGTCAACCGCGGCCTGCTTCGCTTGGAGCGCCTGGCGAACGGGTAGCGTCCCAAGGGTGTCTCCCGAGCAGCCGGCGAACGGAAACGGCGGCTATGAATTGCCTCTGTTCACGCGGCGGCGAGTGGCGCAGACGCTGCTTGTCGTCCTCATCCTG
>DASUZP010000062.1:0-2850 GCA_036376775.1 Solirubrobacterales bacterium | reverse complement strand
CGGCGTATCGAGGTGGGGGTCGAGTTGCTCGCAGACCGCGTCGAAAGCTTTGCGGAAGACCTCGTCTGCCTCGTAGAGCTCTTTGCCCATGCCGAGGCGCTGGGAGCCCTGGCCGGTGAAGAGGTAGGCGAGCTTGCCGTCCTTTGCCCGCCCGCTGAGGACGTCGGCGGATGGCGTGCCCTCGGCCAGGGCGGTGAGCGAGGCCAGCAGCTCCTCGCGGTCCGAGCCGAGCACAACCGCCCGCTGCTCGAAAGCGGAGCGGGTGGCGAGGAGCGAGTAGGCGACGTCGGTCGGGTCTAGATCTGGGTCGGCTTGCAGGTGAGCTGCCAGGCGCTCGGCAGCTTCGGCCAGGGCCGGTTCGGCTTTGGCCGAGAGCGCCAGTGGGATCGGGCCGGGGAGGGGCTCGGTGGCGGATGCCCCTCCCCCGTGCCCGTCTTTGCTCGACTCTTCGGCGCCCGCCGCGACTGCGGGAGCCTGCTCCAGGATCACATGAGCATTCGTGCCGCTGACGCCGAAGGAGGAGACGCCGGCGCGGCGCGGGTGGCCATTCGGCTCCCATGCGGCCTGCTCGCTCAGCAGCTCGACCTCCCCCACCGCCCAGTCGACCTTGGAGGAAGGCGCGTCGACGTGCAGCGTCTTCGGCAGGACGCCCTGCTGCATCGCCAGCGCCATCTTGATCACCCCGGCGACCCCGGCGGCTGCCTGGGTGTGGCCGATGTTGGACTTGATCGAGCCGAGGCGCAGCGGCTTCTCGCGGTCCTGGCCGTAGGTGGCGAGCAGGGCGCTGGCCTCGATCGGGTCGCCGAGGGTGGTGCCGGTGCCGTGGGCCTCGACCGCGTCGACGTCCTTCGGCTCGAGGCGGGCGTTGGCCAGCGCCTGGCGGATCACCCGCTCCTGCGAGGGTCCGTTGGGTGCCGTCAGTCCGTTGGAGGCGCCGTCCTGGTTGACCGCCGAGCCTCTGATCGTGGCCATGATCGGATGGCCGTTGCGCTGCGCGTCGGAGAGGCGCTCCAAGACGAGCACGCCGACTCCCTCCCCCCAACCCGTCCCGTCGGCCCCATCGGCGAAGGACTTGCAGCGCCCGTCGGGGGCGAGGCCGCGCTGGCGGCTGAACTCGACAAAAACGCCGGGCGTGGCGAGGGTCGTCACCCCACCGGCGAGCGCCAGCGCGCATTCGCCCTGGCGCAGGGCGCCGGCCGCAAGATGCAGGGCGACCAGCGAAGACGAGCAGGCGGTATCGACGCTGATCGCCGGCCCCTCGAGGCCGAGCGCGTAGGCGACGCGGCCGGAGACGACGCTGGTCGAGGCGCCGGTGACGCGGTAGCCCTCCAACTCGCCGGTCGCCTGGGAGGCGGTCATGTAGTCCTGGGGGCCGACACCGGCGAAGACTCCGACGGGCTCCCTCCGCAGCGCGCCGGGATCGATCCCCGCGTCCTCGAGCGCCTCCCAGCAAGACTCCAGCAGCAGGCGTTGCTGCGGATCCATGGCAAGCGCCTCGCGCGGGGCGATGCCGAAAAACTCGGCGTCGAACTCGGCGGCGCCGGCGAGGAAGCCGCCCTCGCGGGCATAGCTGGTGCCCGGATGGTCGGGGTCGGGGTTGTAGAGGCGCTCGAGGTCCCAACCGCGGTCGGCGGGGAACCCGGCGATGGCGTCCCGGCCCTCGGCGAGCAGTTGCCAGAGCTCGGCCGGAGAGCCCACCCCACCGGGGTAGCGGCAGGCGATACCGACGATCGCAACCGGCTCATCGCTCGCCTGAGCCTTGAGAACGACCTGCCTGGCCCCCGCTCCGCTCGCGGTCGCCTCGGCCAAGAGGTGCTCGGCGAGCCTGCGCGGAGTCGGGTGGTCGAACACCGTCGTCGTCGCCAGCGCGAGGCCGGCGACCGCGCTGAGACGGTTGCGAAGTTCAACCGCGGCGAGCGAATCGAATCCGGCCTGCTTGAACGCCCTGTCGGGATCGATCGCCTCCACGCCGTCGTGTCCCAGCACCGCGGCCACTTCGGTGCGGATCAGGTCAAGGACGTGGCGCTCTGCTTGCCCAGCGGGCAGCGTGGCGAGCTTTGCGGCAAGCGAGCCCTCGTCGCGGCGCTTGGAACCTCCCGGCAGGTCACTGAGGATCGGCCGCAGGGCGCCGGCAGAAGCAAGGGCTGCGAGGGCTGCCATGTCCAGGGGCGCCGCCAAGACGTGCGCCTCGGCTCGATCGGCGCCGAGAGCGCGATCGAAAAGATCGAGGCCGCACTTGTCGGAGAGCGCTTCAATCCCCGAGCGCCGCATCCGTGCCAGGTCGGTCTCTGTGAGTTGGGCCGTGAGGTCGCTCTCCCGCTCCCACAGTCCCCAGGCGATAGAGGTAGCGGCAAGGCCTTGCGCCTTGCGCTTGGACGCAAGCGCATCGAGGAAGACGTTGGCGGCGGCGTAGTTGGCCTGGCCGGCCCCGCCGAGCAGACCGGCGGCCGAGGAGAAGAGCAGGAACCGGGAGAGCTCGAGATCTGCGCTCAGCTCGTGCAGGTGCCAGGCGGCGGTCGCCTTGGGGGCCATCGTGGCGGCCAGGCGCTCGGAGTCCATCGAGTCGAGCACGCCGTCGTCGATCATCCCGGCGGAGTGGACGATCGCCCCCAGGGGGTGTTCGGCGGGGATCGACTCGAAGAGTTGCTCAAGGGCGCTGCGGTCGCTGACGTCGCAGGCGGCGATCGAAACCTCGGCCCCCAGCTCTTCGAGCTCTGCCTTCAGCTCTGTGGCTCCCTTTGCCTCGGGGCCGCGCCTGCTGACAAGGAGCAGCCGACGGGCGCCGTGTTTCTCGGCGAGGTGGCGTGCGACCAGGGCACCGAGGCCGCTGAGGCCGCCGGTGATCAGGAC
>DASUZP010000061.1:0-5578 GCA_036376775.1 Solirubrobacterales bacterium | reverse complement strand
TCGGACGGCCGCACAGCCCTGTGGCGAAAAACCCAGCACCCGCCCGGCACCCCTCCTCCACGACAGGACCCGCGGCCGAAATGCTCCCGCTGGCGGCTGCGGGGCTCGCCACCGGGATGGCTGTTGGCACCAAGTCGACGGCGCTGGCGATGGCTGCTGCATTGACGTTGGCCGTGATCGTGCTGGCTCCCACCGGCCGCCGCTGGGCCGCCGCCGGCTGGTGGTTTGCGGCAGCCGTTGCAGGCGGCGGCTACTGGTACCTGCGCAACCTGATCGTCGCCGGCAACCCGCTGCCACAGCTCGAGCATCTGGGGCCGATCTCGCTGCCTCATCCCGAGCGGCTGCAGGAAGGTCGGCCCGACTTCAGCATCGTCCACTACGCGACCGACACCGGCGTCTGGAGCGACTACTTCGAGCCCGGCCTGCACCAGGCCTTCGGCGCCCTCTGGCCGCTGGTCGTCGCCGCCGCCATCGCCGGCGGCCTGGCAGCCCTCCTCTGGGGCCACACGCGCGTTCTGCGCTGGATGGGCGCCGTAGCCCTGTTCGGCATGCTCGCCTACGTCTTCACCCCCCTCAGCGCCGCAGGAGCCGAGGGCGCCCCGGTCGGCTTCGCCATCAACATCCGCTACGCAATCCCAGCTCTTCTGGCGGGCCTGACCTTGCTCCCCTTGGCCTTCGGCAGCTCCCGGGTATCCGGGATTCCGGCCCCGTCCGCGGGTGGCGCGGGGGGCGGGGGGGTTCGGACGGGCGAGTCCGCTAGCCCCCCCTCCCCCCGCGACAGGACCCGCGGCCGAGGAGCTTCATCCCGATCGGACATCTGGTGGACCTGGGCCCTGCTCGGCGTGTTCCTGCTGGTCTTGGTAGCCACCGACCGCTCCGACGCCGCCCTGCGCGACCCCGACCGTCTCTTCGGCTGGCTCATCGCCACCCTGGCGGTGCTGATCCCCGCCGCGCTCCTGGTCGCTCGGCAGCGCGGAGCGCCGCGGGGCGCGGTCATCGGGGGCTTCGCCGCTCTTGCTCTCCTAGTCGTCGCGATCGGCTACCCGGTGCAGCGCGACTATCTGCGCGACCGCTTTCTCAACGCGGACGCAGAAACGAGCATCCCCGGCATGCACCTCGACTCCGCCTATCGCTGGGCGCGCGAGGTCGGCGACGCTCGCATCGGCCTCGCCGGCACCACCGCCGGCTTCCTCGAGTACGGCTTCTACGGCACCGATCTTTCCAACCGCGTGCGTTATCTCGGCGTCGAGGGCACGCACGGTGCCTTCAACGCGATTCCCACCTGCGCCGATTTCCGCTCCGCCGTCAACGCGGCCGATCTCGACTATCTCGTCACGGCGCCCTTCCTCAACTTCATCGATCCCGGCAGGCCGGTCGCCTCGCCGGAGGCGCGCTGGTTGCGCGGCGAGCCCGCGGTGGCCCCGATCGACCGCAGCGGCCCGGTGACCGTCTGGAAGGTTCGAGGCCGCCTGGACCCTGCCGCCTGCGGTCCGCAGAACGCCCCGCTCCGCGAGATCCCTCAACAACCCATGGACTGACGCCGGCGGGGCCGCGAAGCGGGCAAGCAAGGCGCGAAGAGCTCATCGACGGGGCGCTACCCTGTGATCGCGTGGGTTATCCGCTCGAGAACGCGCTGTTTCAGTGGGAGGAAGGCCTGCGAGTGCTGCGCGCGATCGAGGACCCGCGCGAGCGCCGCCAGGCCGATCGGGTCGTCGCTGCGATCCAGGACGAGCTGCGGCGTCGGATCGGGCCGACCTTTTCGGCCGCCGAGCTGGCGGGGCTCTACGGGCGGGGAACCGACTGGTGCCTGCAGGTGGCTATAGACGCAGCGCCGGGACCGGATACCGATTCGCGCTCGCTCGCCGACGCAGCCTTCTGGCTCTACCTGCGCGGCGCCACCGACTTTGCCGGCGGTCGCCAGCTAGTCGTCTGAGTCGTCGTCGCTGCCCGAGTCCGGGGCCGGGCTCGAACCGCTCTCGCCGGCTCGGCGGATGACGATCTGGTCCGCCTCGATGCGGACCGTCACCTCGCTTTTGCCGGCCCAGTGCTCGGCGTAGACGGGATTGTCCTTGACCGCCGCGTCGAGCCAGAGGCCGTAGCCGTCGCGCTCGCCGTGGTCGAAGGTCGCCTCCAGCTCTTTGCGCCGGCCGCGACCGCCACGCCGGCCGCGACGACGCCTGCGTCGTGGCCGTGAGCCACCCTCCGCGTCATCGCCGTCGTCCTCCGATTTGCGCGCTTTACGAGCCGGTTTCTCTTCGTCGCCCTCGTCCTCCTCGGGCTCCTCTTCGTCTTCCTCCTCCTCGGCAATCTCTTCGGCCGTCGCTGCCTCGACCTCGGCCTCGATCTCGTCGCGGAGGTCGACTTCGCCGCCGCCGGTGTCCTCGCTGTCGGGGTTGAGGTCGTGCTGTTTGCGGAACTCGCGCAGCTCCGAGGCGGAGACTTCAAGCTGATGGGCGATCCAGGCGTCGGTGCGGCCCTGCCGCACCCAGGCGCGGATCTGATTGAGCTGTGGCTTCAGCGAGCGTCGTGCCATCGGCGCGCGAGTCTATTCAACCTGGACGGTGGTTCGCGGACTCACGTGGCCGCTGGATCAGGCCATCAGGAAGGAGAGGGCCTCGAACATCGAGACGACCACTACGGCCACGGTCGCGGTGAGGCAGACGGCCAGCACGCTGAAGCGCACTTTGCCGTGTTGCTCGTTGCGGGTGATGCGGCGCTCGCGCGACCGGTTCGCGGCGCGACGACGCAGCTGCTCGCGGCGGCGACGCTCCAAGGTCGTCTCCTGCTCGAAGGCGACCTCGAACTGATTGATGCTTTGGCGCATTCTCATGGGGTGGTCGCGCGGCGACCGCGGCGCACCGTAGCAAAGCCGCATGAACGCTTGCAGGTCTAAGGTCCCCGCCTCATGCCTGGGATGTGACGACGATCACGGCTCGCAGGCGCCCCAGAGGCCACGTCCGCTGCGGGCCGCCGCCAGCTCTAGCCGCCGGAAACGCGGCGCGAAGCGGTCGTTCGGGGGGATAGTCAGGGAGCGGGCGAGGCCGCGGCGGACCAGGCTCGGGTTGAAGAATCGACCGTCCAGATAGACGTAGGCGAGCAGCCGTCCGTAGATGTCGCGCCGCTCGACGCCGAAGACCAGCCGTACCTGCCGCCCCGTGAGGTGCTGCTTGGTGAAGTGCGACGCGCGCGGCCCGAAGCACTGCACCGGCGTATCCGGCTTGACCGTCTCCGGTGTGTCGACCCCGATCAGCCGCACGTCCTCGCTGCGCCCATCAAGCCGCACCTCGATCGTGTCGCCGTCGACGACCCGCGTCACCCGGGCCACGGCAGACGCCGGTCCCTCCTCAAGCTCCCCCTCCCAGGGGCGCAGCACAACCGCCGCTACAGCCAAGAAAAGAACGAGGCTTCCAAGCCAATGCCGAGTCACGCCAAGTAAAGGCTGTAGCCGGGAATTCTCTCCCCCTCAGACCTAAAAGCCAATCCGGTAGGGGTGAAACGTCTTGTACTTTTTCGTCGACGCTCCCGGGCGCCAGCCCAACCGCAACCCACCGAAAAAGTTAAGTGAAACCCCTGCCGGATTGGCTTTTCAAGGACCCCAGGCGGCGATCGACGATGTCTACGGAATGCGCCGCACGTTGCCGAGCAGGGTCTCCTTTATCTGCGCGATAATCTCCAGCGCCTCGTTCCACTCACGCTGCCAAACGTTGCGGCCGAAGATGACGCCGCTGCCACCCGCCTGCATGATCTCGCGGCAGTGGCTGAGGACGACGTCGTCGTCGACCTTGGAGCCGCCGGAGAGGACGACCAGCGCGCGCCCTGCTGACTCGACGCAATGCTGGATCGCCCCGGCCTCGTCGATCTCCATCTCGTTGTAGGGGGCCGGCGCGTCCTTGTCCTTCTCCGGATCGATCTTCGGCATGTTGAGCTTGACCACGTCTGCGCCCATCTCCATCGCCATCCGCGCTGCGTAGTCGATCGCGTAGAAGGAGTTCGGCCCGCCCTTGGCTTCGATCGCTTCGCCGCGCGGGTAGGACCAGACGATCAACGGCATGCCGTAGCGGTCGCAGTCTTCGCGCACGCCGCGCAGCTGGGCCAGATCCTGGTCCTGGCGGGGCGAGCCGACGTAGAGCGTGTAGCCGACCGCGTCGGCGCCGAGCCGCACCGCGTCCTCGACGCTGGCGTTGCAGGTCGAGAACGCCTGGGCGGAGGAGGGGATGTCGGTCTTGCCGTTGACCTTGAGGATCAGCGGCACCTGGCCGGCGTAGTCGGGGTAGTACTTGCTCGCCATGCCGATCTGGCAGGCAAGGGCCGAGTAGCCCGCCTCGGCGGCGAGCCGGAACTGGTAGTCGGGATCCTTGGAGGCGGGGTTGGGGAAGAAGTCGCGCGGGCCGTGCTCGATCCCCTGGTCGATCGGCAGCAGCATCAGGGTGCCGTTGCCCGGTCCGAACTCGAACAGCAGGCGCCGCAGGCGGGTCCGTTTGCCGGGCGCCAGCTCGGCCAGAAGCGATTTCTGCTCGGTCAGGCTCTTCAACTCCACGCTCGATTCCTCCTTGAAGATGGTGTTCCCGCAGTATGTCACCGGTGCCGTGCTGTGAGCGGCTGGGACAGGGCGGTTATCCTCGATTGATCATGAGCGAGACTGAGCTCAGCGTTATCTGCAAGAACTGCGGCTCCGAGGTCAGTCCCTACGTAACCGAGTGCCCATACTGCGGAGCGCGGCTGCGTAAGCGGGCGCCGAAGCTGGAGCGGCGCGGCGACGGTCTCGAGGCGAAGCCGCGGCGCGGTCCCGCCAGTCGGCTCTTCCGCATCAAGCTGCCCTCCCGCGGGGCTGCGGGCTCGCATCGTCCCTACGCGACGATGGCCGCGATCCTGGGCTCCGCCGGGCTGCTCCTGGTCGAGCAGGCAAGCGGCGCCTCGCCTGCCGCCCTCGGCGCTCTCACGGTTCCGCTCCACGACCAGTGGTGGCGGGTTCTCACGGCACCCTTCGTCTACCTGGACGTCGGCTACCTCTTCGTCGTCGCGATCGGCCTGGCGATCTTCGGCGTCGGAGTCGAGCGCCGGCTCGGCAGCGGCGCGACCGCGGTGTTGCTGCTCGCCTGCGGCTCGCTGGGGATGCTGGCCGCGAGCGGCATCGCCGCCGCCCAGGGCGACATCGTCGTCATCGCCGGTGGCAACGGGATGGCACTGGGCGCGGTCGCCGCCTGGTTCGCGATCCGTCGCGCCGAGGCGCACCACGCGGTCGACCAGGACTACGACCGGATCGGGGTCGCGGTCGCAGCCGCGGTGCTGCTCGCCCTGCCGATCTTCGAGTCGACCGCCGACCCCTTCGCGGGCTTCGCAGGAGCCGCCGTAGGCGGCCTTGCGGGCCTGGCCGCCGCTGCCCTCCAGCCCTGAGGATGTGCCGGCGATCCGCTCGCCGGATGCGGCACACAACTTACGACTTAGAGCCTGTCTCATAACCTCCGCGCACGCCTGGCGGCACCGGACACACTTCGCGGGGCGGCGTCCTCGGTCGGCCAAATGGCGCTGCCATTCGGCCTCCCTGCGTCCTACCCCCGCTCGGTCCGGCACTCGCCAG
>DASUZP010000060.1:0-8796 GCA_036376775.1 Solirubrobacterales bacterium | reverse complement strand
CCAGCCGCCGTAGAGCTCGTCGTTGGCGCCCTCGCGCAGCTCGTCGTGGGTGACCCGCAGACGGCAGGAGCTGCCGACCGGCTCGATCTCCCAGGTGATCCGCGAGGGGCCTTCGGCTTTGACCTCCTCGCTCCATTCGGCGACCATGCGCTGGACCAGACGCCGTGGCGGGTCGGCCTCCAGCTGCTCGCCGGTCGACTTCGGAAGCTCGCCGTCGAAGTCGGGCCCGACCAGGACGCGCATCGTCGTGCCGTCCGTGATCGCCTCCCAGAGTCGCTCCGGGGTGGTGCGGATGTAGATCTCGAACACTTTCTCCATGGTCTTCTCCTTCGTCTCGATGTCTTGCTTGAGGTCGCTGAGCGCAGCGGCCCAGGGCTCGGCGTACTTGCTCACCCAGCGGTCGTGGACGAGCCGGATCGGGACGGGGTTGAGGAAGTGGAGCTTCTCGCGACCGCGCCGCCTGGTGGTCACCAGGTCGGCCTCCTCGAGCACCTTCAGGTGCTTCATCGTGCCGAAGCGCGTCATCGGCAGCCGCTCCTCCAAGGCGCCCAGCGTCTGCCCGTCCTGCTCGAAGAGGGCATCGAGCAAAGTCCGTCGCGACGGATCCGCCAGGGCCTTGAACACCGCGTCCACGCGTCTGATAATAGGTGACTATCTAGTCACATGTCAACCGAGGGCTCCCGCCAACTCCCGCCAGGGCTGCGGATCCCAGAAGCGGCGCGCGGCGCCGGAAGTCGAGGGAAGAACCCAGACTGCGGCTCCGCCGATCCGCTCCGGCTGGGGCCCGTAGGCGACGTCGCGTTCGAGAGTGCCGCGGGCGGCGTTCTTGCCGTTGAAGGCGAGATTGGCGGGTTCCGCGGCCGCGATCCGAGCCTCGAGCCCGGCGACGTCGAACTCGGCCGTGCCGACCTCCTCATCCGATCCGTACAGCACCTTGCAGATGTCGGTGAGGCCGATCCCGTACTCCGGCAGTCGCTCGAATTCGGCTGGCGCCAGTTGGGTCGGCGTCATCCCGGTTTCGTCGAGGATCTTCCAGAACCCGTTTCCAGGGCCGGCGTAGTAGGCCTTCGCCCGGGCGGAGGCGGTACCGGCCGCGGTGCCGCAGAAGACGACCCGAAGGTCGGGGCAGAGAACGTCGGGCAGGACGCCGGCCATGCCCGAAACCTAGCCGTATTGCCAGCGCCTTCCGTGGCGGTCGGATAAGGTGACGCGATGGCAGTAAAACTCCACCGCTGCTCGACGATGTGGGTGAAGATCGACGCCCACCCGTGCTGGCGCGTGCAGAAGGCGCTCGACGAGCAGGGAATCGAGTACGAGGTGGTCAAGGGGCCGCTGCGCTCGGGTAAGCGCGACGACCTCGATCGCGTCTCCGGTCAGCGCAAGTACCCTGTGATCGAGTTCGAGGACGGGCAGGTATACCGCGACGAATCGGCCGAGATGGCCAAGCGGATCCGCGCCGGCGAGCTCTTCGAGGGTTAGTCGATCGGGATCACATTCGATTTTGCCGCCCGGCAGCTGCCCTTGGCAGCGACCTTGGCGTAATAGGCACCCGAACTCAGTCGTTTGCCGAGTGGTATCGACCATTCGGCCTTGGCATTGCTCTTGTCCGTCCCGAGGAGCTTGTCCGGACCCGACCTCTCACGGAAGAGCTTGACCTGACGGTGCTTCGCGCATGCGCCTTTGGGTGATTTCAGCGAGCCGTGGAAGGCGGGGAATTTGAGGCTGACGATGATCGTGGTCGGCGAGCTCGCGCCGGCGGTCGAGACGACGAGCAGCAGCGCGGCGACGAGAGCGACGGCGAACAGAGCTTGGCGACGGGCGACCATGACACCTCCAGTTTGAAGTTTGCGGAATTACTCTAGGGAATGGACGGAGGTAGTAAGGAATCACACTGTTTATTTTCAGTTTCTAACGACTAGCTTAAAAAGACTTGCCCATCGGTCCGACCACAGCTAGAGTTCCGGCGTGCTGTTCGACGAAGCTGGTGGGAGGCGTCGAGGCAGGGCACTGACCGTGGCCCTTGCGGCTCTTGCCTGCGCGCTCGCGATGACCGCCGTCGCCCGGGCCGAAGAGCTCATGGTCAACAGCACGGCTGACAAAGCCGGCGCCAGTCCCGGCGTCGGCTGCTCGTCGGAAGAAGAACGGGCCAAACACGAAGAAGAAGGAGTGGAAGAGGCAGAGTGCACGCTGCGCGCCGCGATCGAAAAGGCGGACGGCCTGGGGGAATTCGCCCGGATCGATTTCGAAGAAGAAACCTTCGAGGGACAGGTCGGCGCCACGATCGGGCTGAACGAAAGCCTGCCCGCGATCACCGTGCCGGCATTCGTCAACGGCCGGGAATGTAAGACCGCCGGAGTCCGTGGCCCCTGTGTGGGCATCGACGGTCCGTCAGGGAAAGCGGCGATAGTTGTCGGCCCGGCCGAAGAAGTCGAAATCTCGGGGTTGGCCATCACCGGCGCGGGGACGGCAATCGTCCTGGAAAACGCTCCTCGCACGAAAGTTCAGGGCAACTGGTTCGGTGTAAAGCTCGGCGGCGGCCCTGGCGCCAATGGGACCGGAGTACTGGTCGGGCCCGGGGCCAACCGGAGCCTGATTGGTGGGGAAGGAGACGAACTGAGAAACGTCTTCGCCGGCAACACTGGCGACGGGCTCGATGTCCGTGGAGCCGCCAACGTCAGGGTCTTCGGGAACTACTTCGGGGTGAAGCCGGACGGCGTCAGCCTGGCGGCAAACGGCGGCGACGACGTGGAGGCTGTCTCGTTCGAAGGGCTTGAAGCGACCGGCACGGCGATCGGGACCAGGGTGAGCTCGGCAGCCGCCGCGAGCCCGCAGTGCGACGGCGGCTGCAATGTGATTTCCGGCGCAGCTTCGAACGGGGTCGATCTGCAGGGGGACGGCAAACCTGAGACCCCGGCGGCAGCGACGGCCGTCGCCGGCAACTACATCGGCCTCAACGCGGACGGAACCGCAGCCATCCCCAATACCGGCGCGAGTGTCCGCGTCGGCGAAGCGGCACACACGGCGGTCGGCGGGCCATCGGCGGGCGAAGTCAATCGCATCAACGGCGGCAGCGTCGGCGTCCTCGCCGGCCCCGCCGCGAGCGATCTCTCCATTCGCGGCAATCTTGTCGGCGTCGACGCAACCGGCGCGAGCACCCTTGCTCCGCCCGCTGCCGGAATCGTCGTCGACTCGGCGGAACTCCCGAGTCCGCTGGCCGAAGCCGAGATCGTCGACAACGAGATCAGGATGCTGGGCGGCGTCGCGATCGCGCAACAGGGCCAGGGGGCCTGGATCTTCGCCAACCGGATCTCCGGCTCGGAAACCGGGATCAAAACCTCCGGGGCCACCGCCCAGTACGGCAACGTGATCGAAGCGAATTCGATCGACGGGCCGGCAGTCAGCGGCATCTTGGTGGAAAACGACCTCAACGAGGTCGTCGGCAACGAAATTCTGGGTGCCGGTGGCGCTGGGATCTGGATTCAAGGCTCCTCGCTCCCCTTCGGCGTGTCGGGCAACCTGATCGGCGGCGATGCGGCGAGAGCTGAGAACTTCATCGCCGGCAGCGGCGGCGCCGCGATCGAGATCTCCGATCTGGAAAACACGGAGAACGAGGTAGCCCGTAACCGCGGGACGGCCAACCAGGGTCTTTTCATCGACCTGGTGGCTGCCTCGGCCGGCGAACCGAAAGGTCCCAACGAAGGGATCGCCCCGCCCGGATTTGCGACCTCGACCCAGGCGGCCGCAAGCGGCGTTGGGGCTGAGCCCGGTGCCACGATCCGGATCTTCCGCAAGCAGCTCGCCGCTGCGGGCGAGCTGGACTCGTTCCTCGGTCGGACGGTCGCCGATGCCGAAGGCAGTTGGAAAGTCATCTATGACGGCGCGATTCCGGCCGGGGCGATCGTCGCCGCCACGCAGACCAGCAACGCGGGCGGGACCTCGGAGCTGTCCATGGCGACGGCGAGCGCGGTGGCGGGAGGCGGCGGAGAAGGCGGCGAGGGCGAAGGCGTGGCGGCGGCGCCCGGCGGCGGCGGGGCGCCCGGCGCCCGGGTCCGCCCGCAGACGAAGATCGTGAAGATTCCGAAGAAGAGATCTCGGAGCGGAACCGCACGGTTTGAATTCGAATCCGACGAGCCCGGCTCGATCTTCCTCTGCAGACTTGACGACAAGCCGTTCGATCTCTGCCGGTCGCCGAAGACGTACAAGCGCCTGAAGCCTGGCAAGCATCTCTTTGAGGTGCGCGCGATAGATCCAGCCGGCCACGTCGACCGAACTCCCGCAAAGACGCAATTCACCGTTCTCGACTGAGTCATGCACGCGCGGCTGAAAAGAATGTGGGCGGTCCTCCTCACGGCCATCCTGGTGGCGGTGGTGGCGCCCGCCGGCGCCGTCGCGGCGACCGTCGTCAACGGCGATTTCGAGTCCGGCACGCTGAGCGGCTGGCAGGTGCACCGGGCGACCGAAGCCGGCGACTGGTTTGCCTATCAGGGCACCGATGCCCCGATCGGCAGCAGGAGAGCCACTCCCGCCGATCCCGTCCAAGCCCCGCCGCAGGGCCACTTCGCGGCGACTACTGACGAGGCCAACCCCGACACGCTCATCCTCTACCAGGACGTCTCCCTGGAGCCTGGCTTCAACCACCAGCTCAGCCTGTTGGCCTATTACAACTCCTACAAGCCGATCGGGGTTCCGACCCCGAACACCCTCTCGGTCGACGAAGAAGTCCTTGGGGGGCAGAAGAACCAGCAGTTTCGGATCGACGTGATGAAGCCGGACGTACCGCTCGAATCGCTCGACCCTTCCGACATCCTCCGCACGCTGTTCGCGACCAGGCCTGGAGATCCGCGGACGATGGCGCCGACCCGGCTTACGGCCAACCTGAGCGCTTTCGCGGGGCAGACGGTGCGGCTGCGCATCGCCAATACGGCGCACGAGGAAGTCTTCAACGCCGGTGTCGATGCGGTCTCGATCTCCACCACCGCGCCGGGGCAATCGTCGTCGCACGGCTCGAAGCACGGCCCGAGCCTGTTCAGCTTCGGTAGGGCCAGGGTGAATCGGCACAAGGGGACCGCGACTCTGCGGGTGCAGGTCTCCGGGCCGGGGCTGATCAGGGCACGGGGGGCACCGATCTCGGCGGCCACCGGGCGCACGAGCGGGGCCCGCGGGCCCCGCAGCACGCTCGAACCGGTGACCGTCCCCATCGCCATGGCCAAAACCGTGACGATCCACCTGAGGCCGACTCCCTCGGCCCGGGCGATCATGCGGCAGGGCAGAGCGCTGCGGATAAGAGTGTCTCTGACCTACCTGCCGACCGGCGCCTTTGCGGAAGCGTCTTCCCTGCCCGTGGTTTTCGGCCTCGCAGCTCGCCCCGGCGGTCGCTGAGCTCTCGGCGCTCCCGAAACAGTCGTCCACTGTTGGCCAATTGATCTAAATATATTGATTATAATTGGCCTCGTTGGCCAACACTGGCCCGCCGTCGGCGGAGGTGCCGGCGGTCACCACTCAATCGAAAAGGAAATGGGAGATGGAAACGAACAAGCGGCTGCTGCTTGCCGGTGTAATCGCTGCGATCGCGATTCTTGCGGTCCCGGCTCTGGCTCTGGCGTCGGTCTGGAAAGACAAAGGAACGAACGTCACCAAATTCGTCTCGATCGGCTTGACCGGCGGCGAAATCTTCGAAGCGGGCGAAGGAAACGGCATGTCCTGCGAATTGCACGCCACCCTCACCACCGAAGGGGGGAGCACGGGGAAAATCACCGCATTCGAAACCAAAAAATGCCCCGCGGGCTTTGGCACCTTCGCCGGCTGCGAACTGGCTTCGGCCGAAGCGAAAGGCCTCCCCTGGACCGTCGACGTCAACACCTCGGACCTGACGATCACAAACCTGCACACGAAGCGCAAATTCAACAAATGCTCCACGACCGAACTCGACAAAACGATCGGCAGCGTCACAGTCACGCTGAACACGCCGACCGCGATCACCGAAATGGAATTCCTCGGCTCGATCACGGGCTACAAAACCTTCGGCTCGTTCACCGTCGACTCCCCTAACAGCGGCACATACGGAATCGGCTGAGAACCCCCGTCTCGGGCCGCGCTCGCCAATTGCGGCCGGCGCGGCCCGGGATGGAGTGCAGGGCAACCACCGGTCAGCAGCCCGCACTCGACTCGTCCGGGTTTGCCCAACAGAAAACGCCCGACTGTGACCGACTGAATCCGTGCCTGACCCTGGCACGACTGTGACGTCGAGAGGAAGACAAAACATTCCGCCGCCGTAATGGCTACGGTCGGCGCCACCGATGATGGGGACGCTCAACCAGAAGAAGGCGATCAAGCTGTTGAAGGAAAACGGCTGGACGCAGGCTCGCGGGGGCAAGCACCAGGTCAAGATGACCAAGGAGGGCTGTCGCCCGATCACGCTCCCGCAGCACAAGGGCCGCGATTACCAGCCCGGGCTAGCCAGCGCGATTCTCAAGCAGGCAGGGCTACAATGAGCAGGCGAGAAGGAGATTTGTCATGGAGTTGACCGCCCGAATCCATATTGAGGAAGGCAGCTACTGGGCAGACGTTCCAGAGCTTCCGGGCTGCTTTGCCTCCGGCGACACCCTGGACGAGCTTTTCGAGTCTTTGCAAGAGGGCGTAGCGCTCTATCTGGCCGATGAAGGCGAGCAGGGTGGCCCGCTGCATGTCGCCACGGTGACGCTGACTGATCGCCCGTTGACGGCTGCATAGGTCGCTTCGCTCCATCACCGGACGGAACGGGCCGAAGCTGCAGGCGACTCGCTGGCTGTATGTCAAACCTGTGGCGGTCCGCCCGGAGTTTGCCGTTGCAGCAGTTGGTAGAAAGCCAGTCTCTTCGTGAATGCTGCGGCCAGCGAAAGTGCGGTACCGCCAGCCGATATTCCCACGAGCCAGCCTAGGAATGAAGCCTGACAGTCCGTCGCAAGAGCGATGAGGGTTGCGGTGAGTCCGATGAGAGCAAGGCGAAGCATCGTGCGCACCCAGCTTTGAAAGAAGCGAAAGACAGAGCGGTGTGGATCGGTATAGCGATAGTCGAACGTTTCCGCTTGTGCTGGCAGGGCAGCTTTCCCTTGAGAGAGCCGCGCGCGGGGGGAGGAAGACGGGATGCCGCCTGAGCCCGGTGCACCTCGCGCAGCTCGCGGGCAGCGGTCTTTATTAGCGGCGTTTCGTTGCCGAAGACGATGATCGTGGTGCGACCGGTGAAGATTTCCATTGGCGAGACTTCGTAGCGGCCGCCGCCTCCGGTCGCCTTTGCCCCCCGGAACTCGTACAGATGGTGCTTGCGGAACTTGATCGAGCTGAGCGATCGCACGCAGGCGCTCCAGACTTGGACCTCGAGGGGCGGGGCGCAGCCACCTTCGCTTGGCGGAGGGGTGCAGTCGCCGTAGATGAAGGTCCAATAGATCGCCCTCCTGCTCTGTTGGCGTGCATGCCGATTGGTTGCCCAGCCCTGAGTTACGGCTTCAAGCGGGAGGCCGGCTGCCTCTGGGCCTGAGTAGTAGAGGCGGTATGCATCGAACGCTTGCGCGTCGGCAAGGGTCAGGTCGTCGTCCGCGGCGCATGCGGCGGGCAGCGCAGCGAGGATGGCCAGGCTGGAGAAGATGGCGATTGCGCGGGACTTCCTTGAGGCAATAGTGCACCGAGCGTATAGCGACAGTGTCGAACTCGTGCGCCGACCGGGCAGCAGGCTGCCAGTGGAGCTAGGTCGGTGCGCTCGGTCAACTCTCAGACCGCGGTGATCCGTCTGACTGTGGCACCAACTGTGGCACGAGGGCTGGCGAGCCGATCCCGCAGACGCTTCCGCTGCTGGTCTGGTGCCGCGTATTCGGCTTGCTAGAGCCCAGCCCAACAGAAAACGCCCCGCCGGGGAGGCGAGGCGTTTCTGGGGTTACTACAGGGAGGAGAGATATGTATCTCTATATATGTGGATCCGTGGGAGGTAGGTGAGCCCTTGATGTGCCGCGGAGCAGATTGATGGGAGTCAACCGCTATATGAGCGACGCCAGACCCAACCAGGAAGTTTTGTAAGCCCCTTATCGATCCTCTCTCGCGAATCCTTGAATCAGAATACGAACATACGTGCGATTTGTGTGTGAGGCGAGTCACAGAGACGTGCCAGCCCCGCTTCGGCGACCCTCGAAGCGATTGTGCTACCCAATTCTAATGAGTGCTTAAACATCTGGCAAGGGTTTTCTTTGGACGCCCGTTCGACGCCTGTACCGTTCCTGCGTGGCGAAGACGGGCGCCAAGGCGCGGATCGACGCGGTTCTGGCCGAGCGGGGCCTCTTTCCGTCGCGTTCGGCGGCCGCGGGAGCGGTGCGCGCCGGCGAGGTGCGACTTGGCCAGGACGGCCCGGTGGCGCTGCGTCCCAGCCAGCTGGTCGACCCCGAGGCCGATTTCAGGCTCGACAGCGGCCCGCGCTTCGTCTCCCGCGGGGGGATCAAGCTCGACAACGCGATCGCGGCGCTCGGCATCGACGTCGGCGGGCGCGAGTGCCTCGACGTCGGCGCCTCGACCGGCGGCTTCACCGACTGCCTCCTGCAGCGCGGCGCCGCGCACGTCGTCGCCCTTGACGTCGCCTACGGCCAGATCGACCAGCGCATGCGCGAGGATGAGCGCGTGACCGTGCTCGAGCGAGTCAACGCCCGCGCCCTCGCGCCCGGCGATCTGCCCCACCGGCCCCACCTGGCGACGATCGACGTCTCCTTCATCTCCCTGACCAAGGTTCTGCCCGCCGTCGCCTCCTGCCTCGCGCCGGGCGGCGAGGTTCTGGCGATG
>DASUZP010000059.1:0-2956 GCA_036376775.1 Solirubrobacterales bacterium | reverse complement strand
GCTCCAGCGCCTCGCGTCCCTGGCGGGCGTGACGGCATCGGCCTAGCCGGTTGTCATAAGGTCCGCCGCCGCACGTCATGAAGATCGGAGTGCCGAAAGAGACCGCCGAGGGGGAGCGCCGGGTCGCGCTGGTCACTGACGTGGTCAAGTTGCTGAAGAAAAACGAGCACGTCGACGTGCTCGTCGAGCGCGACGCCGGCGATGCCGCCGGCCACCCCGACTCCCAGTATGAGGAGGCGGGGGCGGAGGTCGTCGACCCCGACGTCGCCTGGGGCGCCGACGTCGTCCTTCGCGTCGCCGCCCCCAGCGCCGAGCAGATCGGCAAGCTCAGCTCCAACCAGCTTCTGATCGGCCACCTCTCGCCCTGGACCGCGGCCGAGACCAACAAGGCACTCGCCGCCGCCGGCGTCACCAGCTTCGCGATGGAGGCGATTCCCCGCACGACCCGCGCCCAGGCGATGGACGCGCTCTCCTCGCAGGCCGCCGCCGGCGGCTACGCGGCGATGCTGATCGCCGCCCGCGAGTCGGGCCGCTTCTTCGGCATGATGACCACCGCCGCCGGCACCGTGCCGCCGGCCAAGGTGCTGGTGCTGGGCGCCGGCGTCGCCGGGTTGCAGGCCGTCGCCACGGCGAAGCGGCTGGGCGCGATCGTCACCGGCTTCGACATCCGCCGCGCCGCCTGGGAGCAGATCGCCTCGCTCGGCGGGCGCCCGCTCGAACTCGACTTCATCCCCGACGCGGAAGGCGAGGGCGGCTACGCGCGGCCGCTCACCGACGAGGAGAACGCCAAGGTCGTCGAGGCGATCGGCGAGAACGCCGCCAAACAGGATGTGATCGTCACCACCGCGGCGATTCCGGGTCGCCCAGCGCCGCTGCTGATCACCGCCGATGCGGTGCGCAGCATGCAGCCCGGCTCGGTGATCGTCGACCTTGCCGCCGAGAGCGGCGGCAACTGCGAGTTGACCCAGGCAGGTCAGACCGTTGTCGAGGCCGGCGTCAAAGTCGTCGGCCCGCGCAACCTGGCCAGCGAGATGCCGGCACCGGCCTCACAGCTCTACGCCAAGAACCTCGAGAACCTGCTCGGCCTGCTCGTCACCGAGGAGGGCGCGCTGAACGTCGACTTCGAGGACGACATCGTCGCGGCCGCCTGCATCACCCACGGCGGCGAGATCCGCAACGAGAGGGCGGCTAAATGAGTCTCTTCACCGAGATAACGATCTTCGTCCTTGCCGTCTTCGTCGGCTTTGAGGTGATCTCGAAGGTGCCGACCACCCTGCACACGCCGCTGATGTCGCAGACCAACGCGATCCACGGCATCGTCATGCTCGGCGGGCTGATCGTCGTCGGCTTCGCCAACGACGGGCTCGAGTACGTGATCGGCACGATCGCGATCGCCTTCGGCGCGATCAACATCGTCGGTGGCTTCATGGTCACCGACCGGATGCTCGGCATGTTCTCCAAAAAGCCGAAACCGAAGGCCGACGCTGACGGGAAGGGCGGCTCCTCATGATCGAGGCCGTGCTCAAGCCGGGCGGAGACGCCGCCACCGCGCTCTACATCGTCGCCTTCTCGCTGTTCATCATCGGGATCAAACGCGGCACCCACCCGACCACCGCCAAGCAGGGCAACCTGATCGCCGCCGTCGGCATGGCGATCGCCGTCGTCACCACCCTGCTGCTCGACGGGATCGGCAACTGGGGCCTGATCGCCCTCGGGCTCGGGATCGGCACCGCGGTCGGCGTGATCGCATCGATCCGTGTGCAGATGACCGAGATGCCGCAGATGGTCGCCCTCTACAACGGCGTCGGCGGCGGTGCCGTCGCGCTGATCGCCTGGTCGGAGGTGCGCCACGGGATATCGCTGGGCGAGGAAATCCCGCTCGACGAGCTGATCCCGATCCTCTTCGCCGGCGTCGTCGGCTCGGTCTCCTTCTGGGGCTCCAACATCGCCTTCGCCAAGCTCCAGGATCTGATTCCGACCCGGCCGCTCGCCGTGCCCGGCCAGCAGGCGATCAACGTTGTGCTGCTGATCGGGATCGTCGTCGCCTGCGTCGACATCGCGATCAACAACGACGATCCCAGCCAGGCGATCTTCATCGGCATTCTGATCGCCGCCGCGATTCTCGGCAATCTCGTCGTCCTGCCGATCGGCGGCGCCGACATGCCGGTGGTGATCTCGCTGCTCAACGCCTTCACCGGCCTCTCCGCGGCGGCGGCGGGCTTTGCCCTCGACAACGTCGCGCTGATCGTCGCCGGCACCCTGGTCGGCTCCTCGGGAACGATCCTGACGATGGAGATGGCGACGGCGATGAACCGCTCCGTCGGCAACGTCCTCTTCGCCGGCTTCGGCGGCGCTCCCGCGGGGGGCGGAGGAGGCGATGGCGAGGAACGCCCGCACACCTCGATCGGCGCCCAGGACGCGGCGATCAAGCTCGCCTACGCCGACACGGTCACGATCGTCCCCGGCTACGGTCTCGCCGTCGCTCAGGCCCAGCACGCGATCAAGGAGGTCGCCGACGAGCTCGAGAAGCGCGGCGTCACCGTCAACTACGCGATCCATCCCGTCGCCGGCCGCATGCCAGGCCACATGAACGTGCTGCTCGCCGAGGCCGACGTGCCCTACGAGCAGTTGCGCGAGATGGAGGAGATCAACCCGGAGATGGCGCGCACCGACGTGGCGGTCGTCGTCGGCGCCAACGACGTGACCAACCCGGCGGCGAAGAACGACCCCGACAGCCCGATCGCCGGCATGCCGATCATCGAAGTCACCGAGGCCCAGCAGGTGATCGTGATCAAGCGCTCGCTCAGCCCCGGCTTCGCCGGCATCGACAACGACCTCTTCTACGAACCGAACACCTCGATGCTCTTCGCCGACGCCAAACAGGCGGCCGGAGACATCGCCGCCGAGATCGAGAACCTCTAGGGGCGAATCTCAGCGGCTCCCCGCTTAGCCGCAT
>DASUZP010000058.1:0-3072 GCA_036376775.1 Solirubrobacterales bacterium | reverse complement strand
CTCTTCGCTTCCGTCACCTGCATCGCCGTCGCTGCCGCCTTCGCCCTCGGCGATCACCTGCTCCTCTTTCTCATCGGCGGCTCCGTTGGGGCTGTCGGCGCGGACCCCGGTCAGGTCCATGCCCAACTCCTCGGCGGCTTTCAACAGGTCGTCCTCTTCGTCAGCAACCTCGACTTCGCCGCCTTCCGAAACCACGTTGGCGTCGAGCGAGAGGCTCTGGATCTCCTTCAGCAGGACTTTGAACGACTCCGGGATCGAGGGCTCGGGGATGTTCTCGCCCTTGACGATCGCCTCGTAGGCCTTCACCCGGCCGACCGTGTCGTCGGACTTGACCGTGAGCATCTCCTGCAGCGTGTAGGCGGCGCCGTAGGCCTCGAGGGCCCAGACCTCCATCTCACCGAAGCGCTGGCCGCCGAACTGCGCCTTGCCGCCCAGCGGCTGCTGGGTGACCAGCGAGTAGGGGCCGGTCGAACGGGCGTGGATCTTGTCGTCGACCAAGTGCAGGAGCTTGAGGATGTACATGTAACCGACCGTGACCTTGCCCTCGTAGGGCTCGCCGGTGCGGCCGTTGTAGAGCTGCATCGCACCCTCGGCCTGGGCACCGGGGCGCTCGCCCTTGTCGACGCCGAGGTCGATACCGCGCTCTTCGTTCTGCTCCTGCCACTTGACCAACGCCTCGTCGACGTCCTCGACGCTGGCGCCGTCGAAGACCGAGGTCGCCACGTAGACGCGCCCGTCGCCCCCGTCGGAGTGCGCCTGCTTATAGGCCTCGGAGTCGTCGTCGTACCAGCCGTTGCCGGCGACCCAGCCGAGGTGCGTCTCCAGCACCTGGCCGATGTTCATCCGGCTCGGCACGCCGAGCGGGTTGAGGATCACGTCGACGGGGGTGCCGTCGGCGAGGTGGGGCATGTCCTCTTCGGGCACGATCTTGGAGATCACACCCTTGTTCCCGTGGCGGCCGGCGAGCTTGTCGCCCTCCGCGATCTTGCGCTTGGTCGCGACGTAGACGCGGACCAGGTCGTTGACGCCGGGCGGCAGGTCGTCGCCGTCGTCGCGGCTGAAGGTGAGCACGTCGATGACGACGCCACCCTCGCCGTGCGGGACCTTGAGCGAGGTGTCGCGTACCTCGCGCGCCTTCTCCTTGAAGATCGCGCGGATCAGCTTCTCCTCGGCGGTCAGCTCGGTCTCGCCCTTCGGCGTCACCTTGCCGACCAGGAGGTCGCCCGAGATCACCTCGGCGCCGACGCGGACGATGCCGCGCTCGTCGAGGTTGCGCAGGCTCTCCTCGGAGCGATTGGGGATGTCGCGGGTGATCTCCTCGTCGCCGAGCTTGGTCGTGCGGGCGTCGATCTCGTACTCCTCGATGTGGATCGAGGTCATCTCGTCGTCCTTGACCAGACGCTCGGAGAGGATGATCGCGTCCTCGAAGTTGTAGCCCTCCCAGGACATGAAGGCGACCAGGCAGTTCTTGCCCAGCGCGATCTCACCACCGGCGGTCGAGGAGCCGTCGGCCAGCACGTCGCCTTTCTTCACCTGCTGACCGCTCTTCACGATCGGCCGCTGGTGGATGATCGTGCCCTGGTTGGAGCGCATGAACTTGTGCAGCGGGTACTCGTCTTTCTTCGCGCCCGAGGTGACGACGATCGACTCGGAATCGACGTGGCTGACTTCGCCCGCGTTCTTGGCGAGGGTGACGTCGCCGGTGTCGACCGCGGCGCGCCGCTCCATGCCGGTGCCGATCAGCGGCGGCTCCGGTTTGAGCAGCGGCACCGCCTGGCGCTGCATGTTCGAGCCCATCAGCGCCCGGTTGGCGTCGTCGTGCTCGAGGAATGGGATCAGCGCCGTCGCAACCGACCAGATCTGGGTCGGCGAGACGTCCATCAGCTCGACTTCCTTGGGCGAGGCGGTCGCGTACTCCTGCTCGCCGGCTCGCACCAGCACCTGCGGGCCTTTCAGCTTCTTCGTCTTCGGATCGACCTCGGCATTTGCCTGGGCGATCACCTTGTCCTCCTCCTGGGTCGCGTCGAGGTGGACGATCTCGTCGCTGACGACGCCGTCTTTGACCAGTAGGTAGGGGGTCGTGACGAAGCCGTGTTCGGAGATCTGGGCGTAGGAGGAGAGCGAGCCGATGAGGCCGATGTTCGGTCCCTCCGGCGTCTCGATCGGACACATGCGGCCGTAGTGCGTCGGGTGCACGTCGCGCACCTCGATCGGGGCCCTCTCGCGGGTCAGGCCGCCCGCGCCGAGCGCCGAAAGGCGGCGACGGTGGGTGAGGCCGGCCAGCGAGTTGGTCTGGTCCATAAACTGCGAGAGCTGCGAGGAGCCGAAGAACTCCTTCTGCGCCGCCACGACCGGGCGGATGTTGATGATCGTCTGCGGCGTGATCGCGTCGGCGTCTTCGGTGGTGAGCCGCTCGCGGACGACGCGCTCCATCCGGTAGAGGCCGATGCGGAAGGCCTCCTGGATCAGCTCGCCGACCGTACGCAGACGGCGGTTGCCGAAGTGCTCGTACTCGTCGAGGTGCTCGGCGACGGGCTCGCGCGGGTAGGCGATCGCCTCCGCCGCATAGTCTTTGATCGGGTGCTCCTCATCGATCTCCTCGGGAATCCCGAGCAGCTTCGGCAGGCTCACCAGCTCCTTGATCAGGGCGATGATGTCGTCGTGGGTGAGCACCCGGTTGTCGAGGTCGATGTCGAGATCGAGCCGGGCGTTGAGCTTGTAGCGACCGACCCGGGTCAGGTCGTAGCGCTTGGGGTCGAAGAAGAGCTGCTCGAGCAGCGCTTTGGCGGCGTCGACCGAGGGCGGCTCGCCGGGGCGCTGCTTTTTGAACAGCTCGATCAGGGCGCCCTCTTCGGTCAGGGTCGCCTCGGTGTCGCTGGCGATCGTGTGTCGCAGGTAGACCGAGTTGTCGAACATCTTGAGGATCTCGTCGTTGTCGACGTAGCCCATCGCGCGCAGCAGGACCGTGACCGGCAGTTTGCGCTTGCGGTCGATGCGGACGTAGACGCGGCCTTTTTTGTCGACTTCCAGCTCCAGCCAGGAACCGCGGGCCGGCATCAGGTTGGCGATGAA
>DASUZP010000057.1:0-4389 GCA_036376775.1 Solirubrobacterales bacterium | reverse complement strand
GACCATCCCTCCGAAAGATTCGGGGGGTCAAAGCGTACTGCGGGGGGTTCCTCTCTGCTAGACGCATTGCTCCAGCGGCCCCGCCGCGGTTTCGGCAGATCGGCCGTTCGCCTCGCGGCTCTTGACTCCACCGTCCCCCGGAAGCATTCTTCCAGGTCAGGAGGAGTTCCATGGAGCCAAAGGTCACGCCGATCGATGCCACGCTGGGAGCCGTCGTCACCGGATTCGCCCTCTCCCAGATGGACGCCTCAGCCTGGAAGACCGTGGAGCAGGCCTTCCACGACCATGCCGTCCTGGTGTTTCCCGGGCAGCACTTGACCGAAGACGAGCAGGTGGCGTTCGCGAATCGCTTCGGCGATCTCGAGCTCCTGGCCCCGGACCCCGCGCAGAAGGCAGTGGCCATCAGCAACCAGAAGCCCGATGGCACGGTCATGACCGCGGACGAGCATCGCTTCAAGTCGTTGCGCGGCAATGAAGGCTGGCACACCGATAGCTCGTACATGCCGCTGGCCGCCAAGGCATCGGTCCTCTCGGCTCAGGTGGTTCCCACGGCCGACGGCGAAACGGAGTGGGCCGACATGCGGGCCGCCTACGATGCGCTCGACGAGGCGACGCGCCGGCGCATCGCGGGCCTCTCCGCGCACCACTCTCTCTACTACTCCCAGGCCAAGATTGGCCACGTGGTCGAGAAGGGAGCCGCCTACGGCTTTCATACGAAGGGGGCGCCGCTGCGCCCGCTCGTCAAGGTCCATCCCGTCACGGGTCGCCCTGCTCTCTTCATCGGACGTCACGCCTACGGCATTCCCGGCCTCGGCGCGGCCGAATCGGAGAAGCTCCTATCCGATCTCGTCGACTTCGCGTGCCGGCCGCCGCGGACCTATGCGCATCGGTGGCGTCCGGGCGACGTGGTCATCTGGGACAACCGCTGCGTGCTGCACCGGGCTCGTCCGTACGACTATCGTGAGCCGCGCGTGATGCGTCACACGCGGGTTGCGGGAGATCCGGCCACCGAGCTCGCTCCCACTGCTCCCGATGACCGGGCCGGTATGTACGAGCCCTCCACCTCGAACCGGTAGGCACCGGCCAAGGCAACGACCGGGCACGCCAGGGGCGGCAGTTCGATACCAAGACTCTGAGCCTCATTGCCCGGTGGCGAAGGTCGCCCACGACAGCACACGCACTCGATAGCTCGCCCCCGTGGTCGGCAGGGGTACCTCGAAGTAGAGACGATCGCGGCTGAGCATGCTGCCGAGCGCTGCCCCCTCGCCCTGGCCGATCACCTTGCCCTCGGCATCGAGGGTCTCGACGAGCAAGCGGATATTTCCCACCCCGCCTCCGCCATCGTTGTAGATATAGCCCGAGTAGACAGGAGTCCCCTTCTTCGACTGAACCACCTGGCCGTCGATGCGGAAGCGCCCAGCGACCGGCTGAGCGTCGGCAGCCTCGCCCACCGAGATCAGAAAGACCGCGGCGACCAGGAACCTGACGTGGCGCCGTCGCCGTTCAGCCACGAGCTCGCGCGCACCCGGCGCTAGGCCAGCGCGGCGACCGCGGCCGCGAAGCGCGCCACCTCCTCTTCGGTGTTGTAGTAGTGGACGGACGCGCGCACGAGCTCAGGCAGCCGCGGTGCCTGGGCATCGCGTCGCACCGAGCCCGGTGCTGACACATGGCAATTGATGCGTCGTTGACGGAGCGCCCCCACGATATCCCGCGCCGGTTTCCCCTCGACGGTGAAGGTGACGATGCCGCACAGCCGCCGGCCGCGGTCGCGGACGCTGACCCCAGGGATTTCCGCAAGGCGCCGACGCAGCTCGGCGGCCAGCGGCTCTATGCGCCCGGCGATGTCGGCAAGACCCCAGCCCAGCGCGTAATCCACCGCGGCGCCGAGGCCGAGCTGTCCTGCGACGTTGCGCTCCCAGTTCTCGAAGCGGCGGGCGTCCGAGCGCATCTCGTAGCGGTCGCCCTCGACCCAGGTTGCCGCCTGCAGATCGAGAAAGGGCGGCTCGAGCCGGTCGAGAACGGCGCGCCGCACATAGAGAAATCCTGTGCCCCGCGGCCCGCGCAGATACTTCCGGCCAGTTGTAGACAGCATGTCGCAGCCGATCGCGGCCACGTCGATCGGCATCTGGCCGACGGACTGGCAGGCGTCAAGCAGGTAGAGGATGCCGTGGGCGCGAGCGATGCGTCCGATCGCCGCCGCCGGATTAATGAGCCCGCCATTGGTCGGCACATGCGTGATAGCGATCAGCTTGACCCGCTTATCGATCATGCGCTCGAGCGCCTCTACGTCGAGCTCGCCCGCTTCATCGCTCGGCACGACGTCGACGACGGCGCCGGTGCGCCGGGCCACCTGGAGGAAGGCGATGTAGTTGCTGAGGTACTCGGCCTCGGCGGTGAGGATGCGATCACCGGCCGCGAAGCCGACGGAATAGAACGCCATGTCCCAGGCCACCGTGGCGTTCTCGACGAGCGCGACCTCCGTACGGTCGGCGTTCAGGAGTCGCCCGATCGAATCGTAGATCGCTTCGATCCGCTCGTCGGCTGCCGCGGCCGCCTCGTAGCCTCCCGCCTCGGCCTCGATCTGCAGGTGACGGAGCTGCGCCTGCAACACCGGCGCCGGCATGAGCGCCGCACCCGCATTGTTGAAATGCAGGACCTCGCTCGCCGCCGGCGTGTCCCGGCGCGCCCGCTCGATGTCGATGGGCATGGAGGCCTCCGCCGCGTCCTCGACGTAAGGAAAACGCGCAGCTTCAGGCCGGCGCGAAGATCCCCTCGGATGGCCCGGCCGGCGCCGCCTCGCCGGCCGGCGCCGAAACGGCGAACGCGGCATCGTGCTGGAGCACCGGCATGACTCGATCCGCGAAGAGGCGCATGTTGAGCTCCGCCTCGTGGTGCGGCATACCGCCAAAGGCGAACTCGGTCACCAGGTGGTCGAGGCCGGTGAGCCGCCGGAGCTCCGCGAGCTGCTGGAGGCAGTCGTCGGGCGTGCCGACGACCTGGATCTTCACGTAGAAGTCCGCCGCCTTCTGCCGGAAGTTGGCGTCCTTCATCTTGGCGTAGGTCTTGGCGGTCGCGCCGTATGACTCGTAGCCCTTGACCGAGCCGAGATGGCCGTCCGAGAAGCGGTAGTGGGCGTCGATCGAGTCGAACTTGCGGCTGAGGTACTTCACCGCCCGCTCGTGAGCTTCCGGGCGGCTCTCGGCCACCGAGACGTTGGTAAGGATGATCGGCGGTCGGGGCACGTGCCCCACGCTCTGGGCGATCTCCCGGTAGCGCCCGATGTCTTCGGCAGCCTTGGGCCACTCGTTCTGCATGATGACGAGCACCCCGAAGCCCAGCTTGGCCATGATCTCGGCCGACTCGGGGCTCACCGACGAGGCGTAGATGCGCCGCTCCGGGTGGGAGATCGGGCGCGGACGAATCGACGTCCGCGGGATCTTGAAGAACTCCCCGTCCCACTCGAAGACGTCCTGGCTGAGCGCCCGGACCACGATCTGGGCGGTTTCCACGAAGCGGGCGCGCGCTTCCTCCATGGGGACCCGGAAGCCGGCGTACTCGACGCTCGCGGCTCCCCGCCCGAACCCGAGGAGGCATCGCCCGCCCGACAGGATGTCGAGGAGCGCGATCTCTTCGGCGATCCGGACCGGGTCGTGCCACGGGAGCACGATAACCGCGGTGCCGAGGATGACGCGCTTCGTCCGGCCCGCGAAGTAGCTCAGGAGCTGGGTCGGAGAGGGCGACATGGCGTAGCCGGTGAAGTGGTGCTCCAGGGCGAAGAGCGAATCGAACCCGAGTGGCTCGGCGAGATCGCCGAGGGCCAGATGGTCGCCGAGCACGGCCGCATCCGGCCGGCCTTCCTGGGTCAGCATGTTCAGCGCGATTCCGACCTTCATAGGTGTCTCCTTGGCTCCGGGGAGCGAATCCGTAACCGTCTAGTGCCGGACCAACTTGACTTCGCCATACTTCGTTCTCGGTCGGCCGCAGCCCTCAACGTACGACTGTCTCGGGCCTCGCCTCGTGGCTTCGCCCCTCAGCTCGAACACCCACGTACGCCTCGGGCTGCCGCCTCCCTCGAGCCTCGTCTGGCTCGCAATTTGGCCCGGCACTCTGCGGGATCACATGGCGTGTAGCCAATACTCGTTGGAGGCGCACTAGCGCGTGGAGATCTACCTCCCCCTGCTCGCGCAGGGGCTGGCCATCGGCCTGCTCACGGGGATCCTCTACATCCTCGTGGCCCTCGGGCTTACGCTGATCTACGGCATCCTGCACATCGTCAACTTCGCCCACGGCGAGATCTACATGCTGGGGGCGATGGCGGTGTTCTACTTCCACGTGGTCGGGCGCCTGCCGCTCGCCCCCACCATCCTCGTCATCGTCGTGCTCTCGCTC
>DASUZP010000056.1:0-29729 GCA_036376775.1 Solirubrobacterales bacterium | reverse complement strand
CTCAACCAGCTCCTCACCAGCGGCGTGACGACCCTCTTCTCCAGCGGCCTCACCCTGATCGGCGTGGTCGCGATCATGTTCCTGCTCGACGTCAAGCTGGCTCTGGTCACCTTCCTCACCTTCCCCCTGGTCGCCCTCGCCAGCATCGTCTTCCGGGTCGCCTCCCACGGCGCCTACCGGGAAACGCGCGAGCGGATCGCCGCCGTCACCGCCTACCTGCAGGAGACGTTGAGCGGAGTGCGGGTCGTGCGCAGCTTCGGCCAGGAGGCGCGCCACGGCGCGGCGATGACCGAGCTCAACGAAGCCAACCGCGAGGCGAACATGCGGACCGTCTTCCTCAATGCCTCCTACTTCCCGGCGATCGAACTGCTGACCGCCGCCGGCACCGCGGCGATCATCCTCTACGGCGGCACCCAGGCGATCGACAACGCGATCCAGATCGGCACGATCGTCGCCTTCATCGGCTACCTGCAGGTCTTCTTCTCGCCGATCCAGGAACTCTCACAGCTCTACACCACCTACCAGCAGGGCATGGCGGCGCTCGACAAGATCTTCGAGCTGCTCGACACCGAGCCCGACATGGTCGACGCGCCGGGCGCCATCGACCCGGGCGAGTTAAGGGGCGAAATCCAGATGGATGGGGTCTGGTTCTCATATGAGGACGCCCCGGCGGCGCGGACGCAGGAGCGAGCGAGCGAGATCGCCGGTGATGGCGAGCGCGAGGGAGCGGGAGCAGAGCAGCCGCCGGCTGATGTCTGGGCGCTGCGCGAGGTCGACCTGCACGTGCCGCCTGGGCAGACCCTGGCCCTGGTCGGCACGACCGGAGCCGGCAAGTCGACCTTCGCCAAGCTCGTCGCCCGCTTCTACGACCCGCAGCGCGGCCGGGTGCTGGTCGACGGCCACGACCTTCGGGGAGTTCAGCAGCAAGCCCTGCGGCGCCAGCTCGGGATCGTCCCCCAGGAGGGGTTCCTCTTCTCCGGCAGCGTGCGGGAGAACATCGCCTTCGGCCGACCGGAGGCAAGCCTGGACGAGGTCGAAGCTGCAGCGGCTGCCGTCGGCGCGACCGAGTTCATCGCGGCGCTGCCCGAAGGAATAGACACCGCCGTGGGCGAGCGGGGCGTCCAGCTCTCGGCCGGCCAGCGCCAACTGGTCGCCTTCGCCCGCGCGCTGCTGGCCGAACCCCGCATCCTGATCCTCGACGAGGCGACCTCGAACGTCGACGTGCGGACCGAGAAGACGATCGAGCGGGGCCTGGAGCGCCTGCTGGCCGGCCGTACGGCGATCGTCATCGCCCACCGCCTCTCGACCATCCGCCGCGCCGGCAAGATCGTCGTGCTCGAACGCGGGCGCATAGCCGAGGCCGGCACCCACGAGGAGCTGATCGAGGCCGGCGGCCCCTACTCGCGCCTCTACGGCAACTGGCAGGAATCTTCGGCCGCCTAGACGAAGTCCATGTTTGGCCCCTCAGAGGGGCTCAACATACGACTCGTCGGGTTGGTACGGCTGTCAGCCAGGGCCGATGCCGCCGCTGGAGCCGCCGGTGCCTTCGCTGCTACCGGTGCCGCCGCCCACTCCGGCGCCGCCGCCCGCGCTTTCTTCTTCGATCACGCCGCCCGTTTCAGGCGCCGGTTCGACTTCTTCGGGCAGCACTTCTTCGCTTTCTTCTTCTACCCCTTCGGAGCTTTCTTCGCCGCCGGATTCTTCGCCCGAGCCACTCGGGGTCGGCGCTTCCGGAGCTTCGGCGCACTGTTCGAAGCCGAACGTGCTCGCCGCCGACTGGAACGAAGAGAGCGCCGAAGACGCTTCCGTTTCCGCTGCGGAAAGCGCTTCGTCTTCTTCGCGTTCGGATGCGAGCTTGACGTCGTCCTGGGCCTGGACGAGGGCTTCGGCCGAAGAGACGAACTCGGGGTAGCCCGTGGTTTCGTCGCTCGGCGCCCCGAGGCCGATCAGCCTTTCGACCATGCCGTCGTAGAGGCCGGCGACCTGGGTGGCCTGGCCGGCGGCGTCAGAGCTGGTCGAACCGGCCGTGCCGACCGCGGCGTTGACCTCGGCGCAGATCGCATCGCCCTGGGCGATCAGCTCTTCCTTGCTCAGCGCCGTGGTCACTTCGGTGATTTCGGGCGCCGCGGCAGCCGTCGAGTCGCTGCCTCCCCCACCGCCACATCCGGCAATGGCGAGAGCCGCAAGCGGCAAGACTACGAGAAGGCGCCTGGAGATCCCCATACGTGGCGAAGGTAGCAGAGCGCCTAGACGTGCTTGTGCAGGCACTTTGCAGCCGGTGGCTGCGCTACTGCGGCCCAGGGACTCGAACCCCGACTACCTCGTCCAGAGCGAGGCGTGCTGCCATTACACCAGGCCGCAACGAGATCTCAGGATATCGACGCCAGGTCGCTACCGGGGTCGGCGATCGCCTCGCGGGCATTCGAGACGTCGACGCGATCGGCGAGCAGGCGGCGGGCCTCCGCCAAGTCTTCGGAACGCTCGACGCTGAGCGCGCCTGCCACCTTGCCGTCCTTCAGGTACCAAACCGAGAACTCGCCCCCATCGCGGTCGCCGCGCCAGATCTCCTCGTCCCATTCCGCGGCGGGGCCTACGTACTCGAGGCTGGCCCAGTCGGCGAGGTCGCTGAAGAAGTAGGGGACGACGTCGTAGTCGCGATCCTCGCCGAGCATGTTGCCGGCGGCGTGCATGCCCTGCTGCATCGCCACATCCCAGTGCTCGACCCGGATCCGCCTGCCGTGGACGACGCTGTCGTAAGAGCAGCAGTCGCCGGCCGCGTAGATCCCCCTGGCGGAGGTCATCAGCTTCGAGTCGCAGACGATCCCGTCGTCGACCTCGAGCCCGGCGCGCTGGGCGAGCATCGCGTCGGGACGCACACCTGCACCGACGACGACCGCGTCGCACTCGATCGCCCGGCCGCTCTTGGTCAGCACCGCCTTGACCCCACCGTCGCCCTCGAAAGCCTCCAGCTCCTCGCCGGCGTGGACGGTGACGCCGTGGGATTCGAGCCTCTGCTGGAACCAGCGACCGGCGTCCTCGCCGAAGACCCGCGAGAGCGCCACGTCCTCCATCATCACGATCGTGCACTCGACGCCCTTTGCGGTCAGCGAGGCGGCGACCTCGGTGCCGATGTAGCTGCCGCCGATCAGGACCACGTGCTCGGCCGCCTCGGCGTCGGCGCGGATCGCGTCGGAGTTGCCGAAGGCGCGCAGGTAGTGAATGCCCTCGTTCTCGGCCCCCTCGACCCGCAGGATGTTGACCATCGCCCCGGTGGCGATCAGCACCTTGGCGAAGGCGACCTCTTCCCCACCCTGCAGCTTTGCCGTGCGCGCCGCCGGATCGAGGGACATGACGTTGACCCCGGTCAGCAACTCGACCCCGTTCTCCTCGTACCAACTCGGCGGGTTGACGTAAGCGTCCTCGCGACTCGCCTCGCCACGCATGTACTCCTTCGAGAGCGGAGGTCGTTCGTAGGGCGGCTCGGGCTCGCGTCCGGCCAACAGGATCGATCCCTCGGCGCCGCGCTTGCGCAACTCCGCCGCACAGTGCGCGGAGGCCATCCCACCCCCGATCAGAAGGAAGTCGACCTCGCGATCCGGCATCAGCCGGTCCCGTTACCGCCGGCGGCCGGGCCGAAGAGCTCCTTCAGGTCGTCCTCACGACCGGGATCGAGCACGGCCAGAACCTCGTCCCCTACCTCGAGCACGGTGTCGGCGTTGGGCACGAAGCCCTTGCCTTCGCGCAATACCGAGATCAAGAGGCTGCCTTCGGGCATCGAGAGATCGCCGACACGACGTCCGGTTACCCCGGAATCCTTGCCGAGCAACATCTCGATGATCTCCAGCTGCTCCTCCTGCAGGTCGAGCAGGTGGACCAGTCCGTACTCGGGCACCTCATGCTCGAGCAGGCGCAGGATCAGGTCGGTGGCGGAGACCGACGGCTTCACCCCCAGCAGGTCGAAGTGGGGCCGGTTGCGCGGGTTGTTGACCCGGGCGATGATCTGCGCGACCTCGTACTTCTCGCGGGCGACCTGGCAGATAAGCATGTTGTCCTCGTCGTCGCCGGTCACCGCGATCACCAGATCGGCTCGCTGAATCCCGGCCCGCTCCAGCACCCAGAGCTCGGAGGCGTCGCCGTAGGTGACGTTGTGCTCGAGCTCCTGCTCGACCGTCAGATAGCGGCGCCGGTTGCTCTCGATCACCGTCACCTCGTGGTTCTTTTCGAGCAGCTCGCGGGCCAGGTTCCAGCCCACCTTCCCGGCTCCGACGACGATGACGTACATGGTTCAGACGGCCTCGCGCTGGGCGCCTTCGCGGACGGCGCTCTCCAGCATGTCGATCGCGACCCGCGTCGGGCAAATCGTGTGCATGCCCTGCTGGCGATACCACTCGGCGCGCAGGGGGTCGAGGATCCGCGCGATCACGGTCGGCACCTCGTAGCGTCGCTGGGCAATCTGGGCGATCACGATGTTGGTGTTGTCGCCGTTGGTGGCGGCGATGAAGGCGTCGGCGTTCTCGATCCCGGCCGCCAGCAGGGCGTCGGTCTCGAGACCGGTTCCGACCGTGAAGCGGCCGCCCAGGTCCTCCCAGCCCTTGTCGAGGCCGACCTCGAGACGGGTATGCGCCTCGGGGTCCTCGTCGAGGCAGGAGACCTCATGGCCCTCGCTCAGCATGCTCCTCGCGACAGAGGAGCCGACTCTTCCGCAACCGACGATCAGAATGAACACGTTGCGGATACTAGATGTCAATGGTCCGAGGACGCGCCGGACCAAGCAGATCAAGGACGCAGGGAGCGTGGCGTGCCCTGCACGCGAGCGACCGAGGACGCAGATATGCGCCGGTCCGGCGCGTCCTCGGGAGGCGCCGTGAGAAGTACCTGGCAGGGCGCTTTCTTCAGCACGTACTCCGTCGCCGCCCCGATCTCTGCGGGCCTTGCGGCGCCGATCCCGCCCAACGTCGCCCCGCCGCGGATCTTGCTCGGCGGCTCGGCCCCGACGACGATCGCTTCGGCGCCACCGCGGCGCGCCGC
This sequence comes from Solirubrobacterales bacterium, assembly GCA_036376775.1. GTDB lineage: Bacteria > Actinomycetota > Thermoleophilia > Solirubrobacterales > 70-9 > VRUE01. Next base: position 24,701 of record DASUZP010000056.1, on the reverse strand, counting down.
CTCGACTATCCCGGCGCCGACGTTGCGCGCCCTGGTGACCGATGCGGTCACTTTCACGTCCTCGTACTCTTCGCCGACTTCGCGGGCACGCTCGATCGCGTGCAGAGCTTCCTCCTCCCGCTCCGGCGGCAACTCGGCGTCAAGCGGCAGGGTAAGGGGCACCTCGAGCACATAGACGATCGCCAGGTGGGTCTCGTCGACTTCGCCGTCGCCCTCCTGCTCGGCGGCGGCGAGCCGGCCGGCGGTCGCGACGATGTCGTCGTCGAGCTCGGTCCCGAACACCGGCACGAGGATGTTGCCGTATTCGACGTCGGGCGCCTGCTTAGTCAGTGCCCTCTCGGTGACCGAGACGCGCCGGGTCAGCGAGGTTCCCTCGAAAACCTTGCGGTAGACGACGTAGAAGAGGAGGCCGAACAGCATCCAACCGCCGCCGACCCAGCGCGCCCGGTCGTGGAAGGCGAGAACGCTGAGGAAGGCGAGGGCGCTGAGCAAGCCAGCGAAGAGGGTTGGGATCGGGAGCTGGGCCCCACGCCAGGAGACGTTCCAGGGAACCCGGAATGGGCGCCGCCGTTCGGGTTCGGCGACGCGCAGGCGCAGAATCGAGAGGTGGGCGATCGTGATCGCCAGCATCGCCCCGAAGGCGTAGAGACCGGCGAGCAGCTTGACGTCAGTCGGCGCGACCAGTCCGATCGCGATCAGGCCCGAGAGCGCGATCGCCACGTGCGGCGTCGCGTAGCGGCCGTTGAGCTTGCCCAGCCAGCTAGGTATCTGGCGATTGATCGCCAGCGTGTAGATGTGCCGGGAGACGCCGAGCATCGCCGTCGTCACCGCCCAAAAAAGGACCGGGGCGGCGACCAGCGCCACCACCCAGCGCATCGTGTCCGCCACCCAGGCCGGGTGGTAGGCGGAGACCACCCCCAGCACGGGCGCCTCGACGAATTCGCTGCCGAGCGCGGTTTCGGGGCCCTGCGGTCCGGCGACCACCGGCACCGCCATCAGCGCGATCGCCGCCATCCCGGCGTAGACGAGCGGCACCGCGACGGCCCCCACCGAGACGATGCGCTTCAGGTCGCGTGGCCGCACGTCGATGTCGGGAGCGAGGTCGGAGGCGGCCTCGATCCCGGCGTAGGCGAGCATCGCGATCACCGAGGCGTAGACGATGTCCTTGACGCTGGGGTCGGTGAAGAGATGGATCTGATCGGTCAAACGATCTGGATGCAGGACGGCGAGGACGCCGACGCCGATCACCGCGAGCTGTAGGGCGATGTCGGCAAGCGCCAGCACGCTGAGCGTGCGCGCCCGTCCGCGGCCGGTGACGTTGAGGATGTTGAGCACGCAGGCCGAGACGATCACCAGCCCGGCGACGCCGATCTCCCAGCCCGGCTCGGAGAGGTCGTGAGAGATCGGCTCCAGGTAGTGGGGGACCGAGATCGCCGCCAGCGCCGCGACGATCAGGTAGTCGATCAGGATCGCCCAACCGGCGATGAAGGCGATCAGCTCGTTGAAGGCATGGCGGGCGAAGCTCGAGGAACCCCCCCGCTCGCGGATCATCGCGCCGCCCTCGACATAGCTGAGCGTGGTGAGCACGAAGAGCAGCCCCGCGGCGAGGAAGATCAGCGGGGTCAGGCCGAGACCGCGGTCGGCGACGACGCCGAGCGAGAAGTAGATCGAGAAGCCGACCGCCGAGTAGACGGCGACGAAGAGGCCGGGGACCCCTAGGCCGCGGTTGAGCAGGGGTTCCAGGCGGGGGCGCTGCTCGGGTTGCGCTGGTTGCCCGGGCTGCTCGGGCGTTGAGGGCTGCTCGGGCTGGCTCATGTGGGGCTTTCGGCCGCGGGTCCTGTCGCGGGGGGAGGGGGGATTAGCGGACTCACCCGTCCGAATCCCCCCTCCCCCCGCGCCACCCGCGGAAGGAACCACTCAGCCAGAGGCGCGCTATGCCAACGGCCAGGAATGCCAGGCCGAGAAGGACCCCTAGTGAAAGCGGGCCGCCGCCGTGGGTGAAAGTGCTTACAAGGATCAATAGGCCCAGGGCCAGGAAGGCTAGGGATAGGAGCTGGACCGAGCGGGCGTACACCGGGCGATTCTCTCAAGCCGGAACGGGGACGGGCGCCGGCTGCTCGCTGCGGTCGGAGACGACGATGACTCGGCAGGGGCGCTCGCTGAGGACGGTCTGCAGGGTCTTGTCGTAGAGCGGCGCGCCGTTGCGGTAGCGCAGGCCGACGACGACCGCGGCGGCGCTGATCAGATTCGCCTCGTCTGAGATCGAGTAGCCCGCCTGCGCGGGCCGCACCCGCTCGACGTGACCGGTCACCCGCTGTCCGCCGATCAGCTTCGCCTGCTCGACCTTGCTCTGCGCTTCGGCCTCCCGCTCCCGCAACTCGGCGTCGAGCGGAAGGTTGGTCGGCACGGTCAGCATCGAGTGGATGTGAACGCCTCGGCGACGCTTGGAGGCAAGCTTGATCGCGGTGGCGACCATCTCCTCGGAGAAGGGCTCACCGTCCTCGAAGGCGACCAGGATGCTGCGGTACTCGATCTCCTCCACCCCGAGCGGCTCCGGCGTGATGACTTTGACGGTCTCGGTCAGCGGCAGCTTCTGGTTGCGGCGGTAGAGGACGTAGACGGCGATGCCGAAGACCATCCAGCCGGCCCCGACCGCGAGCGTGCGTGGGTTGAGCGCCATCACCACGATCCAGGCGGCGAAGGTGCCGAGGCCGCCGAGCACCGCGGTCAGCGGCACCTCGAAGCCGAAGGCGTGAAAGTTGAGCGGGGGCTTCCATGGCCGCTCGTCCGCCGATTTCCGCCGCCGCAGCTGGATCACCGAGACGTGCGCGATCGTGAAGGAGAGCATCGCGCCGAACGAGTACAGGGTGGCCAGGAATTCGGCCTGACCGGGGATCAGGGTGATCATCGCCAGGCCGGCGAAGACGAGGATCGCGATGTAGGGGGTGCGGTAGCGGGGGTGAACCTGGCGCAACCCCTCGGGCAGCTGACGGTGCTGGCCCATCGAGTAGGTGAGGCGGGAAACGCCGATCAGGCCCGCGTTGGTCGCGATCAGCAGGATCACTGCGGCGAGGATGCCGACGTAGAAGCGCAGCGCTTCGGTCAAGCCGCCACCGAGGCCGAGGTTCTCGACGATGCCGAGGATCGGGTCGTTGGCGAACTCGGAACCGAGCGCGGTCGTGTAGTGGCCGGCGGCATCCTGGACGACCGGCATGGCGGAGAGCGCCACGATCGGGATCAGCAGGTAGAGGCCGAGCACGGCGGCGACGGTGAGGCCGACGCTGCGGGGGATAGTCCGCGCCGCGTCCTTGGCCTCCTCGGCCATGTTGGAGATCGTCTCGATCCCGGTGTAGGCGATCATCGCGACCGCGATCCCGAGCGCGAAGTCGCTCCAGGTCGGGGCGACGCCGAGGTGGATGTTGTCGACCAGCACCTGGGGACTGAGCACCAGCACGACGCCGATCCCGACCAGCACGACCTGGGTGGCCAGATCGGCGACGGCGAGGACCAGGTTGAGTTTCGCCGACTCCTGCGAGCCGCGGATGTTGAGCAGCGCCAGAGCCCCGATCAGGACAGCGCCTCCGATGATGTCCCCGGGAGCGTGACCGAGGGGCTCCCAGAAGACCGCCAGATAGTGGGGCACGAAGTAGGCCGAGATCGCGACCGTGATCGTGTAGTTGAGCATCTGCCCCCAGGCGGCGACGAAGCTGACCAGCTCGTTGAAGGCGTGGCGGGCGAAGCTGGAGGAGCCACCCGCCTCCGGGTACATCACAGTCGCCTCGGCGTAGGTCGCCGCGGTCGCGGCAAAGATCAGGCCGGAGATCACAAAGGCGATCGGGGTGAGGCCGAGGGCGAAAGCTGCGGTGACGCCGAGCGCGTAGTAGATCGAGGAGCCGACGTTGCCGTAGGCGGCCGAGAACAGGGCGCCGACGCCGTGGACGCGGCTCAGCGATTCGTCTCTGGGGATTCGCTGCGCCATCGATCAGTTGAAGGGACGGGTCACTCAGCCCGAATATACGGAGGCGGCCGGTGCCCTCTGCACCAGGGCACGGGTCAGCTCGGCGGGCGAGGCGCAGCCGCAGAGGGCAAGCGTCAGCTCGAACTCCTCACGAAGCAGCTCGAGCACGCGGCGGGCGCCGGCCTCGCCGCCCACCGCGAGCCCCCACAGCGCGGGCCGCCCGACCAGCACGGCGTCGGCACCGAGCGCCAGGGCGATCGCGATGTCGACGCCACGGCGGATGCCGCCATCGACCAGCACCGTGCCGCGCCCTTCGACTGCATCGACCGCCTCGGGCAGGGCCTCGGCGCCGGCCAGGCAGCGGTCGAGCTGGCGTCCGCCGTGATTGGAGACGACGACCCCGGCGGCGCCGTGATCGATCGCCAGAGCGGCGTCCTCCGCGGTCAGCACGCCCTTGACCAGCACCGGCACGCTGCAGTCGGATGCCAGGTCCTCGAGGTCGGGCCAGGTCAGCGCCGGTTCCATCAGTTCGAAGGTTTCCTCGATCGTTATGGCCCGGTCGGAACCGAGCGCCGCTTCGACGTTCGGCACGCCGAGCTCCGCCGGAATCTGAAAGCCGGTCCGCCGGTCGCGCTCGCGGTTGCCGCCACGGGGTGCGTCGACGGTTACGATGATCGCCTCGTACCCGCACTCGACCGCCTCCTCGATCAGCGCTCGCGTGACGCCCTCGTCCCGAAAGCAGTAGAGCTGAAACCAGCGCCGCCCCCCTGGCGCCGCTTCGGCCACCGGCCGTGGCCGCATCGTCGCCAGCGTCGAGAGGCACATCACGGTCCCCGCCGCCGCAGCAGCCCGCGCCATCGCCCCCTCCCCACCGGCGTCGACCAGGCCCTGGTAGGCAACCGGCGCAACCAGCACCGGCATCGAGACCTCGCTGCCCAAGACCTCCACCCCGGTCCGCCACTTGCTCAGCCCGGCCAGCGCCCGCGGCCGCAGCCGCCAATGCCGCCAGGCAGCGACGTTCTCCCGCAGCGTCAGCTCATCCCCGGCCCCGCCGAAGAAGTACCCGGCGACCCCGGCATCCAGCTTCTCGGCAGCGGCCCGCTCGAAATCGGCGACGTTGACGAAATCCTCCATTCGACGCCGACCCTAGTCGAGGTGGCGACGGGGTGTCCCTCCCGCTTGCTGGGTTTTTCGCAGTCGAGCCGCCGCCCATCCGAGGTCCCGTCAGGGCGAAAAACAAGGACGCCGCTGCGCGAGAGGGACACCCCGTCGCCACCCCAAGAACGCCTCAGTGACGAGAACGTGGTTTCGGCGCTGCCGGAAAGGTAAATCGAGCTGCCGCTGGCGTCGGGTCGGCGTTACCGGCGGCATCGACGGCCCTGACCTTGAAGACGTGTGAGCCCGAGGCAAGGCCGAAATAAGCCTTTGGTGGGGCACAGCTGGAGAGCTTGCGCGCGTCGAGCTTGCAGAGGAACGTCCCGGCCGTCTCGCTGGAGCGGAATGCGAAGGTTGCCCTGCGTCTACCCGGCCTGACGTCGCGCCTGACGATCATCGTCTCCGGTGCCGCCTGGTCAGCCACGGAGGGCGCCGATGCAAAGGGGATGCTCGTCTGAAGGTAAGGCTGAGGGACGGTCAGATAGATCAGGAAGGTGATCCGACCCATCGAAGCCATCCCGGCCCCGCCGTCGAACATTCCGTCGACGGCGATCCGATAGGCGGTGCCGGCGGTGACATGCACGTTGACTTCTCCTGAAAAGGATGTCGGCGTCGCAACGGGAGTCAGCTCACTCAGCGAGGTACCGGTGTAGACACCAAGCACGGCTTCGAGTGCGCCGGAGACGACCACCGATGCCTCGCCACTCGCCGGGGCGGTCCAGGAATACCAAATCGAGGCTCCCCCCTGGTCATCGGCGTGCGCCGGCTCGCCGAGCTCCTTGGTGGCGTTCCAGTTGAAGCCGGGAACGTCGACGCGATGAAAGGTCCCACCTTCGAGCGATTCGGCCGTCACCGTCTGCGCGTCCGCGAAGTCGTCGTTGGCCGGCGCCGGGGTCGAGGCTATTTCGAGCGCGATCGAGCCTTCGGTGGCAGCCGGAGGCTGGGGGGAGAGGTCCCCGTCCACCCTGATCTCGTAGCTCGTGCCAGCGAGCGCTCGGAAAGTGACCTGCTGACCGCCGGGACCGCAGTCGAACCGAGTTCCTTCCTTGCCGGGTACCACCTTCTCGAGAAGGGACAACGAGCTACCGCTGTAGACGCCCAGCAGAGTGTCGAAGTCGCTCCCACAGGTCGAAACCGTCACCCATTCGGTGTCCTCCGCCTCCCAGCTGAACCAGACGGAATGTTCGGCGGGTTCGTAAAGAAACTCGTGCGGCTGCTCGCCTACCTGTTGGGTCGCGGCGACGTTCGTCCCGGTCTCCTCGACCGGCAACGGCCCACTCAAGTCGATCCGGTTCGCGAATTCGTCATTGGCCGGCGCCGCAAGCGCCACTGGCGCCAAAAGCAACAGCCCAGCTACAGCGACACTGAGCGCGCCTCCGAAGAACGCGCGACCATTCCGCGGCGCTCGTGAAGGAGGGGCGGGGTGCCCCTCTCGCGCAGCGGCGTCCTGTTTTCGCCCCCACCGCGATGGCGGGCAGCCGCGGGCGCCGGCGGGCGAAAACCCAGCAAGCGGGAGGGGCACCCCGCCCCTCCCGCTCGCCAACACCTAGAAATGGACAATCGGGATAATCAGGATGGCGACGATGTTCGCCACCTTGATCATCGGGTTGATCGCCGGGCCGGCCGTGTCCTTGTAGGGATCGCCGACCGTGTCGCCGGTCACCGACGCTTCATGGGCCGGAGAGCCTTTGCCGCCGTGGGCGCCGTCCTCGATCAGCTTCTTGGCGTTGTCCCAGGCGCCGCCGCCGGCGGTCATCGAGATCGCCGCGAAGAGGCCGACGACGATGACGCCGATCAGCAGGCCACCGAGGGCGTCGACGCTGAGTATGCCGACGATGACAGGAACGGCAATCGGGATCAACGCGGGCAGGATCATCTCCTTCTGCGCCGCCAGGGTGACGATGCTGACCGTTTTCCCGTAGTCGGGTTTTTCGGTGCCCTCCATGATGCCCGGGTGTTCGCGGAACTGCTCGCGGACCTGTTCGACCACCTGACCGCCGGCGCGGCCGACGGCCTCGATCGCGAACGCCGCGAACAGGTAGACCATCATGCCGCCGACGATCAGCCCGATCAGGACGTCGGGGCTGCTCAGGTTGAAGAGGCCGTTGAGATCGAATCCGGCCGGCGCTTCCTCGGCGAGTTCGCTCTTGAAGGCCGCAAAGAGGACCAGGGCGGCAAGGGCGGCCGAGCCGATCGCGTAACCCTTGGTGACTGCCTTGGTCGTGTTGCCGACCGCATCGAGCGGGTCGGTGACATTGCGGACGTCCTCCGGCAGATCGGCCATCTCGGCAATCCCGCCGGCGTTGTCGGTGATCGGCCCGAAAGCGTCAAGCGCGACGATCAGACCGCAGAGCGAGAGCTGCGCCATCACGGCGATGCCGATGCCGTAGATGCCGGCGAGCTCGTTGGCGGCGAGGATCGCCAGCGCCAGAACCAGCGCCGGAGCCGCGGTCGATTGGAAGCCCTGAGCCAGCCCCTGAATGATGTTGGTCGCGTGCCCCGTCTCGGAGGCCTTGGCGATCGTCTTCACCGGCCGGAAGCGGGTCGAGGTATAGAATTCGGTGATGACAAAAAGTAGCGCCGTGACCGCAACGCCGATCACCGCGCAGAGCCAGAGGTCGGTGACGGTGACCGACTTCGCCGCGGTGCTGAGGCCGAGCCGCACCGGGTCGCTCATCAGCCAGTCGGTGACCGGGTAGAAGGCCGCGATCGAGAGGATCCCGGAGATGATCAGGCCCTGGTACAGGGCTCCCTCGACCCGGTCCGATTTGGTCCGCACCGAAAGCGCGCCGATGATCGAGGCGATGATCGCGACGGCGCCGATGACCAGCGGGAAGATCGCAACCTCGCGGGCGAAGTCGCCGCCCGAGCCGGTGAAGGTGAGGACGCCGAGCAGCATCACCGCGACCGAGGTGACCGCGTAGGTCTCGAACAAGTCGGCAGCCATCCCGGCGCAGTCGCCGACGTTATCGCCGACGTTGTCGGCGATCACGGCCGGGTTGCGCGGGTCGTCCTCGGGGATCCCCGCCTCGACCTTGCCGACCAGGTCGGCGCCGACGTCGGCTGCCTTGGTGAAGATGCCGCCGCCGAGCCGGGCGAAGACGGAGATCAGCGAGCCGCCGAAGCCGAGGCCGACAAGCGCGTCGACGGCCTCCTTGTCGCTCGAGCCGGTGAGAACGAGCAGGCCGAAGTAGCCGGCGACACCGAATAGGGCCAGGCCGACGACGAGCAGACCGGTGACCGAGCCGCCTTTGAAGGCGACGTCGAGGGCCGGCGGAACGCCGCCGCGGGCCGCCTCGGCGACACGCGAGTTGGCGCGCACCGAGAGGTTCATCCCGATGAAGCCGGTCGCACCCGAGAGGACGCCGCCGATCACGAAGCCGATCGCGGTCTTGTAGTCCTGCAGGAGCCAGAGCACGATCGCGATCGGCACCGCGACGGCGGCGATGATCGTGTACTGACGGTTGAGGTAGGCCTTGGCCCCCTCCTGCACCGCGCCCGAAATTTCCTGCATCCGCTCGTTGCCCGGTGATTTCTTCAGCAGGCGTTGCGTGACGATCAATCCGTAGAGCACTGCCGCCCCTGCGCAGACAAGCGCAACGACGACTCCGTATTCGGTCAAGAAGCTGGTCAAGTTCGGTTCCTCCGGCTGGGTTTAAGCGGCGCGGGAGTCTATAAGGGGCCGCGGATACCGCGTTTTCCGCCCTACGCTGCCTGCTTGGCGGGGGCGTAGGTGCGGTGCGTCTCGTGCACCGCGTCGCGGTAGACGTCCTCGATCGAGGCACCGGCGTCGAAGGCTTCGCGCGCCCGCTGGGCGCCGTTGTGCTCCGGCAACTGTGGATCGATGCCGAGCGCGGTGCGAGCCGGCGCCGTCCACTCGAGCAGGCCCTCCAGTACCGCTCGTGCCTCGACCTCCTCGCCGCGGCGGAAATCGATCAGCTTGCCGCTCATCCCGTGGCGGATCGCCCGCCAGAGGTTCTCCTCGATCTCGCGGTCGCGCAGCGGCGCGCCGGCGCCCTCGTAGCCGCGCTCGTCGTAGTCGAGTGCCGTCTGGGCGATGCAGGCGGCGATCAGCGCGGCCACGCCAAACGACTCCTCGCCGCGCGTCTGCGCGTCGCAGATCCGCACCTCGACCGTGCCGAACTCATGGTGGGGACGGACGCTCCACCAGAGCTGGGTGGACTCGACCACGGTGCCGGTGCGTTGCAGCATGCCGACGAACTCTGCGTAGCTGTTCCAGTCGACGAACGGACTGGGCACGCCGCAGCGTGGGAAGGTGCGGGTGAAGATCTCGGTGCGCACGGTGTGCAGGCCGCTGTCGCGCCGATCGAGGAAGGGCGAGTTGGCCGAGACCGCGAGCAGCAGCGGCAGCAGCTCGCGCATCCAGTCGCACACCGCTATCGCGCGGTCGGCGCCGCGCACCCCCATATGGACGTGCAGGCTCCAGGTGTTGTTGCGCTGTGCGACCCAGCCCAGTTCGTGCCGAAGCCGGTTGTAGTGGGGCGTGTCGATGATCCGCTGGTCGAGGTAGTTGGCCCAGGGATGCGTGCCCATCGCCGCCAGCGCCAAACCCATCCCGTCGGCCAGCTCGAAGAGGCGGCTGCGTGCCTCGCCCTGGGCGTCCATTGCCGCGGCGAAGTCGGTCGAGCGTCCAGAGCGGATCTCGATCTCGGAAGCGATCAGCTCGCCCGCCGCCGAGCCGGCCAGCACTCCGTCCTTCTTACAGGCTGCGTAGAGATCCTCGAAGCGATGCTCCAGCTCCAGCGTGAGCGGGTCAAGGATCGCGAACTCCTCCTCGAGGCCGATGGTGAAGTCGGTCGAGGACTCGAATCTCTCCCGAGCCAGGTCGAGGTCCAGGGACAAGGGATCGAGCTCCGTTTCAGGCCAGGTAGAAGTAGAGCGCGTAGAGGAGATCGACAGCGGGGCTCGAGGTGTGCACCGTCACCTCCGGCGGGACCTGCAGCAGCTGCTCGGAGTAGTTGAAGATGATCTTCACCCCGGCCTCGACCAGGCGGTCGGCGACGGCCTGGGCCGCGGCGGCAGGGACCGCCAGCACGCCGACGACGATCTCCTGCTCGGAGACGACCGCCTCGAGCTCGCCGAAATCGCGTACCTGCAGGCTGCCGACCTGCGAGCCGACCACGGAGGGGTCGATGTCGAACATGGCGACGACCTCGAAGCCGTGGTCGGCGAAGATGTCGGAGCTGGCGATCGCCTGGCCGAGGTTGCCGGCGCCGAAGAGGGCGATGTTGTGCTGGCCCGAGGTGCGCAGGATCTTGCGGATCTCCGCGACCAGCGAATCGACGTTGTAGCCGACGCCGCGCTTGCCGAACTTGCCGAAGCCGGAGAGATCGCGGCGGATCTGGGTCGGATTGATGTGGGTGTAGTCGGAGAGTTCCTGCGAGGAGATCGTCTCGCGGCCCATCTTGCGGGCCTGGATCAGCACCTGCAGGTAGCGCGAGAGGCGTGCGGCGACACCGAGCGAGAGACGCTCGCCATCGGCGATCAGTCCTCCCGGCACTCCGCGATCCTCCACGGCCTCCTCAATCATCGGCCCCCACAGTATCGAGCCGGGCCCGAACGGAGGTTTGGTCCAGGACCAGCTCGGAGACGACCTCGCCGTTCAGCTCGAGCACCGGAATGCGCTCGAGCATGCTGCGCAGGAGGGCGTCGTCGCTCTCGATGTCGACCTCGCGCAGCTCGAAGCGGTAGCCCTCCCCGTGCAGCGCGACGAGCTCCTCCAACGCCTGCTCGCAGAGGTGGCAGCCCGGCCGCGAGTAGAGGATGAGCTCGGCGCTCATGCCGGCACAGGCGGGCGGCTGCTGGGGAACGCGTCGTAAGAGAGGTAGTCCGGGTAGGGCAGCGCCGGCGCGAAGCGGGCGGCGGAGCCGATCATCGCGGCGTTGTCGGTGCAGAGCTTCAGCGGCACCAGCTTGAGCCTCACGCCGCGTTCCTCGCAGAGCGCCGCCACCGCCTCGCGCAGCGGGCCGTTGGCGGCGACGCCGCCGCCCAGCGCCACCGCCTCCCAGTCGCCGCGCTTCAACGCCCGCTTCAGTTTCGAGATCAGCTGTCCGACGGCGGCTGCCTGGAAACTGGCGGCCAGGTCTGCACGGCGCGCCTGCACCCCGTCGGGCCCGAGGTCGCGACAGAGGTAGACGAGCGCCGTCTTGAGGCCGCTGAAGCTGAAGTCCAGCCCCGGATCTCGCGCCATCGCCACCGGTAGCTCGAACGCCGCCGGGTCGCCATTCTCGGCGAGCCGCTGCAGCGCCGGGCCGCCGGGAAAGCCGAGGCCGAGCAGGCGGGCGACCTTGTCGAAGGCCTCGCCGGCGGCGTCGTCGAGCGTCTGCCCGAGCACCTCGTGGCCGGCGTGGTCGCGCACCCCCGCCAACATCGTGTGGCCGCCGCTCGCCACCAGGCAGAGGAAGGGCGGCTCGAGCGGTTCCGGGGCGAGGAAGTTGGCGGCGACGTGTCCCTGCAGGTGGTCGACCGGGATCAAGGGCAGGCGGCGCGGCGCGGCGATCGCCTTGGCGGTGCTGAGACCGACCAGGAGCGCACCGATCAGGCCGGGGCCGGCGGTGACCGCTACCGCCTCGATCCGGTCGAGCGAAACAGCGGCCTCGGCGAGCGCCGCCTCGACCACCGGCACGGCCAGATCGAGGTGATGGCGCGAGGCGACCTCGGGGACGATCCCGCCGAACTTCGCGTGCGCCTCGTCCTGCGAGGAGATCAGGTTGGAGAGGATGTCCGCGCCGTCGACGACGGCGGCGCAGGTGTCGTCGCAGGAGGTCTCGATCGCCAGGATCAAGGAGCTCAATCCAGCCACATGATCAGGGCGTCCTCGCCGTTGTCCTGGTAGTAGCGAGGCCGCACGCCGGCCGAGCGGAAGCCGAGCCGCTCGTACATCGCGATCGCATCGCGATTGGAGACCCGCACCTCGAGCGTGAAGGGGAGCTCGGCGCCGGCCTCGGCGATCAGCTGCGAGATCAGGCGACTGGCGACGCCGCGCCGGCGGCGTTGCGGAGCGACGGCGACGTTCATCACATGCCAGACGCGGTCGTAGCGGGAGCAGACGAGGTAGCCGAGCAGCTCGTCGCCCTCGGTCGCGGCGAGGCAGATGCCCGACGGCTTCGAGAGCTCGAGCACGAACATCGCCAGCGACCACGGCGCCGGGAAGGAGCGCCGCTCGATCGAGATCACAGCCGGCAGGTCGCTGTAGGCAAGCCGCCGCACCGGCGGATCGCCGCTCAGCTCACTCGGCTGCTTGGAGAGAGTCTCGCTCACGCCACCGTTCTGCATCGGGGGGCCTCAGGTAGATCGGGGCGACGGAGCCCGACTCGTCCTCGCCCGAACCGGCCGCCGCAAGTGCGCAGATGTGCCGCGCGGCGACGCGGTGCACGGGGTCGGCGTCGTCAGGGATCTCGACAGCCCGATTCGTCAACTGCTGTCGAAATCGTACCGCGCCAGATCCGCCGCACAGCGCCGCCTCGGGTAACGCGGGGATCCGCGTGGCAAGCTCCTCCGGGGTCCCCAGCCAAGGCCCCCACAGCCGCTCGCCCGCCGCCGCAAAGACGGCCGCCGCAACCTCGCCGCGGCGGGCATCGAGGACAGCGAGGCAGCGCCGGCCGTCGGCCAGCTCGCCGAGACCGCGTCCCAGGGCATCGAGGGTGCCGGCGCCGCTCAGTGGCAGACCGGCGCTCAGGGCGAGCGCCCGCGCGGTGGCGATCCCCACGCGCAGGCCGGTGAAAGAGCCGGGACCGACGCCGACCGCGATCCGGTCGACCGCCGCCCAGCCGCCGGCGGCCTCCGCCGCCAGCTCGAGCTCCCCCAGCAGCGCCGTGGTGTGCTGCGGGCCGCCCTTCTCGGAAAGACCGAGCAGCGCCTCGTGGAGCACCTCGCCGTCGCCCACCGCGGCGACGGCGGTGTCGGCGGTCGCCGTGTCGAAGCCGACGGTTATCAGCGTTCCGCTACTCCGAAACCGTGAAGATGAAGGAACCGACCCGCTTGCCCCGCACGAACCAGCTCACCCGGTGCTTGCCGGGGATGTTGGAGGTGATCTTGTTGACGTAGAGCGTGCCCTTGACCGCTTCCTGTTTGGGTGCGCAGAGGTTTTTTTTGGTCGGGAATTTGACGCAGACCGTGTAGAAGACGTCGCCCCTGTTACTGCGGAAGAAGGCGCCCTTTTTGCGCGACTTCTGGCAGATGTGCGCCGGTTTCGCCTTCTGCGAGAGACCGCAGGCAACGTAGTGCTTGAACGCCGCGCCTTTCGCCGAAGCCGAAGATGCGCTGACCAACAGAGCCAACCCCAACCCGATCGCCGTCAGCGTCTTCAGTCCCCTCATGTGGCGCGTTCCTCCTTCGATTTGCCTACGCGGGCGATGCTACAGGGCAGCATCCCCCTCCAAAACACGCTTATCTGGGCGCCGATGCGCCGCCCCATTCTATTTGCCGCCTATCGCCGTCGAGATGGACGAGGCGGACCTCCAGGACGCGCCGGCCGGACAGCTGCGGCTGCGCCAGGGTGGGCCACTCGAGGAATGCGACCGAGGCGGCGTCGAGGTAGTCCTCGAGCAGCGCCGGGTCCTCGTCCTCGAGCCCGCCGAGGCGGTAGAGATCGAGGTGGGATACCGGCAGACGACCGTGGTAACGCTGGCCGATCGTGAAGGTGGGCGAGGTGACCGGCCCCTCGACCCCGAGCGCCCGGCAGGCGCCGCGGATCAGGGTCGTCTTGCCGGCGCCCAGCTCGCCGTGGACGACGACGACGTCGCCCGGACCGAGGCCGGCGGCAAGCCGCGCCCCGACGGATTCGGTCTCGGCCGCGGAGCCGCTCTCGACCGCCTCCCCCACGCCGCTCAACCGAACATGTCGAGCTGATCGGCCGGCGGCTCGGGCTGGGCGGGCGCCGGCTCCTCCTCGACCTGCTCCTCCAGATCCACCCCGCCGGGAGGCGGCCCGGAGAGCAGCTGCGGCAGCAGCTCGAAGTCGGCCTGCAGCGTCTCCTTGACCGCCGGCGTGCGCAGCGCGGCCGCCGGGTGAAAGAGCGGCAGCAGAAAGACCGTGCGACCGCCCAGCTCGTGCACCTGCGGTGTTCCCCGCACCCGCGTGATCCCGGCCGGGTTGCCGCTCAGCAGCTTGGTCGCGAAGTTGCCCAGGGTGCAGACGACGCGCGGCTCGATCAGCCTCACCTGCTCGAACAGGTAAGGACGGCAGGCTTCGATCTCCAGCGGCTGGGGATCGCGATTTCCGGGCGGGCGGCTCTTCAGCACGTTGGCGATGAAGACGTCATCCCGCGAAAGCCCGATGCCCTCGAGCATCTGGTTGAGCAGCTGCCCGGCGCGGCCGACGAAGGGCAGCCCCTGACGATCCTCTTCGGCCCCGGGCGCCTCGCCGACGAACATCACCTCGGCGTCGGCGTTCCCCGCCCCAAACACAGCTTTGGTCCGCGTCTCGTGCAACGGACATTTAGTGCACGCCTTGACCTCTTCGTAGAGAGAGACCAGCTCCGCACGCCGCTCCTCGGCCGTCATCGGGGCAATGCTAACGCCGCACGGGAGGTATCCCGGCAGGGGCGGAACGTCTTGTACTTTTTCCGCGGCGACGCCGGCGGACAGCCGACAACTGCCTTCGGAAAAAGTTAAGTGGAGCCCCTGCCGGGATACCTCCTCACGGCAGCGGCTCCCAAACCCATGACGCCGTGGAGCCGATCCCGACCTTCTGCTCCAGGTAGCGCTGGAACTCGGCCAGCTCCTCCGGCTCGACCCCGTAGACGTGCTCGGGCTCGGGGAAACGGTGGCTGCGCACCTCCTGCGCGTAACGGCTGACGCCGTCGACCATCGCCGCGTGGATCTCGGCGTAGCGCTTGACGAATTTGGGCGAACGCCCGGTCGTGATCCCGAGCAGGTCGTGGTAGACGAGCACCTGTCCCGCCGTGGCCCGTCCCGCGCCAATCCCGATCGCCGGGATCTCGAGGCGCTGGGCGATCGCCTCGGCGATCGCCGCCGGGACCGCCTCGAAGACGATCGCGAAGCAGCCGACCGACTGCAGGGCAAGGGCGTCCTCGAGCAGCTGGATCGCCCCCTGCGCGGTCTTGCCCTGGGTCTTGTAACCGCCCAGGGCGGTCGCCGTCTGTGGGGTCAGACCGACATGGCCCATCACCGGGATGCCGGCGCGGACGATCGCCCGCGCCCGCTCGACCGAGGTTCCACCGGCCTCCAGCTTGACCACCTGGCAGCCGGTCTCCTTGACCAGCCGCTGGGCACTCTGCACGGCGAGCTCGTTGCTCGCCTCGTAGCTGCCCATCGGCATGTCGCCGACCATCAGCGGCGTCTTCACGCCGCGGCGCACCGCCTTGCCGAGCATCACCATCTCGTCCATCGAGACCGCCTCGGTGCCGGGATACCCGAGCACGACCATCGCTGCCGTGTCGCCGACGAGAACGAGATCGACACCGGCCTCCTCGGCGACCCTCGCCGAGGGGTAGTCGTAGGCGGTGACCATCACGATCGGTTCGCCTGCCTGCTTCATCTCGGCCAGGCGGGGCAGGGTGACGGGGCGGCGATCGCTCATGACAGGACCTCCTGCGAGAGCAGAACCTCGGGGTGGCTGTCGACGGCGACGGCGGCGTTGTCGTCGTCGACGTGGACGACGACCGGCGAGTAGGTCTCAAGGTCGCTCTCGTCGTAGGCGCCGAAGGAGGCGACGATGATCTTGTGACCCGGCCGGGTCAAGTGGGCAGCAGCGCCGTTGACCTGCATCGTCCCGGATCCCGGCTCGCCGTCGATCACATAGGTGACGAAGCGGGCGCCGTTGTCGATGTCCCAGACGTGGACCTGCTCGTTGGTGATCAGGTCGGCGCTCGCCATCAGCTCGGTGTCGACGGTGATGCTGCCTATGTAGTCGACATCGCAATCAGTGACCGTCGCGCGGTGGATCTTGGACTTGAGCATCTGCCTCTGCATCAGTTCTCCTTTTCTGGCCGACGGACCTGAAAGTGGCCTACTCGTCCACCTTCAGGCCGGCCGGCGGGAAGTTCCACGTTGTCTATGAGTCGCGCCTTGCCGAACTGCGCGGCGACCGCTACCAGTACCGGACGGCCGTTCAGCTCGGCCACCGGCTCCAAGTTCTCCGCGTCGCGGGCCTCGAGGTACTCCGGCTCGACTCCCGCCGCCTCCAGCTCGCGCCGGCCGGCGTCGAGCGCGGCGGCAAGCGAGCCGGCGCGGGCGGCGCGGGCGACCTCGCGCAGCGCCCGGGAGAGCGCCGTCGCCCGCTGTCGATCCTCGGCTCCGAGGTAGGCGTTGCGCGAGCTCATCGCGAGGCCGTCGGGCTCGCGCACGATCGGCAGTGCCTCGATCCGGACCGGGATGTCGAGGTCGCGGACCATACGCCGGATCGCCGTCAGCTGCTGAGCGTCCTTCTGACCGAAGTAGGCGACATCGGGCCCGACGCTGTTGAAGAGCTTGGCGACGACCGTGGTGACGCCGCGAAAGTGGTCGGGACCGCGCCGACCGGGATCGCCGCAGAGGACCTCGGTCAACCCAACGACCTCGACTCCCGTCGAGAAGCCCTCGGGATAGACCTCCTCGACCGCGGGCGCGTAGATCAGATCGACGCCGGCCTCACCTGCCAGCTCGGCGTCGCGCTCCTCGTCGCGCGGATAGCGGTCCAGGTCCTCGCCGGGGCCGAACTGGGTCGGGTTGACGAAGAGGCTCATCACAACCAGGTCGCACTCCGCGCGGGCGGCATGCAGCAGCGAGAGGTGACCCTCGTGCAGGTAGCCCATCGTCGGCACCAGGCCGATCGAACGGCCCTCGTGGCGCGCGGGGGCAAGCAGCGCCCGCAGGTCGTCCTTGCGGCGGACGAACTTCACGCCTGCTCGTGCGTGCAACGGCTCAGTCAATGCGAGGTTCATGGGAAGGTCCATGCCCTTGGCGGGTCACGGCCGATTTCCGAGTATAGGCACTCAGCGGCAGAAATCTATGGGTTTGATCACACGGGCGGGGGCGCCCGCGGCGATCGAGCCCGCGGGCAGGTCTCCCGTCACCACGGAGTTTGCGCCGATCACGCAGCGGTCGCCGATCGTGACGCCGCTGGTAACCGCGCAATTGACCCCGAACCAGCAGTTGGCGCCAATCTTGACCGGACCCTTGCTGGTGAAGCCCTGCCAGGTGATCGGCGTGTTCGGGTCGTCGAAGCGGTGCTCGGCGTCGCCGACGAAGCAGCCGTTGGCGAACATCGTGTGATCGCCGATCTCGATCCGCTCGTAGGCGGCCAGCATCGTGTTGCGGTTGAGGAAGCAACCGGCGCCGATCTCGATCTGGGCCTGGGGCGAAAGGGTCAACCAGCAGCCGGGCTCGAGCAGCGTCCCCTGCCCGATCCGCAGGCGGCCCTCCTCGAGCGCCTCGAGCAGCTCCCCCTCGACCGGGCGGCGGATATAGAAGCCGCCGCGGGCCGCTTGCCGGGCCAACCGCCAGCGCCGCAGGGGCCGCCGATTGCGCTCGTACCAGCGCCGCTTCGCCCACCAGAGTCGCCAACCGCGCCGCTCGTCCACAAACCTAGCTTTCCAAAGCCTCCGGGAGTAGGGTCGGCTCGCAAGTCCGGCCCCCAGCAGGAGAGCGATCATGGCGATGTTCGAGATGAGTCCGGAGCAGGTCGTCGAGTGGCGGCAGAAGTACCGCGATCTGGTGGCGCCACACGTCAACGGCGAAGAGGTGCTGGCCGCAGCGGGATTCCGGCGCGGCGGCGCCGCAGCCACCACGGTCGCCTCCAAGGCGCAGCTCGGCGGGATCGTCTACGCCGGGATCAAGCTGTTCAACAAGAAGAAAGCGGGCGGCCTACCCGAGCGCGTGATGCTGGCCGTGACCCCCGACAAGCTCTACGCCTTCAACTTCGGCTTCAAGGGTCGCAACTACAAGATCAAGGAGGAGGCGGCCGCCTGGGATCGCCCGGGCCTGAAGATCGGCACCGAGCGCAAGTCGGGGATGACCGCGCTGACGATCGAGTCGCCGGCGGAGGGCGAGAAGGCGACGCTGGTCGGAGTCGGGGTCAAGGACGACCCGCTCAGCCAGGAGCTGATCGGCGTGCTGCAGGGTGCCGCGCCGGGCGACGCCTGACCATGGCGATCCACAAGCAACGCGGCGGGCGGTACTGGTACTACTGGCTGATAATCGTCGGCGGAGTCCTCTTCGTGATCGCCTACTACGCAAGCGACGGATTCGGATTGAAGCCATGAGCGCCTCGAGCGGCGACCGACTGCGCGGCGGCATCGACCTCGGCGGGACCAAGATCCAGACGGCGATCGTCGACGCCGGCGGCAAAGTCGTCGGCGAAGCGCGGCAGCCGACTCCCACCACGGGCGGCCCGGCCGGCGTAGCGGGCGCAATGGGGGACGCCCTGCGCGAGGCTGCCTCCGCCGCGGGCGTCAAACCCGAGGACCTGCGCGGCATCGGCGTCGGCTCGCCGGGCGATGCCGACGAGAGGACCGGCGTCGTCTCCACCGCCCGCAACCTGCCGGGATGGGAAGGCAGCTTCCCGCTCGGCGAGACCCTCTCGAAATCGCTGGGCACCGAGGTCCGGGTCGGCAACGACGTGCAGGTGGCGACCGAGGCCGAGTTCCACCTCGGCGCCGGGCGCGGGTTCCAGAGCCTGATCGGAGTCTTCTGGGGAACCGGCGTCGGCGGCGGCCTCGTCCTCGACGGCAAGCCCTGGCTCGGCCGCGGCGCGGCCGGCGAGATCGGCCACATGGTCGTCAAGCGCGGCGGCGCCAAGTGCCCCTGCGGGCGCAAGGGCTGCATGGAGGCCTACGCGGGACGTTCAGCGATGGAAGCCGAGGCGCGCCGCGAGTACGAAGAGGGCCACAAGACCGACCTCTTCAAGCTGATGGAGAAGCACGAGAAACCCCGCTTGACCAGCGGCATCTGGGAGCGCGCCGTCGACCACGGGGACCACCTCGCGACGAAGCTGATCGACCGCGCGATCGAGGCCCTCGGCACGGGGATAGCCTCGGCCGTCAATCTGCTCGATCCGGAAGCGGTGATCATCGGCGGCGGCCTCGGCATCCGCTTCGGCGACCGCTACATGGAGCCGCTGACAAAGGAGATGGCCAAGCACCTCTTCGTCGACGAGCGCCCACCCGCCGTGCGCGTCGCCTCGCTCGGCGACCTCGGCGGCGCGATCGGCGCCTCGCTGCTGATCTCCGACTAGAGACGAACTCCATGTTGTGCCCCTCACAGGGGCCAAACATAGACTTCGTCATGGTGGGGGGCGGTCAGACCCGACCGGCTGCCTGGCGTTGCTGACGGGCAATTGCGTCGACTAGGACTGCTAGAAGCAGGACGCCGCCGGTGACCATGAACTTGACCGCGGAGGAGAGGGCGAGGAGGTCCATGCCGTTGGAGATCGAGCCAATCACCAAAGCGCCGAGCAGTGCGGTCCAGACCGAGCCGCGGCCGCCGAAAAGGCTGGTGCCGGCGATGACGGGACCGGCGATCGCGAGCAGCAACAGTTCGCTGCCGCCCGAGCCCTGATTGACCGCCAGCAGGCGCGATGCGGCCATGATGCCGCCGATCGCCGCCATCGAGCCGGAGATGGCGAAGACCGCCACTCGCACGCCGTTGACCCGGATGCCGGCGCGGCGGGCCGCCTCGGCGCTGCCGCCTACCGCGTAGACATGGCGACCGAAGCGGGTGCGCTTGACCACGTACTCCATGCCGACGACGAAGGCGAGCAGGATAAGAACCGCCAGGGGAACGCCGCGGTCGGAGTTGAGGATCGCCACGGCGACGATCGCGATCGCCGCCACCAGAACCACCCGAAGTACGAGCGCCTGCATGCTCTCCCCGGCCAAGCCCGCCGCGACGCGGCGCCTGTGGCCTATGAAGACGACCGCGGCGTAAGCGGCGATGACGATCGCACAGAAGGCCCAGCCCGCCGCGTCGGAGTAGAAGGTGTTCGCGAGTCCGGTGATTTTGGGGTCGGTGAGGTTGATCGAACCGGTGGATCCGAGGACCTGCAGCAGCGCCCCCTGCCAGGCCAGTAACCCTGCGAGGGTCACGACGAACGAGGGGATGACGAAGCGACTGAAGAGAGAGCCCTGGAGCAGCCCGATCGCGGTGCCGACGAGGACCGCCGCGACGATCGCGAGATAGGGGCTCCAACCATGCTTGACGTTGAGGACCGCCATCACCGCCGCCGCGAGGCCACTCACCGCGCCGACCGAGAGGTCGATCTCACCCAGCAGCAGTACGTAGACGATGCCGACCGAGATCAGACCGATGGCCGTGATCTGCAGCATCAGGTTGGTCAGGTTCTCGGCGGAGAGGAAACGGTCGTTCTGGGACTGGAAGATGATCCAGATCAGGGCGAGGCCGAGGACGACGCGGGCGGAGGCAAGGTCGCCTTGGACGAGGCGGCGCAGGGACTCGCCGCTGAAGATGCCCTGCCGGCTCGCGGCGGTCGATGCCGGAACGGTGACCCCCTCGCTTTTCATTGCCGTTCCTCTTTCTTGTCGCCCTTTTCGTTGCCGCTCGCGTCCTCGCCGAGACCCGTGATCGCCGAGACGACGTGCTCCTCGGTCGTCTGTTCGGCTTTGAAGTCGCCTGCGGCCCGGCCGAGACGCAGGACCACGATCCGGTCCGCGACTTCGAAGACGTTCGCCAGGTTGTGGCTGATCACGACCACCCCCAGCCCCCGCTCGCGCAGGCGCCCGATCAACTCCAGCACCTGTTTGGTCTGCGGCACCCCGAGCGCGGCCGTGGGCTCGTCGAGCAGCACGACCCGCGGCTCGCCGAGAAGCGAACGCGCGACTGCGACCTGCTGGCGCTGACCGCCCGAGAGCGTCCCGACCTCGGTGCGCATGCTCGGGATGGTCACGGCGAGGCTGGAGAGCAGCTCGCCGGCGCGGTGCTCCATCTTCGCCTCGTCGAGCTGACGCGAGATCTCCCCCGTGCCGGTCGAGACCTCCTCCTGGCCGAGGAAGATGTTGGCGACGACATCGAGGTTGTCGCAGAGGGCGAGGTCCTGGTAGACAGTGGCAATCCCGAGCTGGGTCGCGTCCTGGGGTCGCGAGACCTTGATCTCGCGACCGTCGAAACGCATCCGACCCGCATCGGCCGAATGGATGCCGGCGATCGTCTTCACCAAGGTCGACTTGCCGGCACCGTTGTCGCCGACCAGGCCGACTACCTCACCGGCGTGGACGACGAAGTCGACCCGGTCCAGAGCCTGGACCGGGCCGAATCGCTTGCTCACTCCATCCAGCTCGAGGAGCGCGCCGTTCGTCGAGCTCATCGCTCCGCTCCCGGCGCCCTAGGAGATCCCCGCTTCCTTACAGGCCTGTTTGTACGGCCCGGTACAGAGTTCGGATACGGAGACGAATTCGTCGGCGACCACCGTGCTCTTGACGTTGCCTTTGGTCACGGCGATCGGTTTGAGCAGGACGGAGGGCACTTTGACCTTGCCGTTGTCGACTTCTTCGGTGATTTTGTCCTGCGGCACTTCTTCGCCTTCGGCGAGCGCGATGGCGATTTCGGCGCTGATCTGGGCCTCGGGTTCGATTTCCTTGTACACCGTCATGTACTGCTGTCCGGCGAGGATCCGCTGCAGACCGGCAACGGTCGCGTCCTGGCCGGTGACGGGCTTTTCGGCGGGGTTGATCCCGGCGCCTTTCATCGCCGCAATCGCGCCGCCGCCGGTGTCGTCGTTGGCGGCGTAGATACCGGCGAACCCGTTGCTGCCAAGTGCGGTGATCGCCTGCTGCGCCTCGCGCTGGGCGTTTTCGGCGGACCAGCCGGGCGTGTCGTATTCCTTGGCGATCTGCACCCCGGCCGCTTCGAAGCCGTTGTGGGCCCCTTCTTTGAAGAGAGCCGCGTTGGGGTCGGCCGGGTCGCCGTTGATCATGATGATCGGGCCGTTGGCGCTGCCGTCTTCTTTCAGTTTGTCGGCAAGCGTTTCGGCTTGCAGTTCGCCGACTTTTTTGTTGTCAAAGGAGATGTAAGCGTCGACTTCGCCGTTTTCGATCAGGCGGTCGTAGCTGACCACCGGGACGTTCTGGGCCTTCGCCTTTTCGGCGATCGCCGCCGCTGATTTGGAATCCATCGGGTCGACGACGAGAACGTCAGCCCCCTGGGTCAGCGCCGCTTCCGCCTGGCTCTGCTGTTTTTCCGCATCGCCGCCGGCGTTGCTGTAGAGGACTTCGCAGTCTTCGCATTCTTCTTCGACTGCCTTTTCGAAGTCCGGCCTGTCGTCGGACTCATAGCGGGGCGTTTCGTTTTCGGGAAGCAGCAGAGCGATCGTCGCACCACCGCCGCCGCTGCTCCCCCCGCAGCCGATGATGAAGACGAGAATCGCAATGAGGAATGCCGCTGCCGCGAGGTGCTTAGGACCTGAGTGGGACATGAGCGTTCTCCTTTCGCCCTGCCCTTACCCGCTCGCCGCAAACTTCAGTCCCAAAGGTAGCGCCTCGAGGGGTCCGGCACCACACCTGACCGCTAAGAGATCCCCATTTCCCGGCACGCCTCGGCGTATGCCTTGGTGCACAGCTCCGCGGGGGAGACGAACCCGTCTTTGATCACCGTGTCCTTGATGGCGGCTCTGTTGACCGCCACCGCTTCGAGCAGCGTGGACGGAACGCCGGTCTCTCCGTTGTCGACTTTTTCGCCGGTTCTCTCCTCGGGCAGATCGTCACCTTCGGCGAGGGCGACAGCGACTTCAGCGGCAATCGTGGCCTCGGGCTCGACCGGCTTGTAGACGGTCATGTACTGCTCACGGGCGAGGATCCGCCGCAGGCCGGCGACGGTCGCGTCCTGCCCGGTCGTCGGTCTCGCCGGCAGGTAGATGCCGACCGGCTTCATCGCCGCGATTGCGCCACTCGCGATGTCGTCATTGGCGGTGTAGACGGCGCCGAAGTCGCGGTCGCTGGTCGTCGCGATCGTCTGTTCCACCTCGCGCCGAGCGTTGCTCGCAGACCAATTCGGCGTGTCGTATTCCCTCAGGATCGGAACCCCCTTGACTTCGAACGCCTCGAGGGCGCCTTCTTTGATCAGCGCCGCGTCGCCGTCGCCGCGATCGCCATTGAGCACCAGGATCGGAAAGGTGGCGTTGCCCAGTTTCACCAGCCTTCTCCAAAGCGTTTCGGCCTGCAACTCGCCGATTCCAACCTTGTCGTAGGAGACGTAATGATCGACTTCGGCATTCTCAATCAACCGGTCGTAGGAGAGGACCGGGACACCCTCGGCCTTCGCCTTGTCGGCGATCGCCGCCGCCGAGCGGGGATCCACCGGGTCGACGACGAGAACGTCAGCCCCCTGGGTCAGCGCCGCTTCCGCCTGGCTCTGCTGTTTTTCCGCATCGCCGCCGGCGTTGCTGTAGAGGACTTCGCAGTCTTCGCATTCTTCTTCGACCGCCCTTTCGAAGTCCGGCTTGTCTTCGGACTCGTAGCGGGGCGTTTCGTTTTCGGGAAGCAGCAGAGCGATCTTCGCGTCGCCGCCGCCCCCGCAGCCGGCAACGATTGCGGTAAGGGCCAGGAGCACGCCGAGTGAGATCGAAAATCGCCTGACTGCCGGCGCGGTCAGTGCCACGGGATCTTCGCCTCTTTGCAGACCCGCTTGTAAGCGCCGACGCAGACCTCGGCCTGCGAAAAGAGGTCGTCCCCCAGCACCGTCTGCTCAACGGTGGTCCTGTCCACCGTCACCGATTCGATCAGAAATGTCGGTACGCCCGCGCCGCTCGTCGGCAACGCGACCGTGTCGGTTTCGTTCTCCGCCGGAACCCTGCCCGTGGGGATGCCCCGCCCTTCGGCCAACT
Organism: Solirubrobacterales bacterium; assembly: GCA_036376775.1. GTDB lineage: Bacteria > Actinomycetota > Thermoleophilia > Solirubrobacterales > 70-9 > VRUE01. Next base: position 793 of record DASUZP010000056.1, on the reverse strand, counting down.
CGACCGCGACCTGGGCGCTGACCGCCGCGTAGGACTCGACCGGTTCGTAGACGGTCATCTGCTGCTGCCCGGCGAGGATCCGCTGCACGCCCGCCAGCGAGGAGCCGCGGCCGCTGGTCGGCCGTGCCGCCGGATCGATCCCCGTGGCTTCCATCGCCGCGATCGCACCCCCGGCGATCGCGTCGGTTTCGGCGTACACGCCGGCGAAGCCGTCCTTGCCCAACGCCGCGATGGCGTCCTCCATCTTCTTCTGCGCATGGCGCGCGTCCGAAGACGGAACCGAGTAGTGCTTCGCGACATCGATTCCCGCAGTTTCAAACCCCCGCCGGGCACCCCCGACCACATCTTTGCTGCGATCGCCCGGTTCCCCGACGAGCATCACGATCGGTCCGCCGGCCTTTCCCTTCCTCGCGAGCGCCCGCGCCAGGGACGCCGCCTGCAATTCGCCGACCCTGACGGCGTCGAAGGCGACGACGACATCGGGTTCGGCGTCGGCGATCGGATGGCCATAGTCGATCACCGGCACGCCCTGCTTTCTCGCTTCTTCGACGATCGGCGCGGCGTGCGCGGGGGCGACCGGATCGATGATGAGAACCGCTGCCCCCTTGCGCAGCGCGACCTCGGCCTGGTGCCTCTGCGTGGAAGACCGGCCGTCGGCTTCGTTGTAGAGGATTTCGCATTCGTTGACACAGGTTTCCGAGACCCTCTGTCCGAAGTTGACCGAGATCACGGATTCGTTGCGCAGGGCGTGATTTCCCTCCATCAGCAAGGCGAGCTTCGTCTTCGCCCGGTC
>DASUZP010000055.1:0-35564 GCA_036376775.1 Solirubrobacterales bacterium | reverse complement strand
CAAGAGGACGGGATCGCGGTCGTCGCCACCCCCAGGTCGTCGCAAGATCCAGAGGGCCTCCGGGATGCCCGTGCGTAACGAGGTGCGCGGCGGCAGGCTGACGACCGCCTCCACGGTGCCGTTTGCCAGCAGCTGCATGCGCAGATCGGCCTCCCGCCCGCCCCTGAACAGCGATCCGGGGGGAAGGAAGACGTAAGCGCGACCGCTCTCGGTCAGGTGATAGGCAGCATGCTGGAGCCAGGCAAAATCCGTTGAGACCGGCGGGGGACCGAACGCCCATCGTGGATCGCGGGCGGCGCCGGCGGGCCATGACTTCTTCGCCCTGTAGGGCGGATCGCAGACCACGACGTCCGCCCGCAGCTCAGGCCAGCCGTCGTCGAGCAGCGTGTCGCCCGCCGCCAACGAGACCGGTATCTCGTGGACCAGGAACCTCTGGCGCGCGAGCCTCGAGGCGGTCGCGTCCACCTCCTGCCCGAAAAGCTCCCTCCCCTGCCCGGCGGCAGCCCGCCAGAGAGCGATCAGGAACCCACCCAGACCGGCGGCGGGGTCGTAGACCGCACCTGTCTCCCCTCGGGTAAGCGCCAGCAGCAGGGCCGTCTGGATGTCGCCGCCGCTCTTCTCGGCCATGCCCTGCTGCTGGTTATGGCGGGTGAGCAGCCACTCGAAGCACTCCGGCAGGTCGGGTTCGTCGATCTCGAGAACGAGGTCGAGGACGCGATCGGCGCTGCGCCGATCGATTTCCCGAAGAGGCCGGAACAGATCGTCGAGACCCGGATCCGAGGCTGCGGCCAGCGCAAGGATCGCCTCCGCATCCCATACCCCGTTCAGCGACCCGGTTCGCCGGCGGCCGAGAGCGACAAGCGCCAAGGCAGCGCCCAGCGCCTCGGTCATCGAGGCGGCCGAGAGCTCCGAACGCAGAAGGTCGGCCGCTTGGAAGAGGAGGTGCCGGCCCCTGCCCGCCCGATCCAGTCGGCCCCGCTTTTCCAGCCAGCGCTCGACCTCCTGCAGCTCGAAAAGGTCCCGCCCGCCGGGGACCGACTCAACCGGCCGGGGGAAGTCCTCGAACCTCTTCCGCCAGTTGCTGACCGCAGAGAGACCGACCTGGGCCAGCTCGGCGATCTGGCTGACGTTCAGCAACGATGAGCTGCTGTCTCCTAAGGCATTACGGCTGAGAGCGTCGGCAGAACGGATGGGAGAAGCCTGACACCATCGGAGAGAATTGTCAAGTGAATAATATTCACAGTCCCCTAGCGGTCAACTGGACGATCGGGATCGTCCGATCTACCTTCGCCGCCTCTCGACGATAGGCGGCGTAGGGCGCGAAAATGCGATCGGCGAGCACCCAGAGCCTGCGGCGCTCAGCCTCGTCGCTGACCACCGCCGCCCGCATCGGGATGCCGCCGAACGTGACGTCGGGGTCGGCCTGAAGATTGTGAAACCAGGCCGGGTGCTTTGCGTAGCCGAGTTTCGAGGCGACGATCGTCACCAGGTCCCCGTCGTGGAAATAGATGACCACGTTGCGCCGCACCGCGCCGCTCTTCGCGCCGCGGGTTTCGAGCAGGGCGGTGGGCATGACGAGGCCCATTCCGAGGCGGCCCCCGGTTGCCCGCATCAGATATGGATCGACCTTCCAGACGACGTTGACCGACATGAACCTTCCCAGGCGGGTGTTGGCAAGCGCGGCGTACACGCGGCTGAACAAGCCGCGCGGACGGTCGGGGTCGACGTACTTGAGCCGAGCTGACATCGGGGGGATTCTCCCCCATGCACGGGTCAGCCTGAGCGCAGCGATGCGCTCCCGCAACTCCTCCCAGAGCGGGAAACGCAGGTCTCCCTAGGCCCGGTTAGCTGATACCCACCTTGGCATAGGCGGCCACGATCGCCGCTTCCTTGGCGGCGCGAGTCGCTGGATCCCCCCGCCACAGCGACCCTGCCACGTCCTTGACCGCGGTCAGCGAGTCGCTGAACTTGCTCAGTTTGCCCAGCCGGGTCAGCCCGATGTAAAACAGGTAGGCGGCCTCGAGCGGGGTGAACGTGCGACTGCCGTCCGCTTCAGTCGAGGTCAGCACGTTGTAGGCAGCCTTGTTGTGGATGTTGCTGTTGGTGTGGACGCCGCCGCTGTCGTGGGTGGTGGTGACGTATTTGCTCATGTGGTCCGGGTCGCCCGTTTTGGTCGGGTCGCTGAGGTCACGCAGTGGGGCACCATTGGGCCCGAGACCGGCGCCGAGCTCCCAGTCCCAGGTCGAGACGTCGCCCCCGTCCGCCGGGCTTTTGAAATCCCAGTTCTTGATGATCATCCCGAGGATGTCGCTGTAGGACTCGTTGAGCGCGCCCGTCTGATCGCGGTAAACCAAGCCCGCCGTCTTCTCCGTCACACCGTGGGTGAGCTCGTGACCGGTGACGTCGAGGTAACGGGAGAAGCTGCGCAGAACGCCGCCGGCGTCCGGCGCCTGTCCGTACCACATCCGACCGTCGTACCAGGCCGCGTTGTGCCAGATCGGCGGTTCCTCTTCCAGCGGGTAGCAGCAGTTGACGACGTTGACGAGTTCCATGCCGTTGTCGTCGATCCCGTCGCGCCGCAGAACCCCGCGGTAGAAGTCGTCCACGATGCTCGAGTTGGCGTGGGCCGAAACCGCCCCTTTCATCGTGTCGCCCAGATTGCCGTCGTTGTCCTCGATCGGCCCCTGCAGGACAGGGTGTTCGACATCGCCGTGCTTGAGGTCGTAGGTGACGATGTTGCGCAGAGGGTCGTGCATCTGGAAGTTGGCGCCGTCCATCTGGCCGAGGAACTCAACCGCCGTCTCATCCTCGTTGACACCCGAGCCGAAGGTCGGCGCGGTCACGATCGGCGTCGCCGAGTAGTAGTAGACGAGGCTGCCGTCGTGGGCATCGACGAGGTAGTCGAAACGGGGGTTGTTGTCGCGCGGCGAGCGGCCGAGACCGTGCCCGTGGGACTCGAAGTCCCGCGGCGCGGCGGGGATCTTGCTGAACAGCCAGGTGAGGTGCCACTTGCTGTCCTCGTCGGCGAAGAACTGCAGTTCCGGTGGCTGCCCGCCTTCGATCGACTCGGCGCTGACGCCGAGGTGCTCAGCCAAGGACTTGAGCGCGTCGGCCTGGGCCAGGGTCGCGATCGGCGAGACGTCGGTTACCTCGGCGACTTCCCCGCTGGCGGAAACAAGACCACGGTCGGCGGTCAGCTCGCAGACGGCGTGGCCGCCGAAGACGGGGATGCTCTCCTTCGTCTGGTCGAAGCGGACGAGGCGGGATTCGGTTCCCGGCAGCTCCTTGACGCTCTCCAGTTGGAGGTCTGGCACCACCTCGGGCCGCCGCGGCGCACTGATCCCCCGCATCGCGGGTCGGTCGTCGTCGATGAGGATCTGACCGATGAAGTGACGGGCAGCGCTCTCGTCGCTGGCAAAGCCGACCTCGACACCGTCCACGGTGGGTCCGCGCAGGCCCTGGAACTGCGGTAGCGCCTCGACGTCAGCCTGCGGCTGCTCGGCGACATGAAAGTGGAACCGCTCCAAACCAGCCAAGAGAATCCTCCCCGGATCGCAATCGTGACACGAGTCACTGTTGTTAAGGACTTTCTAAACGATAGGGCAATTTAATGTACTTGGCTGTAGGGCACTGTTACATCTTTGACACCGTAAAACCCGTACTACTGAGAGGTCGCCTCAACCGCCCATTTGCATCGGCTAGGCCAGGTCGCGCGAGTGGAGCTGCTCTGCTTCGAAGAGCTCGTGGACGAGCCGGATGGCGATCGAGCCCTCGCCGACCGCGGAGGCGACGCGATTCATCGACCCCTGGCGAACGTCCCCGGCGGCGAAGACGCCGGGCATGCTGGTCTCGAGCGAGAGCGGGCTGCGCTCTTCGAGAGGCCACTCCCCGTCGCTCTCCAAGTCCGTCCCGGTGCGAATGAACCCACCGTCCCCCCGCGCGAGCTCCGCCGGCAACCAGTCCGTGTTCGGATGGGCGCCGATCATCAGGAAGAGCTCATCGGCCCCGACCGTCTCGGTCGCTCCGTCGGCGCGGGAACGGAGGACCAGGCGGTCCAGCCAGCCGTCCCCACCTCCGCCTCCCCCAATTACCTCGGTCCCGAGGCGCACAGCGACGCTGGGTGTGCCTTCGACCTGCCTCACCAAGTAGTGCGACATCCCCTCGTCGAGCGACTCGGCCCGCACCACGAGCGTCACCCGGCGGGCGTATTCGGCCAGGTGCAGCGCCGCCTGGCCAGCGGAGTTCGCGCCGCCGACGACATACACCTCCTCGTCGACCGTCGTCGGCGCCTCGGAGGCGGGGCCGCCGTAGAAGACCCCTTCCCCGACCAAGGCCTCGATCTCGGGGACACCCAGCCGGCGGTAGGTGGCGCCCGTGGCAAGGATGACCGCGGGGGCGCTGACCTCGCCGCCGTCGGAGAGCGCGACATGAAGACGGTCGCCCTCGCGCCGAATCGCGGTCGCGTCGTGCATGAAGGCGAACTTGGCGCCGAAGACCCAAGCCTGCTCGTAGGCGCTCTCTGCCAGCCGACGACCGCTGACGCCGCGCGGAAAGCCCAGGTAATTGCGTATCAGCGAGCTCGAGGTCGCCTGACCGCCGATGCCGCCGTCGTCGACGACCAGCGTCCGAAGACCCTCCGAGGCGCCATAGACCGCCGCCGAGAGACCGGCCGGCCCGCCGCCGACGATGACCACGTCGTACTCGCGCCGATCGGGATCGATGGTGGCGCCGGCGGCACTCGCCAGCTCCAGGTTGGTCGGGTTCGCGAGAACGGTGCCGTTCGGGAAGACGACGAGAGGAAGCGGCTCTCCGTTGCCCGATTCCGCCACCAGCGCACGGCCATCGGGCGAATCGGCGAGGAGGAACGCGTGCGGCACCGCGCAGCGGCCGAGGACCTCTTTCAGCTCGTGGCCCCTGCCGGTCCACGACTCGCTGACGATGTGGACGGTGTGCGGCGAGACCCGTCGCGCGTGGGCCCACTCGAGCAGAAAGGTCGAGACCGACTGGTGGAAGAGCTCGTCAGGCGATTGGGACGGCCTGATCACGTAGTACTCGATCTGCCGCCGCGCCATCGCCTGGAAGATCTCCTCCGCGGTCCGGCCGTCGCCCCAGCTGCCCCACTCGATCAGCAGCCCTCGCTGTGCGTGCGCGTGGAGGTCGCGCACCTTGCCCAGCAGCTCGCTCCCCGTCGTTCCCCCGAGCAACCCGGCGGCGAGGACCAGCGCCACGTCTTCTCCCGCTTCCTTGAGCGCCCGGAGCTCCCCCAACGCCGCCTCTGCCGAGGACACACAGACGATGCGGTAGCTCTGCGCATAACGGTCGACCAGCTCACGTTCGACCACATGGAGCGAACGCTCGTCTTCATCGACCGCGAAAAGGACAGGGACAGCCACAGCACGAAAATAACGACCCCAAGAGTCATCGGCAAACGCGGCTCAGGGCCAGTTTGCGAATCGGCCTAGCTGGACGGCATTTGAACCGGATCGCCGAGCTGAAATATGTTGCTACGAGATAGGGAACTCAGCCCGCACGACGATGCCTTTCAGCAATGCGGAGGGAGCATGGAAAAATCTGAGGTCGGTCGGCAGGCCGATCACCAAATCGAGATCGCGCTCGCCGAGTACGGAGAGCTGCGTGCAGAGATCACTCGGCGCTCACAGCTGTCGGCGCGCTGCTGGTGACTCGGTCCCTTGCCTGGGGCCATAGCCTGGCTCCCGTTTGGGGTTTGGGGCTCTTGGCGGTCCTTGGCGCGCTGGCCATGGTCGTAGTCGTCGACACCCAAGAGCTCTCACCCGCGAACAAAGACGGAACCTAGAGCAGCGCCTGGCTCTAGCAGCCGGGTAGAGCGTCCTCTATATCACCCTTGCATCACAAATCGGAGCTGCCGGTTTGGGGACGGCTTGTTCCCCGATAGAGGCTTCAGGGCTGCCGCCCTCGATCGCCGCGATTGCCCGTGGGAGGGGTTCGTCCACGGCGATTCTCCGCGCCAGATCGGCGGCATTCGTGCGCACTCGCTCGCTCATCATCTTCTCCAGCCCGGCGGTCAGACGGCGCTGGTCGAGCCGCTTGAAGGGGAACGTGTCTCCGACGCCGAGCACGCGACAGCGGCAGCCCCAGTAGGGCTGGTCGGCAAAGACGGAGCAGACGAGCGTCGGCACCCCGGCGGCGAGGCTTGCGTGCACCGTTCCCGAGCCACCGTGGTGGACCGCCGCGAGGCAACGGGGGAGGAGGCTCTGGTGATCCACCCCCTCCACGCTGAAGATCGTCTCGTCGCGGATCTCTTCCAGCTCGCTCCAACCGGCTCCGATCACCCCCCGGACGCCCACGGCCTCGAGACTGCCGCGGATCGTGCGAACCAGACCTTTGACGTCGAGCACGGGCATGCTTCCAAAGCCGAGGAAGACCGGCGGCGGGCCCGCGTCCAGCCAGGCCTCCAGGTCGTTCGAGAGGCCCGACTCCCCGACGCTCTCGCGCAGTTTCGGAGACATCGTCAGGGCGCCGACGGACCGGGCGCCGGTCGGCCAGTCCGCGGGGGTTGCCGCAACCGCGGGGCTGTATGCGAGCAGCAACTCCCCCTCGCCGCGCGCCAGCGCCTGCGAATGCGAGCTGCGCGCCGGTGGAATGCCGAGTTCCCCGCGCAACGTCGCGACGTCATCGCGCGAGAGGCGCCAGAGCATCTCGAGCATAAGCCTGTGAGTCGTCCGGTTGAGCGGGCCGAGGTTCCGCCGAGCCACGAACGGGGACGGGAAATCGCGCGACGGCATCGACGGGGCGAAGTGCACGGAGATCATCCGCGCGCCGCGGGCCTCGGCGATCGCGGCGCAGCGGTCCTCCATCAGCCCGTGCGAGACGATCGTGTCCGCTTCGCGCGTTCCCTCGAGAAGCGCCGCGCGCAGAGGGTCCAAGAAGCTGCTCTCCTCCTCGTGCAGCCACTTGAAGAACTTGTTGATGCGCCCCGCGGCGAGCATTTGCTGAGCCGCGGGCGAATCGAACATCTGTTGTATGTCGAAGGGAAGCTCGATCGTGTTCAGGCCGCTCGCGCGCGCCATCGGCGCTCCGTTGCGCGGTACGAGCAACGACACCTCGTGGCCGTGGGAGGCCAGCCCGGCGGCGAGGGAGACGAAGGGCTGGATATCGCCGCGCGTCCCATAGCCCACCAGCGCGATGTTCCTTTGCGACCCTTTGCTCATTTGCGCCCCCTTGCTCGCAGGGTGTCGCCGGGAAGGTCCAGCTCCGAGTAGGGATCGCGATCCCACTCGGCATCGACCGGTCGCACATTGGGCGCCACTGCGGCGAGGAACATGCGCTCGAGCGCGCGGTGCGCGGCTATCGGTTCGAATTCCGGGTCGAGCAACACACGCACTCCGATGCCGTCGTGAGCCGCGAGCAGGACCGCCGAGATGCCGTCGAGATCGGCCGGCGGCTCCACACCGAGCCGCTCGCACGAGTACGCCAGCCGCTCATGCATGTCTTCCTGCCCGCGGCGCTTGTTCGCGGCCGCAGCCTGCGCGAGCTGCTCGTCGCGTATGCCATTCGCGTCGAGATCGGCGAAGAGTGCGTGCCATTCGGGCATCAGGTCGACAAGCGCGGCCGCCATCTCGTGCATGCGCCGCAGAACCTCCGGCCCCTCCCCCTCGGGCAGTCGTGCGTCGAACACTCCGAGGAAGTGCTCCCTGCTGGTCGCGATCACCTCGGCGAGCAGCTCGCGACGAGAGTGGAAGTGGTAGTTGGCAAGTCCCACCGCAACTCCCGCCTCGGCGCTGATCGCCCGCATCGTCGTCGCGTCATAGCCCCGCTCGGCCAGCACCCTTCGCGCGGCCTCGAGGATCCGCGTGCGGCTGTCCTTCTCGGCTTCAACTGCGGCGGAACCGGTCACGGCGCCTCCCTCGGAGCGTCTGCATCTCGTCGATCTTGAACAAGTGTTCAAAACACTAGCAAGAGAAGCTGCCATTCGCGTTCCGTCCGCGGCTATTCCTCGTCCTCAGACACCCTGAACCCGACCGGCCGCTTCGGTCGGGCGGTGCAATCAGCTGCCGCAGGGCCTCGAAAATCTGACGAAGCTGCTCGTCGTGCTCGCTGAGGCACGCCGATGTCCCGGCTTGCGGCCCCCGCCTCGATCTTCGTTTGAGATCACAAATTGTGATCTCAAAGCCTCAGCCCCGGCTTTCGTCAGCTGGAACATGAAGTCCGACGGGAAGCGCTTCGCGTTCCGTTTGACCTGCTGGACCAGGACCCTGGTCTCGACGCCATAGAGGTCCGCCAGGTCTTGTCAAGCATCACCTGCCTGTCGCGAATCATGAAGATCCGCTTCTCAATCGCCGGCGCCGCGACGACCTGCAGCTCTGCTCTTTCTCCTGCCGAGTCGACCATGCCCCAATGATGGCAAGCAGGTCGGAGCTTATTGTCTGAGATCGCCCTAACCGGACGGTGTTTGAACCGCCTCAGGCTGCTGACCGAGGCTTCGGCGCCTCGTCGTCATCGCGAATTCTGAAGCCGATTGGTCGATTCTGTTGCGGTGGCGGCACAATTAGCTGGCGAAGGGCGCCGAAGATCTGCTCCAGTTGCTCATCGTGCTCGCCCATCCCACGTTCGATCTGCTCCAGCCTCTTCTCGATCGCTGCGTAGGAGCTGGCGACACGGCGTAGCTCGACAAACGCTCGCATGATCTCGATGTTCACAGCGATAGCCGTCTTGCCCCGCAGGACGGAGGAGAGCATGGCAACGCCCTGCTCCGTGAAGACATAGGGGGCATAGCGGCGCCCGCCGCGACCGACGTTTGAGGTCGCAATCTGCGACCTCAAAGCCGCCGCCTCGTCCTTGCGGAGCTGGAACATGAAGTCCTCCGGAAAGCGTTCGAGGTTCCGCTTCACTTGCTCGATCAACCGCTTCGTCTCCACGCCGTAGAGATCGGCGAGGTCTTCATCGAGCATCACCTGGCGCTCACGGATGACGAAGATCCGCTTCTCGATCACAGACGTGGCGCTCGTCTCGGGCGAGGTGATCCCCTGCTCGCGATCTGCCATCTCTCAGAGGATTGCAAACGCGTCGGAACTTATTGTCTGAGATCGGGGAGACAGGATTTGAACCTGCGACCGCTCGGCCCCCAGCCGAGTGCGCTACCAGACTGCGCCACTCCCCGTGGCTGCTTCGCATTCTGACGGATTCGGGCAAACTGTCGAGGCGCCGTGGGTCGCTCGTGGAGACGACTCGCCCACGCGGCGGTAGCTCAACGGTAGAGCCTCAGCCTTCCAAGCTGATGACGCGGGTTCGATTCCCGTCCGCCGCTTTACCGCTGCAGGTCTCTGCTTCGCCGTGCCTGCCTACAGGTCGAGCGCGGCCTGCCGATATGGCCGGGGAGATGGGATTCGGCGGACAACAACGGATCGCTGTCACCGCAGCCTTCGCCGCGGTCGCGCTAATCCTCGTCGGGCTTGCCGCCGGCACCGGCGTGCTGGATCGAGGGCGGAGCGGCTCGATTGGCGGTCCCAACGGCAGCCCGGCGGCCGGCGGCGAAAACGGTTCGCGACTGGTCAGCTGGCCGCTCTTCGGCCGCATCCCGGAGCGCACCCACTACCTGCGCGATGAAGGGCGGGGCCTCGATCCACCGCTGCGCGAAGCGTGGTCGATCAACACCCACGCGCTGATCGAGTTTCCGCCGGCGATCTCCGGCGGCGTCGCTTTCGTCGCCAACAAGTACGGCAGCGTGCGGGCGGTCCGGTTGCGCGATCGCAAGACGATCTGGGAACGGGTGACCGACCATCGCCTCTCCGGCCCACCGACCTTCGTCACCGCACCGGTCTACCACCGGGGTCGCGTCTTCCTTGCCTTCCTCGACGGCGACCTGGTGGCGGTCGACGCGGCGAGCGGCAAGACCGCCTGGAAGCGCGATCTGCACGCTCATCTCGAATCCTCGCCACTGGCGGTCGGCGACAGCCTCTACCTCGGCGACGACAAGACGAACCTCGTCTCGATCCGCGCCTCGGACGGCAAGATCCGCTGGCAGTTCAACTCACCTGGCGCGATCAAAGCGAGCCCCAGCTACCACGACGGCCGGGTCTACGTCGCCGATTACCAGTCGGCGATGTTCTGCCTGGACGCCGACAGCGGCAGGCTCCTCTGGCGGACCAACACGAGCAAGGTGCCGCCGTTCGGCGACGGCGGCTTCTACTCCTCCCCGGCGGTCGCCTTCGGCGACGTCTACGCGGCGCGCGACGACGGCACCGTCTACGCCTTCGACCAAGAGACCGGCAAGGTCGACTGGTTTTTCTCCACCCACAACTTCGTCTACGGCTCGCCGGCGGTCGCCCACGTCCCCGGCACCCCGCCCAGCGTCTACATCGGCGGCTACGACGAGCACTTCTATGCACTCGACGCGCTCAGCGGCAAGCAGCGCTGGCGCTTCGACGTCGGCGGCCCGGTCCCCGGCACCGCGGTGGTAATCGGCCATACGGTCTACACCTCGAGCTTCAAGACCCGTGAGACGATCGGGATCGACGTCCGCAGCCACCGCAAGACCTTCTCCCTGCGCCAGGCCGGCTACACGCCGGTCATCTCCGACGGTCGCCGCATCTACGCGATCGGCTACTACGAGCTGATCGGGCTCAAGCCGACCCGGCCCTGAACCGAACCCGATCTCACATTCGTCCGCGAGCGCTCGTTATATGTGGAGCGTGGAGCGAGAAGACCTCACCTTCCAAGTCGACGGCGAGACGTGTGCGGCGTGGCTCTATCCCGTCGCCGGCGGTGCGGCGACGGCGCCGGTCATCGTCATGGCTCACGGCCTGTCGGGGACGCGGCGGGACGGCCTCGGGCCCTTCGCCGAACGCTTCGCCGCGGCCGGCATCGCGGCGCTTCTCTTCGACCATCGCGGCTTCGGCGACAGCGGCGGCGAGCCCGACCTCTTCCATCCCCGGCGCCAGCTCGACGATTGGCGCGCGGCGATCGAGCTCGCCCGCTCGCTTCCCGGCACCGACCCCGAGCGGGTCGCCACCTTCGGCTCCTCGATGGGCGGCGGCAACGCGCTCGCCGCCGCCGCGGACGATCGCCGGGTCGCGGCAGCCGTAAGCCAGGTGCCCTTCATCGACATCCTGCGCCAGGCCCACCGCTCGCCGCCCACGGTGAGCGCGCGGGCGCTGCTCGCGGCAGCGCGCGGACGCCACCTGCCGGCGGTCGGCCAGCCGGACGAGGCCGCGCTGATCAACGCTCCCGGCGGCGAGGCAGGCTGGCGCCACGTGGTGGCGATCGGCGAGGACTCGCGCTGGCGCAACCGGGTCTCGTCCCGCTGGCTCCTCGGTCGCCCGTACCGACCGGCGCGCCACGCCGCCAAGCTCCACTGCCCGTGGCTCGTCTGCGTCGGCGAGGCCGATCGGGTGGCGCGGCCCGGGCCGGCGATCGCCGCGGCTCGCCGCGCCCCGTTCGGGGAGCTGCGCACCTATCCCGGCGTCGATCACTTCGACATCTACGACGGCCCGGAACACGAGGCGGTCGTCGCCGACGAGATCGCCTTCCTGCGTCGCCACCTTCTGTAGCCGATTACCAGGCGTCGACGAAGCGGCGACCGCGATCCGGCTCGGTGTGCGAGGTAGCGGCGGCCAGGGTCGACGCGATCAGCGAGCGCGTCTGCGCCGGGTCGACGACGTCGTCGAGCTCGAAGAGCGTGGCGGCGTTGAGAGCTCTCGCGTTGCTCTCGGCGGCGACGGTGAGGTCGCGGACCCGCTGCTCGCGCTCCTCCTCGTCCTCGATCGCGTCGAGCTCCTTGCGCAGCGCCAACCTCACCGCCCCCTCCAGGCCCATCGGCCCAAGGTGCGCCATCGGCCAGGCGATCGTCAGCAGCGGCTCGTGCAGGCTGCCGCCGGCCATTGCCTGGGCACCGAGGCCGTACCCCCGGCGCAGGATCACCGCGATCAGCGGCACGCGCAGCGCCGCCCCACCGATCAGCAGCCGGGAGGCGTGGCGCACCAGGCCGGTCGCCTCGACCTCGGGACCGACCATGAATCCGGGCGTGTCGACCAGCGAGACGATCGGCAACCCGAACGAATCGCAGAGCTGCATGAACCGCGCCGCCTTGTCGGCGGCATCGCTGGTGATCGCGCCGGCGGTGTGCCGGGTGTCGTTGGCGACGAAGCCGAGCGGGCGGCCCTCGATGCGGCCCAGCGCGGTCACCATCTCGGGCGCGAAGCGCTTGCGCAGAAAGGTGACCGAGCCGGTGTCGGCGAGCGTCTCGATCACCGGCTCGACCGGGTACGCGCGCCGCTCGCGCTCGGGCACCATCTCGCGCAGCGCCCCCTGGTCGGGCTCGGGGCCGGATGGCGTCGATCCCTGGAAGTAGGCGAGCAGGCGCTTCGCTGCGGCGGTGGCCGCCTCCTCGTCGGCGACGGCCAGGTCGACCACCCCGTTGCGCTCGTGCATCTCGAGCGGGCCGACGTCGTCGGGATCGACTTTGCCCAGGCCACCGCCCTCGATCATCGCCGGGCCGCCCATACCAAGCGAGACGTCCTCCGTCGCGACGATCAGATCCGAGCAGCCGGCGAGTACCGCGTTGCCGGCAAAGCAACGTCCGGCGACGACGGCGATCCGCGGCACCAGCCCCGAGAGGCGCGCCCAGAGCGCGAAGGCACGGGTGTCGAGGGCGGAGACGACCGGGTAGTCGGTGTCGCCGGGGCGCCCTCCCCCACCCTCCGCATACAACACCGCCGGCAGGCGCAGCCGCTCGATCAGCTCGAAGAGACGGTCCTTCTTGCGGTGGCCGAGCGCCCCCTGGGTGCCGGCGAGCACCGTGTAGTCGTAGGAGAGCACGGCGCAGGCGGCGCGATCGCCGAAGAGCTCGCCGTTGATGCGGGCCGTGCCGCCGACAAGCCCGTCGGCCGGAGTCCGCGCGATCAGATCCTCGAGCTCACGCCGCCCCCGCTGCGCGGCGATCGCGAAGCGGCCGTACTCGACGAAGGAGCCGGCGTCGACCAGGTCGTCGATGTTCTCCCGCGCCGTCCGACCGCCGGCTCGATGGCGCTTCTCCACCGCATCCGGCCGCGCCCCGTCGCCGGTCAGGGCCGCGCGGCGGCGCAGCTCGGCCAGATCCTTTCGCTCGGCTTGCCCCTCCTCCGCCACACGCCGGATGTTCCCAGACCGCGGCGGCACGCAGCGGGGGTCGGGACCTGGCTCAGGCCCCGGCGGAGCCCTCCGAGACCTCGGGTCCGTCCTTGCGCTCCAGCTCGTCGGCGTCGCGCATGGCCCAGCCGACCCGCTCGACCAGCTGACCCGAGAAGTGATCGGACTCGAGATCGCTGAGGCTGACCCGCTCCCGGTAGACGACGGTGCCATCCGCTTCGCGAGGTTCGGTCACGACGAGTATCTGCGGCATGCTGTCTCCTTTCGGCCGGTGTCGAAAGCAGTGTCGCCACCCTTTCCTAACGAGAGGTGAATGTCGAGTAAAAATCCCGAGCGAAGAGCCGGCAGTCAAGTGTTAGGTTGATCCGCATGCTGCTCAGCTTCCAGATGCTTCCCGAGCAGCCGGCGTCCGAACTCCTAGAGGCAGCGACGCTCGCAGATCGGCTCGGCTACCACGCCTGCTACAGCGCCGACGAGATCTACCACAAGGATGCCTGGCTGCTGCTCGCAGCCCTCGCCGAGCGCACCGAGCGGATCCGACTCGGCCCCTGCGTCGCGCCGATCTACATGCGGGAGCCGACCTACGTCGCCCAGCTCGCGGCCACGCTCGACGAGCTGAGCGACGGTCGGGCCGAGGTCGTGTTCGGAATCGGCAACATCGCGATGCTCGAGCAATACGGCGTCGAGTGGCGCGGGACCCGACCGATCGCCCGCCTGCGCGAGGCCCACCACGTCATGCGCACGTTCCTCGACGAGGGCTCGATCGACTTCGAGGGCGACTTCTACAACTACTCCGGAGTCACGACCGCGGCCCGGCCCGTGCAGGAGCACCTGCCACTGAAGATCGGCGCGATGGGCGGTCCCAAGTCGATGGAGCTGGCCGGTGAGATCGCCGACGGCCTGCATACGGCCTGCGCGTACTCGACGCAGGCGCTGAACTACGCGGCCGAGCACTTTCGGGCGGGGGTCGAGCGCGCCGATCGGAGCCTGGAGAACCTCGACCTCGGCGACTCCCTGCTCGGCGCGATCGCGCCTGACGGCGAGGTGGCGCATCGCGCCGGGCGAGTCATGGCGGCGTTCTACATCCCGTCGATGCCACCGGCGCTGCTCGAACGCCACGGAATCGAGCCGGAGCAGGTCGCGCCGGTCAGCGCGGCCTTCGCGACGGGCGACGTTCAAGGCGCCCTCGAGGCCACGCCAGAGGAGATCGCCGACCGGATCATGGTCGCCGGTACGCCTGAGGATTGGGTGTCGTGGCTGAGGGACACGTACCTTCCCGCGGGCCTCGACCACGCGCTGGTCTCATTCGCAGACCCCTTCACCTTGAGGGCCTGGGCCGGGATCGAGGTCGAGGGCCTACCCGGTTTGGAAGAGCAGGTCCGACTCGTCGGCGAGCAGGTCCTCCCCCAGCTCGGGGTGCTTTGAACAGATTCAGGTGGCGCAGCGCTCGCAGCGCCCGCGGATCGTCACCTCGTGCTCAGCCGCATCGAAGCTCATCCGCCCGCTGACCCTGTCGATCGCGCGCTCCAGCGAAGCGTCCTCGAACGGAATCATCCGCCCGCAGTCGCGGCAAATCGCGTGGTGGTGATGCTCGCCGTCGGGCTCGATCCGCTCGTAGCCCGCGATTCCCCTCGAGACTTCAAGGCGGCGGAGCACGCCTACCTGCTCGAGCTGCTCAAGCGCGCGGTAGATGCTCGCGCGGCCGACCGCCGGCTTGCGGCGACGCAGCTCATCGTCCAGGTCCAGGGCGGTAACGGCGCAGTCGTGGCGCGCAAGCGCTTCGACCACGGCGGTGCGGGCGCCGCCGCGACGGTAGCCGGCGGCCTGCAGCGCGGCCAAGGCATGCTCGGCCCAGCTCGTCTGCGTGACCGTCGTCATGCCTCGATCCTAAAGATCGATCTCCCCGTTCCCCCATCGGGGCCGGCGAGAGGCGACCTCAACCGCGCGAGAAGCGCGGCGAGCCCGAAGAAGGCGGTGGCGATCGCGATCACCGCGAAGCTGGGCGGCAGCGAGGAGACCTCGTAGCTGAGCGCCAGCCCCCCCCACATCGAGGCGAGCGCCAGCGTGGCCGAAAGTGCCAGGCCCCGCCAGGGGTTGTCGGTGAGAAGCCGCGCCGCGCCTCCCGGCGCCGCAAGCAGGCCGAGCAGCAGCAGCGCGCCGACCGCTTGGGTCGCCTCTGCGGCGACCACGGCCAGCAGGGCAAAGAAGCCGACGCCGATGGCGCGTAGGGGCAAGCCGAGGCTGCGCGCGACGTCGGGGTCGAGCGAGCCGAACAGCAGCGGGCGGGCAATTGCAAGAAGGGCCAGCGCGGCGAGAACTGCGATCGCTGCGGCGAGCCGGGCATCGGCGACCGAGAGGCCGAGGATGGAGCCGAACAGGACGCGAACGGCGGCAGTGCCGTTTTCGCCGCTGGAGCCGTTGGTGAAGATCGAGAGGAAGAGGGCGCCGAGGCCGAGCACCCAGGCGAAGACGGAGCCGATCACAACGTCGTCAGGGCGGGCTCGGTTGCCGAGCAGACCCATCCCCATAGCCACAGCGATCGTCGCGACGAAGAGGCCGAGCCTGATGTCGATCCCGGCCGCGGCTGCTGCCAGCGCCCCGGTGAAGGCGACATGGCTGAGCGCGTCGCCGGCAAAGACCTGACTGCGCAGGACGACGAAGTAGCTGACGAGGCCGCAGGCGAGCGCGACGAAGCTGCCGGCCAGGTAGGCGTTGCGCATGAACTCGTGGGCGAACATCAGGCAGGCGCTCCGAGCGGCTCGGGGCCGCGGCGGTGGGCGAAAGTTCCGAGGAGGAGCCGGACCGCGACGTAGAGACCGAAGGAGAGACTCGTCACCCAAAACCCGACCGGATAAGGCGAGAAGTAGGCGATCCCGAGGCCGAGCCAGGTGACGGCGAGGGCGAGGGCGACCGAGATTGCCAGGCCCGGACCCGGGCGGGGGGTGATCTGCTGCGCGGTGGCTGCCGGGGTGACGAGCAGGGCGAAGACCAGCAGGGCCCCCGTGATCTCCGCCGTCGCCGCCACCGCCAATCCGAGCAGCAGCAGGAAGACAAGTGCGAGCAGGCCGGTCGGCACCCCCGCCGCACGGGCGACGGCGCCGTCGACCGAGGCGAACAGCAGAGGTCGCCCAATTACGGCGAGAAGCGCGAGGGCGGCGAGGGCTACCCAGAGCAGGGTTTGCACCTGGGCCGCCGTGATCCCGAGGAAGGTTCCGAACAGCAGCGACTCGAGGTCGCTGAGCTGGCCGCTGTAGAGGGTGACGAAGAGGAAGCCGAGACCGAGGCCGAATGCCTGCACGGCGCCGATCGCCGCGGACTCGCTGCTCGGGGATTCCCGGCCGGGGCGGCTGACCTGGGAGAGCGCGAGTGCGGCGATCCCGCAGGCCCCGAAGTAGCCGAGCGCGATGGGCAGGCCCGCCAGCGTGGCGCCGGCTGCGCCGGGGAAGGCAACGACCGAGAGCGTGTGCCCGGCGAAGGTCTGCCGGCGCAGCACCATGAACCAGCCGATCACCCCCGCCATCACCGCGACGATCGTGCCGGCCTCGAGCGCCTGCACCATGAAGGGGAATTCGGTCAGTTGTTCGAAGTCGCTGACCGGGTTCCAGGAGAGGCCGGCGAGCTCAATGACCATGATCGTGGCGCGGGTGGTGGTGGGCAGGCGGCTCCGGGGTGCCGACGACGACGAGACGCCCATCGGAGGTCTCCAACACCTCGACCGGCACGCCGTAGAGGCGGCTCAGCGTGGGGCCGGTGATGACTTCGCGCGGGGTTCCTTCGACGCCACCGCCGCCGGCGAAATAGATCACCCGGTCGAGGTAGGGCAGGATCGGGTTGACGTCGTGGGCGACCAGCAGGACGGTCACCCCCTCCTCCTTGCAGATCCGCTGCACGAGCGCCGCGACCGCGCCCTGGTTGCTGAGGTCGAGGCTGTCGAGCGGCTCGTCGAGCAGGAGGATGCGCGGGCGGCGAACAAGCGCCTGGGCGATCAGCAGTCGCTGCTGCTCGCCGCCCGAGAGCGCCCCGATCGGCCGCGAGGCATAGGCGCTCGCGCCGACCAGCTCGATCGCCTCCCCGACACGGCTGGCGGCGGCGCGCCCGCGGGCGCTGAACGCCGTCGGCAGCGGGAAGCCCCAGCGCGTCCCATCGAGGCCCAAGCGCACCAGGTCGAGGCCGCGAACCCGCGTTCCGGAGTCGAAGCTGCGCCTCTGCGGCAGGTAGCCGATTTGGGAGTTGGCGGACCCCGGCCGACCGGAGAGAACCGTGGCGCTGCCCTCACTCAGCGGCAGGAGGCCGAGCAAGACGTGGATCAGGGTCGACTTCCCCGACCCGTTGGGACCGAGCACCGCCACGAACTCGCCCTGGCCGACGCTGAGATCGACGCCCGACCAGACCGGGCGGGCGCCGCGCTTCGCCGTCGCCCCCTCGAGCCGGATCGCCTCCCCTGCCTCGAGCCGGCCGGCCGGCTGGGCGCCGCTGCCGATGGCCTGCGTGCTCATTCCCCTTCGCTTGCCCTGGCGAGCGCCGCCGCCAGCCCTTCCAGCTCGCGCGACTGCCACGCCTGGAAGCCGGCGCCTTCGGGGGTCGTGGTCTCGGTCACGGTGGCGATCGGGATGCCCGCCGCCCTGGCGGCGTCGTTCAGTCGCTGCACGTCGGGGGTCGCGTTCTGGCTGTTGTAAACCCAAATCTTGATCTGGCGGTCGGCGATCTGGCTGTCGGTCGTTGCCTTGTCGGCGGGCGTCGGGTCGATGCCCTCGGAGATCGCGTCAAGGAACCCGGTCGGGGTCAAGACCCTCAGGCCGAGGGAGGGGGCGAGCGCCGCGAAGATGCTCTCCGAGGCGCCGACCGGCGTGCCCGCGTAGCGCGAGCGGATCTGGGAGATCAGGCCGTGGTAGCGGGCAAGGCCGACCGTCTCGAAGCGGTGCTGCTGGGCGTCGAAGTAGGCGGCGTGGCCGGGTTCGGCCTGCTTGTAGTCGGCGGTGATCTGTTCGATCGCCTTCTGCACGGAGGCCGGCGAGTACCACTGATGGGGGTTGTCCCCCTCCTTCAACCCGAGCAGGTCGCCGACCGTCAGGACCGTGCGCCCAGAGCTCGGATTGGCGGCGAGCAGCTTCGAGGCCCATGAGTCATAGCCGATGCCATTGAGGATCGCGATCTGAGCCCGAGCCATCGTGCGTGCGTCTTCTGAGGTCGGTTCGTAGTCGTGGGGATCGGCAGCGGGGTTCGTGATGATGTTCGTCACTTCGACTCGATCGCCGCCGAGCTGTTCGGCGATGCTGCCCCAGAAGTCCTCGGCGGCGACGACGTTGAGCCTGCCGGAGGAGCTGGCGGCGCTTGAGCCCGACCCCCCACATCCCGCGAGCAGGGTCGTCGCCAGCGCGGCGAGGATGAGGAGGGCGGCAGAAGCGCGGGCGCTCGATCGGGACATCGGGTCTCCTGGAAACCTGAGTGGCTGGAAGTCTCGGCGGCAACCTCTGCTGTGCCGGACGCGGGGAGCCTAACATAAGAGTGAGACTCGTTCTCTTTAATGGCTCCTGCTTGCCTAGCGGGGCAGCCAGGCTAGAAGATCGCGTAGTCGCGGACGACCTTTGCGAGCTGTGGAGAGGCCTCATGCAGCAGGGCCAAGAGCCCGGCTTGTATCTCTTTGCCGATCTGCTCGACCTCGGCGAAGGCCGCAGAGGCCTTTGCGGTATCGCGGGTCAAGCTTTCCAGCTTCTGGCGAAAATCTGACTGATGCATCCGTCCGACGAATTCGTCGTAGGCTCCGAGCGTGCGGGCGCCCTCGTCGCTCGCGTCATTCTCAAGGAACGCCCGGGCGATCCGGTCAGTCGGGGGCCTGCCACGTTCTTCCTCCAAGAAAACGCGCATCGGCCCTACCTCAAAGCGCGAGCATTCGAGCACCGGCAAGAGGCCGCCGGCAAACAGGATCTTGCGGGAGGTACGCAGCTTCGCGTTCCGAATGCCCCACTTTTCCGGTCCCTTCCACTCCTTTGCGGCGAAATCCACGCAGATGGTCCGCCAATATCGAACAACGTCGTTCAAAAGAAACCGTGGCGGCCGATATGGCTTCACCGACCCATCCATGTACCGGTCGAGAATTTCATCGCGGACCGCTCCGTAAACCTCCTCTCCGGTCACCGGTGTCGACTCGAGCAGGAAGAGAAGGCGCCGCGTCAAGTTCTTATTGTCATCACCGTCAAGCCCAATCTGGTGAACCAGCTTCTGGCTGAAGACGGGTGAAGCGAAGGGACCGTCCTCGCTTGGGGAGTGATCGAGAACCTTGCTGACCTCGTCGATCGTCGGCAAGACCTCTAAGTCCTCTGCGCCGCGTAGAAGAACCATGAAGTCATCGTCGCTGCCAGAGGTAACCTCTGCCCTCCCCCAGGAACCCATTAGAACAATGGAAGCCCCGGGGCTATGTCGAAGCGGCTCGAGGGATGCGCGCTTGTCCACAAGGCCAGTACTGGTTCGCTCTCGCGCTGCGAAAATATGGGGGAAATCTCGGCTAGCCCTTTCGGCGAGTTCTTTGAGCGGCCTGACGTCGCTTGACTTCATGGCCCAATCATTGCCGGGCTAGGCGGTGCCTCAAAAATCCAGGGAACGTCGAGGCATCTCCTCAGGGCCGGGCCAAACAGCTGCTGATCCCCATCGGTCAGCGACACGTGGTGGAGGTCGGTCGAAAGTGAGCTGAGATGGACATGCCGGAGGCGATCGGCGAAGCCATCGAGGAGATCTTCGGCAACCGACATCTCCCGATCAATCGACCAGGCATGGGCAATGTCGAAGCAGAAACCCGCCTCGGGCACCAAGGCAAAGGCTTCCTCGAGCTCGGCACGTGTACGCCCCCAGCTCTTGCGGGCATCCATGTTCTCCAGTAGGAGCCCCTGTCCAAGCGGTCGATACAGCTGGAGGTCTTCCATCGTGTCGGGATGCATGACAATCCCGTCCGCAAGGGGGAGGAGTTGGGCGAGAGAGGTGACGAGCTTCTCCTCATCCATCTGGCGATCCTTCGAGGGGCCGTGAATGCTGATGTAGCGAAATGGCAGGCTCCGGGAGCCGCGCAGATATTCGGCGAGCGACGGCAACTCGCGCTCAGATAGGGCCGACAGCTCCACAGCAAAGGAGGAGACTGCCCAGGCCTCGGCAATTTGGGCATCCCAATCGCCGCGCAGTTTCTGCATGTATCCCGTCGACGCGCCGACGGGATGATGGCGCGCAACGATGGACTCTTCGTGATCCGTTTTCGTTGCAAGTCCCATCGCCACGACGCTACCAATCGAGGCCGACAGGCCGAGGCTTACCCGACCGCCCATTTCAGCCATCCGTCGCCATCGAGTCGCTCGACTAGGACAAACCCGCTCAGGGGAATGTCCAGGGGAACGAAAGGGGTCGAAAAACAGCCTTTCTGACCTCCGTTGACCGTTCGGTCAACTCGGGGTAGCGCGGCCGCGATCCCGCACCGGGAGCGGGAATGCGGCCTGTAGAGCCAAGCAAATCGAGCGGGGCAGCCAGGACTCGAACCTGGAATCGCCGGTTTTGGAGACCGGTGCCTTAGCCAGTTGGGCCACTGCCCCGAGAGCGGTGATTCTATGCGGGCGGAGGGACTTGAACCCCCACGGGCCGAAGCCCACCAGGACCTAAACCTGGCGCGTATACCAATTCCGCCACGCCCGCGCGGACGTCGTTCTCGGCGCTTAACGAGCGGCCAATGCCGCATCGTCGCTCATAGATTCTATGATCGTCGGCGTGGCGGTAGGAGAGGTAACGCCGGGCTACGAGCTCTGGCACCCGAATCGGGAGAAGGCCGACGTGATCACGACCAAGTTCGTGATCGCCTTCCTGATGCTGGCCACGGCCGTGATCGCCGGACTGGTGACGATCGCCGGCTTCTCGCTGCTGAGCGGCGGGGGTGGCATGGGCGTCGTCTGCCTGATCTTCGCGATTCTCTATGCGTTCTTCGGCTTCCTCGTCTCGCGCTGGAGTCGCGGCATCCTCCCCGTCGCCGCCTCGCTCTCGATGATCTTGGCGATCTTCTGCGCGGTCGGCGCCAACAGCTGGTTCGCCCGCGACAAGGCCGGCTTCGACGATGCCTTGATCCCGGTGCCGTTGATCGGCCTGCTGGTCGTGATCATGGCGCTGCTCCAGCTGATCCTGATCGTCGCCTGCTTTTACGGCTTCAGCCAGGACTGGCACGTCGAGGAGGAGCGGCCGATCGGCTCCGGCGAGGACTACGGCGCCGGAGCCCGGCCGAACCCCGACGCTCCGCAGCCCGCGTAACGGCCTGGCGGCGCCGGACCAAGCGGGGCAAGGACGCAGGGAGGCCGAATAGCAGCGCTGTTTGGCCGGCTGAGGACGCCGCACCGCGCAGCGTCCGGCGTCGCCAGGATGCCGGAGGTGGGATTCGAACCCACAAGCCCGTAAGGGCAATCGATTTTGAGTCGATCGCGTATGCCAATTCCGCCACTCCGGCGCGGGCCGAACCATAGACCGCGCCCCGTCGGGCCGCACTAGACTCCGCCGCGGATGCGGGTCCACCACCTCAACTGCGGGTCGCTCTGCCCCAACGGGAGGCGCCTGATCAACGGCGAGGGCGGGCTGCTCGAGAAGGGTCACGTCGTCTGCCACTGCCTGGCGATCGAGAGCGGTGACGGCCTGGTCCTGGTCGACACCGGCTTCGGCATGGAGGACGCGCGCAACCCGCGCCAGCTCGGCCCCGTCTTCGGCGCGATGAACGCCCGACCAAAGGCCGAGACCACCGCGCTGAAACAACTCGAGTCGCTCGGCTTCGCCGCCGCGGACGTGCGCCAGATCGTCGTCACCCATCTCGACCCCGACCACTCCGGCGGACTGCCCGACTTCCCCCAGGCCGAGGTGCACGTTCTCTCGACCGAGCTCGACGCGGCCCTGCAACCGAACCTCAAGGACAAGCTGCGCTATCTCGGCGTCCACTGGCAGCACGGGCCGCGCTGGGTCAGGCACGACAGCGACGGCGACGACTGGTTCGGCTTCGAGAGCGTCCGCATCCTCCCCGGTCTCGACGCCGAGCTGGCGCTGATCCCGCTCTTCGGCCATTCGCGTGGACACAGCGGAGTGGCGCTGCGGACGGGCGAGGGCTGGCTGCTGCACTGTGGCGACGCCTACTTCAATCACGGCGAGGTCGAGACGCCGCCGAGCTGCCCCCCCGGCCTGCGCTTCTTCCAGGCCCTCAATGCCGCCGACACCAAGGCCCGCAAGTCGAACCGCGACCGGCTGCGCGAGCTGGCCGGCCGCCACGGCAAAGAGATCACCCTCCTCTGCTCTCACGATCCGCACGAGCTGGAGCGCGAGCAGGCCCGCGCCGGTGCGGCGACCGTCGCCGAGTGAGCTCCGCCCCGCCGGAAAAGCTCTGGGAGCCGCCGGTCGACCTGGTCGAACGGGCGCGGATGACCGAGTACATGCGCTGGCTCGCGGCCGAGCGGGGGCTCGAGCTCGACGGCTACGACGACCTCTGGCGCTGGTCGGTCGAGGACCTCGAGGGCTTCTGGTCGTCGATCTGGGACTTCTTCGAGGTGCAGGCAGACGGCGGCTACGACCGCGTGCTCGGCAGCCGCGAGATGCCCGGCGCGGAGTGGTTCGCCGGCGCACGCCTCAACTACGCCGAGCACGTCTTTGCCGGCAAGGACGATGCCGAGGCGGCGATCCTCCACGCCTCCGAGCTGCGCGACCTCGACCAGCTGAGCTGGGGCGAGCTGCGCGCCCAGGTCGCCGCCGTCGCCGCCGGTCTGCGCGCGCTGGGAGTCGAGCGCGGCGACCGCGTCGTCGCCTACATGCCCAACATCCCTGAGGCGATCGTCGCCTTCCTCGCCACGGCCTCGATCGGCGCGGTCTGGTCGAGCTGCTCACCCGACTTCGGCCCGGCCAGCGTGATCGACCGCTTCGCCCAGATCGAGCCCAAGGTGCTCTTCGCCGTCGACGGCTACCGCTACGGCGGCAAGGACTTCGACCGTCGCGACACGATCGCCGAGCTGCAGGCGGCGATGCCGAGCCTGGTGCGGACCGTCGTCCTTCCCTACCTCGATCCGAACCCGGACCTCTCGCCACTGCGAGCGGCGACGCGCTGGGACGAGCTGCTCGCCTCCGGCGAGGGCGCCGAGCTCGACTTCGAGCGCGTGCCCTTCGACCACTCGCTCTGGGTCCTCTACTCCTCCGGGACCACCGGCCTGCCGAAGGCGATCGTCCAGGGCCAGGGCGGAATCCTGCTCGAGCACCTGAAGAAGCTTCACCTCCACGTCGACGCTCACCCCGGCGACCGCCTCTTCTGGTTTACGACGACCGGTTGGATGATGTGGAACTTCCTCGTCTCGGGGCTGCTGACCCGCGCCGCGATCGTCCTCTATGACGGCAGCCCGGGGCACCCCGACATGAGCGTGCTCTGGGATCTCGCCGCACGAGCCGGGGTGACCATGTTCGGCACCAGCGCCTCCTACATCGCCGCCTGCATGAAGGCCGGGGTCGAGCCTGCAGCCGGCCGCGACCTGAGCCGCCTCAGCGCCGTCGGCTCGACCGGCTCCCCCCTCTCCCCCGAGGGGTTCGACTGGATCTACGAGCAGCTCGGCACCGATACCTGGCTCTTCTCGACCAGCGGCGGCACCGACCTCTGCACTGCCTTCGTCGGCGGTACGCCGCTGCTGCCCGTCTTCCGCGGCGAGCTGCAGGCGCGGGCGCTCGGCGCCGCGGTCGAGGCCTGGGACGACGACGGCAACTCGGTCATCGACGAAGTCGGCGAGCTGGTCGTCACCGAGCCGATGCCCTCGATGCCCGTCTACTTCTGGGGCGACCCCGACGGCAGCCGCTACCGGGCCAGCTACTTCGAGCAGTACCCCGGCGTCTGGCGGCACGGCGACTGGATCGAAATCACCTCGCGCGGCACGGCGGTCATCTACGGCCGCTCCGACTCGACCATAAACCGCTCTGGCATCCGCATGGGGACGAGCGAGATCTACCGCGCCGTGCTCGACGTCGACGCGATCGTCGACGCCCTGGTCGTCGACGTCCCCCGTCCCGGCACCGAGGGCTGGATGCCGCTCTTCGTCGTCCTGCGCGAGGGCATCGAGCTAGACGACGAGCTGCGCCGCGAGATCGCCCGCCGCGTGCGCGAGCGTTGCTCGCCGCGACACGTTCCCGACGAGGTCTTCGCGATCGCCGAGGTCCCGCGCACGCTCAGCGGCAAGGTGCTGGAGGTCCCGGTCAAGCGGATCCTGATGGGCACGCCGGCCGAGAAGGCGGCCAGCCGCGACTCGCTCGCCAACCCGGCGGCGCTCGACTACTTCACGGAGATGGCAGCGGGGTTCGAGAGCTGACCCTGCGCCGGCGTGAGCTGCGGAACCTGACAGCCCGCCTCAGGGCGAGAACAGCAAACCCCCACCCGGCTGCGACAAAGACGCCACCGAGGACATCGCTCGGGTAGTGCCAACCGATCACCACCACGGAGCAGCCCACCGCCAGCGTGAGCGCGACGCCCAGAGTCAAGGTCAGGTTCCGCCACGCGGCGGGAACGACGAAGGCGTAGGCGACCGCGGCCGAGGCGACCGCGGTTGTGTGGCCGCTGGGAAAGGTGTTCGGCTCGAGGGGGTCGCCGCCGATGGCGATCTTCACGCGCGGATGGGCGAGCAGAACCTTCACCAGCTGGGTGGTGATGTTGGCGCCGGCGACGACCAGTACCGCCGCGAGAGCGTCGATCGGGCGGCCGCGCAGGAGCCCGATTCCACAGGCGACCGCGAGCATCAGGAGCATCGGCAGCGGATCGCCGAGGGCGGCGGCGACATCGGCCCAGCTGTCACCCGGGGGCGGGTGTTCGACCAGCCTGAGGAACAGGCGTACGTCCAGATGTCTGCCGGCGTCAACACTGAGGGCGAGAACGGCCAGCAGGCCAAACGCGGCGGCACAGGCGAGGCATACGACAAACGGCGCTCTGACGTTCCGGGCCACCGCGAAACGGTAGCGAGGAGGGCTAAGAACCCTCAGGCGGGCGTGACCGGGTTGCGCCGCTCGGCGAAGCGCCGGTCCTTACTTGCCGCCATCGCGAAGCGGCGGACGATCTCCGCGCGGAGGTCGTCGGGCTGCACCACCGCGTCGACGACCATCTCCGAGGCCAGGTGGAGGATGTCGATGTCGGCCGCGTACTCCTCGCGTTTGTGGGCGACGAACTCGGCCCGCTCGGCCTCGTCCTCGATCGCCTGGATCTGGTTGTAGAAGACGGCGTTGATCGCCGCCTCGGGTCCCATCACCGCGATCGAGGCGCTGGGCAGAGCAATGCAGCAGTCGGGCTCGAAGGCCGGCCCGGCCATCGCGTAGAGGCCGGCGCCGTAGGCCTTGCGGATCACCACCGAGAGCTTCGGCACGGTCGCCTCGGAGACGGCGCTGATCATCTTCGCCCCGTGGCGGATGATCCCCTGGCGCTCGACCGCGGTGCCGATCATGAAGCCGGGTACGTCGGCGAGGAAGAGCAGCGGCACGTTGAAGGCGTTGCAGGTCTGGATGAAGCGCGCCGCCTTGTCGGCCGAGTCGACGAAGAGCACGCCCCCTTTCTGACGCGGCTGATTGGCGACGACGCCGACCACGCGTCCGTCCAGCCGGCCGTAACCGACGATCAGCTCTTTGGCCCAGCGCTTGTGGACTTCGAGGAAGGAGTCGGCGTCGAGCAGGACGTCGAGGACCTCGCGCATGTCGAAAGGCTGGTTCTCGTCGGCGGGGACGATCGCGGCGATCGCGGCGTCGGAGGCCGGCGCGGCCGGCTCGGCGGCCGGCGGCTCCTCCTGCCAGCTCCCCGGCATGTAGGAGAGATATTGCTTGGCGAGGTCGATCGCCTCCTCGTCGCTCTTGACCAGGAAGTGGCCGCAGCCGGAGACGCCGGTGTGCATCTTCGCTCCGCCCATCTCCTCCAGCGTCACCTTCTCGCCGATCACCATCTCGGCCATCCGCGGCGACCCCAGGTACATCGAGGCGTTGCCCTCGCGCATGATCACCACGTCGCAAAAGGCGGGGATGTAGGCGCCTCCGGCGGCGCTCGGCCCGAACAGCAGGCAGACCTGCGGCACCTGGCCGGAAAGCCGCACCTCGTTGTGGAAGATGCGGCCGGCGCCGCGTCGGCCGGGGAACATCTGCACCTGATCGGTGATCCGCGCCCCCGCCGAGTCGACCAGGTAGACCATCGGCAGCTGCAGCGAGAGCGCCCGTTCCTGGATCCGGAGGATCTTCTCGACCGTCTTCGGCCCCCAAGAGCCGGCCTTGACGGTCGGGTCGTTGGCCATCAGCGCGACGCGGCGACCGTCGATCGTGGCCAGGCCGGTGACGACGCCGTCGGCGCCGAGGCCCTCCTCGTTCCAGTTGGCCAGCAGCGCCTCCTCGGCGAAGGAGCCCGTGTCGACGAGGCGCTCGACCCGCTCGCGCACCGGCAGCTTGCCCTGCTCGGCGGTCTTCTCGTGGTGGCGCTGCGGCCCACCGGCCAGCGCTGCCTCCAGTGCCTTCGCGAACTCGGTCACGAGCGGGAGACTATTCGGCTGCCTGGCTGCCGAGCCAGTCGACAGGCCCGGCGGTCAGCACATGGGCGCCGAGCGGGCGGCCAAGCAGTTCCTGAGCAGCGCCCGAGGCCTCGATCAGCCGCGGCAGGTCGATCCCGGTCTCGATTCCCATCTCGTGCAGCATCGAGACCAGGTCCTCGGTCGAGATGTTGCCGGTGGCCCCGGGCGGCACCGGGCAGCCGCCCAGCTCGCCGAAGCTCGACTCGAAGGAGTCGATCCCCTGCCCCAGCGCGGCGAGGACATTGGCCAAACCCTGCCCACGCGTGTTGTGAAAGTGCGCGGTCAGCTCGACCCCAGGGAGGCGCTCGCGCGCGGCGGCGAAGAACTCGCCGACCTGGCGCGGGTTGGCCATCCCGGTGGTGTCGCCGAAGCCGATCTCCTCACAGCCGGCGGCGGCGAGCCGCTCAGCGATCGCGAAGACCCGATCCGGCGACACCTCGCCCTCGTAGGGGCAGCCGAAGGAGGTCGAGATCACACCCTCGCAGCGCAGCCCGGCCTCGCCTGCGCTCGCCAGCGTCCGCTCCAGCCCGGCCAGCGACTCCTCGATCGTGCGGTTGACGTTCTTGCGGTTGTGGGTCTCCGAAGCGGAGACGAAGACGTTGATCTCGTCGAAGCGCTCGCGCAGGTCAAGCGCCCGCTCCAGGCCACGCTCGTTGGGAATCAGAACCGAGAAGGAGACGCCGTCGCGGCGCTCCACGGCGCCCAGCACATCCTCCGCGTCAGACAGCTGCGGGATCACGTCCGGCCGCACGAACGAGGTCACCTCGAGCCGCCTCAACCCCGAGGCGGAGAGCAGGTCGATCAGCCGCACCTTCTCCGCGGTGGGAATCGTCTCCGGCTCGTTCTGGAAGCCGTCGCGGGGGCCGACCTCGCGAATGCGGACGCTGCTGGGCAGGGCGGCCATGCGGATCGAGGCTACGCCGTCGGCGGGCCCGCCTGGCCCACCACCCGCCGCTCGTGGGTGCCGACGCCGATCGTCCGCTCGCCTTCGCTGACTTCGACGTCGAAACGGAGCTTGCGCCCGTCGACGACCTCACGCAGGGTGGCGCGGGTGCGGCAGGTCGCGCCCTCCGCGGCGGCCGCGACGTGCTTGATGCAGACCTCGAAACCGACCGTGGCCTGGCCCTCCGGCAGATGCTCGTAGGCCAGCATCGAGGCGCTGCCCTCCATCATCCCGATCATCCCCGGCGTCGAGAGAACGCCCGTGCCGATCGTGCCCCCGACGTCGGTGACCAGCGGCGGCGCGACCGTGAACTCGTCGCTGCGCTCGATCCCGGGCGCGAGGCTCGAAGCCGGCTCGGCCATCAGACCATCCCGAGGCCGCCGCTGACGCCCAGGGTCTCGCCCGTGACGTAGGTGGCGTCGTCTGAAGCCAGGAAGGCAACCGCCGCGGCCACCTCGTCGGGCTGGCCGAGACGCTTCATCTGCGTGCTCGCCTTCATCGTCTCGATCACTTTCTCGCCGATCTCGCCGAACTCCTTGGCGCCCATCAGCAGCGGCGTCTCGATCGGCCCGGGGGCGATCGAGTTGGCGGTGATCCCGTAGCGGGCGTTCTCGCGCGCGATCGCCTTCATGAAGGCGACGATGCCGCCCTTGGCGGCCGAGTAGACGGCCGAGCCCTTGGAGCCGACCCGGCCCGCCTCCGAGGAGAGGCTGACGATGCGACCATAGCCCGCCTGCTGCATCCCCGGCAGGGCGGCGTGGGTGCAGTTGAGGACGCCGCCGAGGTTGACGGCGAGCACCTTCTGCCACTGCTCGGGGGTGGTGTAGGTGAAGAAGCCGAACTCGTCGGTGCCGGCGTTGTTGACGAGGACGTCGAGGGCTCCGATCTCCTCCACCGCCGCCCTGGCCGATTCGAGATCGGTCACGTCGAGCGCCAGGGCGTGACCGTTGACCTCAGCGGCAATCCGCTCGGCCCCCTCGGTGTCGATGTCGCCGACCCATACCTCGGCGCCCTCGGCGGCGAGCCGGGCTGCGATCGCGGCGCCGATACCGCTGGCCCCGCCGGTTACCAACGCCTTTCGTCCCTCCAGCCTCATACGCCGCGCAGCATAGACTGGCGCGCCCATGTCCGATCTCGAACCGATCCCGATCATCGGCGGCACCGGCGCCCTCGGCGCCGGCCTTGCACTGCGCTGGGCGAAGGCGGGCCGGTCGGTCGTGCTCGGATCGCGCTCGGCGGAGCGAGCCGAGGAGGCGGCGGCGAAATTGCGCGATGCGGTGCCCGGCGCGGAGGTCGAGGGCCTGCTCAACGAGGAGGCCGCGAAACGAGCCGAGGTCGTCTTTCTCACCGTCCCCTTCCGGGCCCAGTCGGAGAACCTCAACAACCTGCGCGAGGCGCTGCAGCCCGGCCAGATCCTGGTCGACTGCACCGTTCCCCTTGCCGCGGCGGTGAGCGGCAAAGCGACCCGGACCCTCGGCGTCTGGCAGGGCTCGGCGGCGCAGCAGGCGCAGGAGATGGTGCCGGACGGAGTCACCGTGGTCGCCGCCCTGCACACCGTCGGCGCACCCAGCCTCAACGACCCTGAGGCCGAGCTGGACGAGGACGTGCTTGTCTGCGGCGACCGCAAGGCCGACAAGGCGCGGGTCGCCCGCCTGATCGAGCTGATCCCCGGCCTGCACCCGGTCAACGCCGGCCCGCTGGAGACCGCGCGGATAGTCGAGCAGCTGACCCCGCTGCTGATCTCGGTCAACGTCCGCTACAAGACCCACGCCGGGATCAAGCTCACCGGGCTCCCGGAGGGAGATCACTGGGCGTGAAGCGGAGCGGGCCGCGATGAGGGTCGCGTTGCTCGCCGGCGGCACCGGCGGCGCCAAACTCGCCGCCGGGATGCAGGAGGAGATCGGCGCCGACCTGACGGTAATCGCCAACACCGCCGACGACGTCGAGGTACTCGGGGTCCATGTCTCCCCCGACCCCGACCTGGTCACCTACTGGCTCAGTGGGGAGATCGACGCCGAGCGCGGTTGGGGGATCCGCGACGACAGCTTCACCGTCTTCGAGCGGCTCTCCAGGCTGGGCGCACCGGACTGGTTCAGCCTCTCCGACCGCGACCTGGCCGCCTGTCTCTACCGACGCCAGTTCCTCGAGGAAGGCGGGCGGCAGACCGACGCACAGGCGCAGATCGCCCGCGGGCTCGGCGTCGACGCGCGGGTGCTGCCGATGAGCGAGGCGCCGGTGCGGACCAAGGTTCTGACCGCCGCCGGGCGGCGCGACCTGCAGGAGTATCTGATCCTCGATGGCGGCGCCGTCGAGGTGCAGGGAGTCGAACTCGAAGGGATCGCCGAGGCGCAGCCGACCGCCGAGGTGCTGGCGGCGCTGGCCGACGCCGAGGCGATCGTGATCGGTCCCTCGAACCCGGTGATCAGCATCGGCCCGATCCTCGCCGTGCCCGGTATGCGCGAGGCGATGGCCGCCTCGGGCGCGCCGGTGGTCGCGGTCAGCCCCTACGTCGCCGGCGCGGTCGTGAAGGGACCGACCGAGCGCTTCATGGCGGCGCTCGGTCGCCCCTCGACCGCCGCCGGCGTCGCCTCGCTCTACGCCGGCCTGATCGACGCGATGGTGGTCGACGAGGACGACCCCGATCCCCCACCGGAGGAGATCCCGACCCTGGCGGCGCCGACCCTGATGGAGGGTGCCCCCGGACGCGCCCGCCTGGCGCGGATCGTGATCGACTACGCGGCCGAGCTGATCGAGGCCCGCACAGGATGACCGCGCCGTCGTCACGCTAGTTTGGCGGGCTTGAGGGCGACGGCGATCATCCCGGTGAAGCGCTTTGCCGCAGCGAAGCAGCGCCTGGCCGCAACGATCGAGGACGAGCGCCGCGAGGCGCTGGTCGCGGCGATGCTCGAGGACACCCTGGAGGCGATCGGCGAGACCCGCTCGATCGAGCGGGTGATCGCCGTCACCGACGAGCCGCAGGCTGCCGAGGTTGCGCGTGCGGCGGGGGCCGAGGTGCTCCCCGACCGGCGCGACGCCGGCCACTCCGAAGCCACCCTTGAGGGGATCGCCGCGGCTGAGGATCGGGGCGCTGGCTGCGTCGTCCTGCTGCCCGGCGACTGCCCGCTGCTCGAACCGCGCGAGCTCGACCGTCTGCTCACCGGCGTGCCCGCCGCCGGCTACGTCGGCATCGTCCCCGACCGCCACGGCACGGGCACCAACGCGCTCGTCCTGGCCCCGCCCGGCGCGATCCGGCCGGCCTTCGGCGAGGGCAGCTGCGCCCGCCACGTGGCCGCCGCACGCGAGGCAGGCATCCCCTTCGCGGTCGAAGAGCTGCCCTCGCTGGCGCTCGACCTTGATACGCCCGCGGATGTCGTCGCCCTCACCCGCGAGCTCGCCGACCGCCCCAAGCGCGCGCGTCGAACCGCCAAGGCGCTCGGCATATGAGCGCTCACCCCACTCCCGTGCGCGTAGTGCACCTATACGGTGGAAAAGGCGCACCGGAATGAATTCGCTGGAAGTCATCCCGGTCGGCGGCCTGCCCGAGCTCGTCGACGGAGACGTCGTCGGCGGAGAGATCGCGGCACGGGCTGAGTTGCACGATGGCGATGTCCTCGTCGTCGCGCAGAAGATCGTCTCCAAGGCCGAGGGCCGGGTACGCAAGCTCTCGACAGCGATCCCCGGGGGCGAGGCGAGGCGCCTCGCAGCCCTACTCGGCAAGGAACCGGCGCTGGTCGAGCTGATCCTCGCCGAGAGCCGCGAGGTGCTGCGGGCTGAGCGCGGCGTGCTGATCGTCGAGACGCATCACGGCTTCGTCTGCGCCAATGCCGGAATCGACACCTCCAACCTGCCGGAGCCGGACACGGTCTCCTTGCTGCCCGAGGACCCGGACGCCTCCGCCAGACGCATCCGCGCCGAGATCCGCACGGCGACCGGCATCGCTCCGGCGGTGATCGTCTCCGACAGCTTCGGTCGCGCCTGGCGCCTCGGACAGGCCGAGGTCGCGATCGGCTGCGCCGGCATCGCCCCGCTAGACGACTGGCGCGGCCGCGCCGACGCGGAGGGTCGCAAACTGGAGGCGACGCAGATCGCGATCGCCGACGAGGCCGCTGCCGCCGCCGACCTCGTGCGCAACAAGGCAAGCCGAGTTCCAGCGGCAGTGATCCGGGGCCTAGAGCGCTACGTCAGCACCGAGGATGGCCCGGGCGCCGCGTCCCTCCGCCGACCGACCGACCAGGACCTCTTCCGCTAGGACGTGCCGGTGATCGAGCACCCATAAGGACCTTCGATCACCGGCACGTCCAGGTCAGGCGATTTTCAGGACGGCGGCGCCTTTGAGGGCGCCGGTACGGATCGAGTCGAGGGCCTCGTTTGCCGCCTCGAGCGGGTGGACCTCGACCTCGGTGTGCACGGGCACCTGTGGCGCCAGCGCCAAGAACTCCTCGCCGTCGCGGCGCGTCAGGTTGGCGACCGAGCCCAACGTCCGCTCGCCCCAAAGCTGCTCGTAGGGGAAGGAGGGGATGTCGCTCATGTGGATGCCGGCGCTGACGATCCGCGCCCCCTTGGCGCTGACTTGGAGCGCCGCCGTCATCAGCGACCCCACCGGGGCGAAGACGATCGCGCCGTCGAGCTCCTCCGGCGGGGTATCGCCCGAGGCGCCGGCCCACTCGGCGCCGAGGCTGCGGGCGAACTCCTGCCCCTCCTCGTCGCCCTCGCGGGTGAAGGCGAAGACGCGCCGACCCTGATGGACCGCCAACTGGCAGAGGATGTGGGCCGAGGCGCCGAAGCCGTAGAAGCCGAGCCGTTCGGCGTCGCCGACCAGACGCAGCGCCCGGTAGCCGATCAGACCGGCGCAGAGCAGCGGCGCCGCACCCTCGTCCGGCATGCTCGGCGGAATCGGGAAGCAGAAGCGCTCGTCGGCGACCGCGAGCTCGGCGTAGCCGCCGTCGATGTCATAGCCGGTGAAGCGAGCGCGGTCGCAGAGGTTCTCGCGACCGCTGGTGCAGTAGCGACAGACGCCGCAGGTCCAGCCCAGCCACGGGATCCCGACCCGGGCGCCGGGCGCGAACCGCTCCGCCCCCTCCCCCGCTCCGGACACCGTACCGACGATCTGGTGGCCGAGGACGAGCGGCAGCTTCGGCTCGCTCAGCTCGCCGTCGACGATATGCAGGTCGGTGCGACAGACGCCACAAGCCGCCACCGATAGCAGCACCTGCCCCGGGCCAGGTTCCGGATCGGGCAGATCGACGAGCCGCAGTGGCTCACGCTGCTGCTCGAGGACCATTGCCCGCATCGATTCAGGGTATGACGGACTCCATTGTTTCGCTGAGTTCCGCCGGTCCGAAGAGGATGCCTGGGGAGCCGGAGACGCGTTTGCCGGCGCGGAAGAGGCCGGCAGTGAGCCGGGTGGGACGGCTGCCGGAGTCGATCGGACCGACCCAGGGGCGAGCGTCGATCGGCCAACCGTCGAGAAGCAACAGATAGAAGCCGCCGTCTTCGTTCGACGCCTTGAAACAGAGCAGCGCTTCGTGCCAGACGCCCTCCGCGACCGGCGCAAGGAAGCGCTCGCCGCCCATCGCGTCGCCGCCGGCCCAGAGACCCCGGCTGCCGCTGCCGTCGTCCCAGAGCTGCAGGCCGAAGCTCGGGCTTTCGCCTGCTTCGCCGCCGAGCCGCAGGATCAGGTTTTCCTCGCCCTGCGGCCGGTAGACGGCCGGCTGGATGTAGAAGGAGAACGAGAACGCGTACTCCTGACCCGGCTGGATTTCGACCCCTTCGGCGATGGCGGCGCCGACAGGCCCTGCCCCAGCAGCGATGGGACCCGACGGACCGCCGCCAGGCCCGGATGGGGCATCGGTGGGAGCGACGACCGGCGCCGGCGGAAGCGCCAGAGCAGCGACCGGCACGACGGTCGGCGCCAGCGCGGGCTGCGGCACGGGCGACGGTTCGGACCGAGGTGAAGCGGGCGACCCTTCCCGCGGGCCGCTTGACGCCGGCATCGCCACGACACGAGCCGCGGCTATGCGCGGCTGTGCGCCGGAACCGCCCCGGTCGTCGACTCCAGCCCGGTTGACCGTGAGCGTCGAACCTCCCCCGACGGCCTGGCGCGCCGGGGCGACGGCAGACTCGAGACCCGGAGCGCGAGCAGGCTCAGGGCCAGGAGCAACCTCGACCGCGTCGCCCAAGGCCACGCCGAGGCCGGGTGCGACGCTCAGATGCGGAGTGACGGTGGTTGACGCCAACAGTCGGCTGCCGACCAGCACCGCGATTCCGAGCGCGACAAGCAGGACGATCGGCGCGAAGATCGCCGGCCCCGGGAACCCCTTCCCTGCCACTACGGAACGCGAAGCGATCTGCGCACGATAGCGCTAGATCAAACGTCCAGTTAGGAACTTAATAGGTCTCGACGACGTCGTAGAGCGTCGTGCGCTGCGCCGGCACGCGGCCGGCCGCGCGGGCGGCCTCGATCAGCTGCTCGGGCTCCAGCCGCACGCCGTGCTGGGAGCCGGCCATGCGGGAGATGTTCTCCTCCATCAGCGTGCCGCCGAGGTCGTTGACGCCCCAGCGCAAGGCCTCCGTCGCGGCGTCGAGGCCCATCTTCACCCAGCTCGCCTGCAGGTTGGGGATCGTCCGCCCCAGCGCGAGGCGGAAGGCCGCGGTGTGCTTGAGGTTCTCGCTCGCCGAGATCTCCTCGATGCCGTGGGTACGGCCGAGCATCGTGTTGAAGGGGATGAAGCTGAGCGGCACGAACTCGGTGATGCCGCCGGTGCGCTCCTGCAGCGCCCGCACCACCCGCATGTGGCGAGCCAGCTCGCGCGGCTCCTCGATGTGGCCGAACATCACGGTCGAGGTCGAGCGCAACCCGGCGCGATGCGAGGCTTCGATGATCTCGACCCAGCGCTGCGCGGGAAGCTTGTTGGGAGAGATCCGCTGGCGGACCCCGTCGTCGAGCACCTCCGCCGCGGTTCCCGGGGTCGAGCCGAGGCCGCACTCGAGCAGGTATTCGAACACCGCCTCGGGCGCCTTGCCGGAGCGCTCGCACATGTAGTGGACCTCCATCGGCGAGTAGGCGTGCAGGTGCAACTGCGGCGCGACCTCCTTCGCCAGGCGCAGCCACTTGCCGTACTCCTCCAGGGTCAGGTCGGGATGGATCCCGCCCTGCATGCAGATCTCGGTGGCGCCGAACTCGACCGCTTCACCGATCCGCGCAGCGAAATCCTCCTCAGAGACCTCATAGGCGTCGGGCGAACGCTTCCCCTGGCCGAACCCACAGAACGCACAGCCGACGACGCAGATGTTGGTGAAGTTGATGTTGCGGTTGACGACGAACGTAGCCCGCTCCCCAGCCAGCTCCGCCCGCAGCTCATCGGCCGCGACCCGCATCTCCTCCACGACCTCAGGGCGGGTCTCGGCAAAGAGCGCCGTCAGCTCATCCTCCGTCAGCTCAACCCCGTCGCGCCCCTTCTCGATCGCCTGAGAGGCCAGCTTCGAATCGATCGTCTCTTCGCTCCGGCGCCCCGACCCTCTGCGAGGAATGAAGCTCCAGTACTTCAGCTTGATCACATCGAGAACGCCCTGCTCCATCCATTCCGCATCCATGTACTGGGGGTAGACGCACAACCGCTCGGTTAGCGCATATCCCTTCGGCGCCAGCCCCTTGCGCACCTCATGTGGACTCGGGAATGCATGCTCAGGCGAGATGTGGTCCCCATTCGCTGACAGCCCACCCAGATCGGTCGCGCCAGCCTCAACAAGCTCGGCCCAGGCATCCGAAAGATTCGGCGGCACCTGAACCCCGACATCCGGCATCAGCCGTTTGCACTCCCGGATCAAGCGTTTGATGTCGTCAACGGTGACCTCGGATGCCCACGGGGGACGGGCCGGCGGGGACCCCTCCGCCGGGGCTCCGTCTAACAGCAGCTCAGAGCTCAGGCCAGATGCGCTCCGCGAGTTCCCGTCGGAGGGGT
>DASUZP010000054.1:0-13700 GCA_036376775.1 Solirubrobacterales bacterium | reverse complement strand
AAACGCATCGCCCTGCTTGGCGGCACCATTCTCGCCAGCATCGTTCTGTTCGGCGCCCTGGCCTCGAGCGCCTCGGCGATGAAACCAGTCGGCTTCTTCCTTGCCGGGGAAAAATCCGAAGAAAAAGCCAAACAGCCGAGGTTCGAAGCTGAAAGCTACCCAGTGACGCTCCGCGGTACGCAGAATACGGCTCACGTATTCACCTCGCAGATCGGGAGTTGGTCGTGCAACACTGCGGAATTTTTCGGTGAACAGTCGAGCGCAACGGCCGAACAGTGGCTCTGGATGTCGTACTTTCAGTGCACTCCTCCGTTTGGCTCTGGGTCCATATCTCCGAACGGCTGCGAATACAAGCTGCATGTGGCCAACTCGGGTCCCCCCTACACCGGGCAGCTCGAGGTTGTGTGTCCGAAAGAAAAATCGTACGAACTCAGCTTCACTTCGGGCGCGGTCACGTGCACGATGGCAATCCCCGCCCAGACCGGCCTCAATGGGGTCAGCTTCAAAAACACGGGGACCGGTAGCGCCCGGGCCGTCGAAGTGAGCTTCAACGTAACCGGACTCAAATATTCCTTGAAAGGCCCCCCTCTCCTCTGCAAAGCAGGGGCATACGAAAATGGCACCTATACCGGCACGATGACCCTTCACGGGTCTGACGAATAGGCCGAGGGCAATTGGGGCAACGGCGAGCGCATTTGCGCTCGCCGTTCGCTCCGCTCTTCGAGCTTTGGAGCGTGACCCAAGGTGCAAACGACGTGCTCGAGCGTGACAAATTCGCAACCGATGCCAGCCTCGCGCAGCTACGACAGGGCACCTGCAGACATCCGGCCGGTGGACATCGACCCCGGCTTTGTCGCCGGCGCAGACGGCTCGGCACTGATCTCGATCGGCAAAACGAGGGCTATCTGCACCGCGTCCGTCAACGAGACGGTGCCGAAGTGGATGGGGGCCGGGGGAAAGGTCGGATCACCGCCGGGTACGGGATGTTGCCCGCCTCGACCGGCGACCGCAAGGCGCGCGATGTCTCACGCGGAAGCAGGACGGCCGCGGGTGCAGCGATCGCCGCTTGGCTACGTGGACTTGCGGCTTTGGCTCATGGCTGATGCCCTCGCGATTCGTTTACCGATAACTGAGGTTGCGCTGCAGCAATAGATCAATAGGCTTCGAAAAACAAAGGAGTACGTCTATCCAGTGCAGTCGGCTGGGGGAGGACGCGAATGGTCAGGGTGCAGGGGGATTCTTTTTGGCGGAGCCGATCGGTCGGTTGGCCTCCGCTGCACAATTCGGGGATCGGCCTGGACTGACGGCATGTAGATGACCCGGGGGTCTGTGGGGAACGAGGAGACTGTTCGTGCGGATCTATCCGCACGCCTGGAAGCACGTCGCCTGGAGATGGAAAAGGCGATTCTGGTTCGGATCCATGAGGTGCCAGTTCCCGCGGGCATCGAGGACGGCGAATACACGGATGGACTGCAAAGCGCGGTTTCGGCAGGGGTGGGCTACGGGCTGGCCGGCATCGAGGAGGGAGACGACCATCTCAGCCCGATTCCCGCAGCGTTGTTCGCTCAGGCGCGTCAGGCAGCGCGCAGCGGCGTAACACTCGACGTGGTGTTGCGGCGACTTATCGCCGGCTACACCTTGCTCAGCGACTTCGTCATGCAAGAGGTCGAAGATGGCGTTCCCTTGCGGGACCTCGCTCTTCGCCCGGTTCTGCATGTACAAGCCACACGGTTCGAACGACTCGTCGGCGCTGTCACAAGTGAGTACACCCGCGAGTACGGGCATCGTCGGCGCCCACCCGAGCGGCGCCACATCGAACGCGTGAAGGATCTGTTGGCTGGGGAGCTAGGGGTCGACACGGGTGAGCTGGCATATGAGTTCGATGATTGGCATGTTGGTGCGATCGCCCGCGGCGACGGCGCTACACGCGCGCTGCGCAGCCTCGCCGAGGCGGCTGATCGTCGCCTGCTGCTGGTGCGACCCGAGAGGGACACGGCTTGGGCGTGGTTCGGCGGTCGCCGCCGGATCGCGATGGCCGAGATCGCCCGCTGTGTTTCCTCGGACGGCCCCGGCGACGCGTTGATTGCCCTGGGCGAGCCTGCCCGGGGGATCGAGGGCTGGCGCCTGACACACGAGCAAGCAAGCGCGGCCCTGCGGATTGCCCGGCGCGGCGCCGAAGGCGTTGTTCTGTATGCGGATGTTGGGCTCCTCGCATCGATTTCGCAAGATGACGTCCTTGCCAGGTCCCTGCACCAGCTCTACCTCGCTCCGCTGGCCGATGGCCGCGACGGTGGTGCCGGGTTGCGCGAGACGTTGAGGGCCTACTTCACGGCGGGCCGAAACATCTCATCCGCCGCCTCCGCCCTTGGGGTAAGCCGGCAAACAGTCGGTAACCGCCTGCGGGCTATCGAGGGAAAACTCGGCCGGACGCTGGAGAGCTGCGCACCCGAGATCGAGGTTGCTCTTCGATTGGAAGGCGGGGGTGAGCTTATTGACACCACCCTCGCTCACCCCCCCGGGACTGCTCATTCAGTCCCAAATCGGAAGGACTTGTCAATCCGCTCAGATCTTTAAATGCAACTTGTCACATTGGCATGGCAGGTAACGGTGGCGCCGGATTGCGCGAGACGCTACGGGCCTACTTCACCGCCGGCCGCAACGCCGCCTCCCCCTGGCCAATAGTTGGCTCAATAGGTCAATTCACTCAAATTCATGAATGCCATTTGTCACATTGACAACGCACGCGGTGAACACGGCTGCGAGGTTGAGCGACATCCAGTCAAACCTGAACCGGCTCCTTGCGGGGACGGAAGGGAGGAAGCGATGTCATCTAGTCAAAACGACCTCGGACGGCGCGGCGGAGGGGTTGCGCGCCTCGGCACACTGGCCGCGGCGATGTTCGCAGCCCTTGCGCTGTTGTTTGCGATGTCCGCCACGGCATCGGCGTCCGTGGGCTTCTACATGGGCGGCAAAAAATCCGAAGAAGCAGCCAAACAGCCGAAGTTCGAAGCGGAAAAATATCCGGCTGTTGTCGAAGGTTACGCGTCCGCGCCACATCGGTTCACCGTGAATATCGGCTACGTGGAATGCGACGAAGTCGAATTCCGTGAGTTCAGCGGAAAAATGACGAAAGCGACCTCGGAAATGGTATTCCAGCCCTGGCATTGGCTCTGCGAAGGCAAACAGGGTGGTCTGTCCATCCCTATCGCCTTCAAAGCGCAGGGATGCGAATTCGCGTTGAGCGCGCTCAACGTCGGGCCACCCTACGCTGGTCAGTTCGGGATCAAATGCCCACTTGGGTCCCCCGGGTTCGAAATCGTCACCTACACGAATTTCGAAATGACGACGCCACTCTGCAAAGTCCTCTACCCGCCCCAAACGGGCGTCGAAGGCGTCAGCTATGAAAACGTCGGCACGGGGAGCGCACGCGCTGTGGAAACGAGCCTCGAACTGAGCGGGCTGAAATACATCGAGACCGGTTCCAAATTCTTCTGCAAACCAGGTGAATTCACGAATGGCGCCCTGACGGGTGGGGAGCATCTGTACGGCGTGGAATAGGTCGAACGGTTGTGGCGAGGGGTGGGCATGCGTCTCTACCCCTCGCCTTCTGCTCTCGCTGGGGCCTTGCGGGCATGCCGTGGATGCTCCTGGCATGACAGACTCGCGCCATGCCAGCCTCGCGTAGCTACGACCGCGCCCCAGCCGACATCCGGCCGGTTCACATCGACCCCGGCTTCGTCGCCAGCGCCGACGGCTCGGCGCTGATCTCGGTCGGCAAAACGCGGGTGATTTGCACTGCGTCGGTCAACGAGACGGTGCCGAAGTGGATGGCGGGGCGGGGCAAAGGTTGGGTCACCGCCGAGTACTCGATGCTGCCGGCCTCGACCGGCGATCGCAAGGCGCGCGACATATCGCGCGGCAAGCAGGACGGCCGCGGGGTGGAGATCCAACGCCTGATCGGGCGTTCGCTTCGTGTCGTCGTCGACTTCAAGGCGCTTGGCGAACGCAGCGTCTACGTCGACTGCGACGTGCTCGAAGCCGACGGCGGCACCCGCTGCGCGGCGATCACCGGTGGCTACGTGGCGCTGCGGCTGGCGCTGCAAAAGCTGCTCGACGCGAACAAGATCGAGACGATGCCGCTGACCGGATCGATCGCGGCGGTCAGCGTCGGGATGGTCTCGGGCCGGGCGCTCTGCGACCTCGACTACGGCGAGGATTCCAACGCCGAAGTCGACGCC
This sequence comes from Solirubrobacterales bacterium, assembly GCA_036376775.1. Lineage (GTDB taxonomy): Bacteria > Actinomycetota > Thermoleophilia > Solirubrobacterales > 70-9 > VRUE01. Next base: position 9,462 of record DASUZP010000054.1, on the reverse strand, counting down.
AACGTGGTGATGACCGGCGACGGCGGCCTGGTCGAGGTGCAGGCGACGGCGGAGCGGACGCCGCTTTCGCGGGCCTCGCTCGACGAGTTGCTCGGACTCGCCGAGATGGGCATCTCGAGGCTGCGCCAGGTACAGGAGCGGGTAACCGGCGCTTGATCTTCGCCACCGGCAATAGGCACAAGCTGCGCGAGATGCGCGAACTGCTGCCCGGGGTCGAGCTGAAGGGTCTGCCGGAGGGAGTCGAGCTGCCGCCGGAGGACGGCGAGAGCTTTGCCGCGATCGCGCTCGACAAGGCTCGCGCCGCATACGAGGCGACCGGCGAGCCGACGATCGCAGACGACTCGGGGATCGGCGCCGTGGCGCTCGGCGGACGCCCCGGCATCTACTCGGCGCGCTACGGCGGCGAGGGCGCAAGCGACGAGGAGAACCTGGAGAAGCTGCTGGCAGAGGTGGCTGCGGCCGGCGAGGGGCGCGGCGCCTACTACGTCTGCGCGCTGGCGCTGATCGAAGCCGACGGCGCCGAGCACGTCTTCGAGGCGCGTTGCGAGGGCCACCTGATCGAGCGCCCGCGTGGTCAGGGCGGGTTCGGCTACGACCCGGCCTTCGTCCCCGACGCAACCGGGCTCGAAGACACGCGCACCTACTCGGAGATCAGCCAGGCGGAGAAGAACGAGATCAGCCATCGCGGCCGCGCGGCGCGGTTGCTGGCTCGGCACCTGAGCGCCGGGCGGGCGGCGCCGCCGCCGGGCAGATGATCCGTACCAAAAGCGGGGCGGCGGGTCTCTCGATCGCCTCCAATGCGGTTCTGATCGCGATCAAGCTCGCCGCCGGGGCGATCACCGGCTCGATTGCGATCGTCACCGAGGCGGTCCACTCGTTGATCGATCTCGTCGCCTCGGTCGTCGCCTTCGTCTCGGTGCGCAAGGCCGACGAGCCGGCAGATGCCGATCACCCCTACGGCCACGAGAAGGTCGAGAGTCTGGCGGCGACGATCGAGGGGATGCTGATCCTGATCGGCGCCGGGATCATCGTCTACGAGGCGACCCACCGCCTGGTTGTCGGCGCGCAGATCGAATCGCTCGGCGTCGGCATCGCCGTGATGGGCCTCTCGGTCCTCGCCAACCTGGTCGTCTCCACGGTCCTCTCGCGCCAGGCGCGGGAGCACGACTCGCCGGCTTTGGAAGGGGATGCCGCCCACCTGCGCACCGATGCGCTCACCTCGGCCGGGGTGCTCGTCGGGCTCGCGGTCGTCCAGATAACCGGCATCGTCGCCTTCGACTCGATCACCGCGCTGATCGTCGCCGCGGCGATCGTCACCGCCGGACTGCGGATCATCCGCCGCTCCTCGGGAGTCCTGGTCGACGAAGCCCTGCCGGATGTCGAGATGGACCGGATCGAGGCGGCGATCGCCGCCGCCCGCACGCCTGAGGTCGCCGGCTACCACAAGCTGCGCGCCCGCCGCGCCGGCAGCCGCCGCTATATCGATCTCCATGTCCAGTACCGCTCTGGGACCAGCCTCGAGCGCGCCCACGAGCTCGCCCACCAGATGCGCGCCGAGATCGAAGCCGACATCCGCGGCGCCGACGTCCTGATCCATGTCGAGCCGGAGACCTCGCTGCGGGACCCGAGCCGCGAGCGCTCCGGCCCCTTCCGCGCCGGTTAGGGACTCGGCAGCAGATTGACCGCTGCGGCGAGGCCGACGGCGATCACCGTGACCGTGTAGCCGGTGTAACCGCTGATCGCGAAAAGGATCGCGGCGATAGCGCATACGACGACGACGGTTATCCAGGAAGCGCGGGCCAGGGACACGGTCGGTATTTTCACCCAGATGCCAGACGCGCAAGCGAACGGGATGGTTTCGGGCGAGGCCGCCGAGGGCGCGCTCGCCTACTTGACCGAGATGTCCCTTGACCTTCGCGGCGCCGCGATTCTCGGCTCGGACGGCTCCGTTCTGGCTGCCAGCGGCGCGCCGTCGCACTGGGGGGAGGGTGTCGCGGCGCTCTTCGACGTCGCCGACAGGGCCGGCTCCGAGGCGGTCGAACAGATCCACATCGGCACCGAGCAGGGCGAGGTCTTCGCCCTGCGCCATGCCGGCCTGTCCGCGGTGGCCGTAACCGAGCGCTTTGCGCTTGCCTCGCTGACCTTCTTCGACCTGCGCTCGCTGCTGCGCGACCTGGCCGCAGGTGGCGACGGACGTGCCGGAGAGGCAAGGCCCGATGCCGCCTAAGCCGCACCGCGTCTTGCTCGACCGCGTCTCCGGCTACGCCGACGAGGCGGCCGCCTACGTGCGCCGGCGCCGCGCTTCGCGCCGTCCCTTCGCCCGCCTCTACTACTCCGGCGGGCGCGCCGAGGACCATGCCACCGATTCGGCCGCGGGCGGCGAGCTGTTCGTCGCCGCCGGCAGGCTGATCGAGGTCGCCGGGAAGAAGCCGAAGCAGTGAGCCAGGGCGAGGGGTTGCTCGATCCGGCGGTTGCCGAGCGCGTCCTCGCACGCGCTCTCGCCAACGGCGGCGAGTTCGCCGAGGTGTTTGCGGAAAGGCGCAACGGCCTGACCCTGGCGATCGACGAGTCGCGGATCGAGTCGGTGCAGTCCGGCGCCGAAGAGGGGGCCGGCGTGCGGGTGCTGAGCGGCGGCACGACCTACTTCGCCCACGTCGACGGCCTCGACCCCGCCGACCTCGAGCGCGCCGCGAGCGAGGCGGCGGCGGCGCTGCGCGGCGATCGCGCCGAGCCACGGGCGCTGCACGCCGAGGCGACGCGGCCGCAGCCGATCGAGCGCCCGCCCGGCGAGGTGCCGGCCGCGCGCAAGGCGGAGCTCCTGCGCGAGCTGGACGAGCGGGCGCGAGCGAGCGGCGGCGAGATCGCCCAGGCGATGGCCTCCTACGGCGAGGCCAGGCGCGAGGTGGCCGTCGCCAACTCCGACGGCCTGTTCAGCGGCGACGATCGCACCCGGGTGCGGATCGGCGCCCAGGCCGTGGCCCGCCGCGGCGACCGGGTCGAGACCGGCGCCGAGACGCTCGGCGGACACCGCGGCTTCGAGCTCTTCGACGACGACCCGGCGGCGATCGCGGCGAGTGCCGCCGGCAAGGCCCTCACCCTGCTCGATGCGGGACCGGCGCCGACCGGCTCGATGCCAGTCGTGGTCGGCGGCGGCTTCGGCGGCGTCCTCTTCCACGAGATGACTGGGCACGGGCTCGAGGCCGACCACGTCCAGAAGGGCGCCAGCGTCTACGCCGGCAAGCTCGGCGAGATGGTCGCCCAACCGCTCCTCACCGCCTACGACGACGGTCGTATGCCGGGCGAGTGGGGCAGCGACACGATCGACGACGAGGGGACGCCGACTCAGAAGACGCGGGTGATCGAAGACGGCCGCCTGGTCGGCCTCTTGTACGACCGGCAGCATGCCGAGCGCGACCGTGTCGCCTCGACCGGCAACGGCCGCCGCGAGAGCTTCCGTCACTTGCCGATCCCGCGCATGACCAATACCTACATCGCCCCCGGCGAGGCCGAGCCCGAGGCGATCGTCGGCGAGGTCGAGCAGGGCTTCTACGCCGTCTCCTTCGCCGGCGGTCAGGTCGACCCGGCGACCGGCGATTTCGTCTTCGGCGTCAACGAGGGCTATCTGATCGAGGGTGGCAAGGTGACCCGGCCCTGCCGCGGGGCGACCCTCGTCGGCAACTGTCTGCAGGCCCTGGCGGCGATCGACGCCGTCGGCAACGACTTCTGGATGAAGACCGGAATCTGCGGCAAGGGCGGCCAGAAAGTGCCGGTGGGAACCGGCCAGGGCCACGTCCGCATCGCCGCGATGACTGTCGGCGGGACCGAGGCATGAGCGATCTCGCCGAACTGGCCGGGCGCGCTGTCGAGCGGGCGCTCGCGGCGGGCGCGGGAGGCGCCGAGGCCTACGCGAGCGAAGCGGAGAACCGCGAGGTCCGCGTCCACGGCGGCGCGGTCGAGAGCCTGACCGCGGCGACCCAGCGCGGCCTCGGCCTGCGCATCTGGATCGGCGGCAGCGTCGGCTATGGCTTCGGCACCGACCTCTCGCCGCCAGGGGTGGAGGCGATCGCGGCGCGCGCCGTCGAGGCGGCCCGGGTCGCAGACGAGGACGAGTTCGCCGCCCCTGCCGGCCCTGGCGACGAGCCGCCGGCCTTGGCCGGCCTGAGCGACCCGTCGCGCGAGCAGTGGTCGCCGGCCCGGATCGCCGATCTGGCGCTCGCCGTGGAGCGGACCGCACTCGAGGCCGATCCGCGCGTTGCCGCGGTCGAGCAGGCGGTCTACTTCGACAGCGCCGAGCGGGTCGCCATTGCCGCCTCCGCCGCTGCCGGCGGCGAGTATGCGACGACGAGTTGCTATGCCTACCTGCAGGCCCTGGCGGAGGGTGAGGACGGCCGCGAGACCGGGCTCGGCTTCGGCCTCGCGCGCGGACCGTCCGGCCTCGACCCGGAGGCGATCGGCCGCGAGGGGGCAGAGCGCGCTTGCGAGATGATCGGCTCCTCGAAGCCGGCCTCGCGCAGCTGTGCGGTCGTCCTCGACCCGACCGTGGCGGCGAGTTTCGTCGGCCTGCTCGGTAGGGCGGCCGGCGCCGACGCGGTGCAGCGCGGCCGCTCGCCGCTCGCCGAGCGGCTCGGCGAGGAGGTGGCGGCCGAGGCTTTCGTCCTGCACGACGACGGCCTCGACCCGCGGGGCTTCGCCAGCGCGCCGATCGACGCCGAGGGCACCCCGCGGCGGCGCACGGCGTTGATCGAGGCCGGCCGGCTGCAGACCTTCCTCTACGACTCCTATACCGCCCGCCGTGGCGACGCCGCCTCGACCGGCAACGCCGGCCGCTCGGGCTACCGCTCGCCGCCGGCCGTCTCGGCCTCGAACCTGATCGTGGACCCGGGCAGCGCGAGTCTCGAGCAGTTGCTGCGCGAGGCGGGCGACGGCGTCTACATAGACGATGTCGCCGGCCTGCACTCCGGCGTCAACCCGGTCACCGGCATCTTCTCGGTGGGCGCCTCGGGACGGGCGATCAGGGGCGGCGAGAAAGCCGAGCCGTTGCGCGAGTTCACGATCGCCAGCGATCTGATCGCGATGCTGCGGGCGGTGCGAGCGGTCGGTTCGGAGCCCCGCTGGGTCCCCTTCGGCGGCTCGGTCAGCGTGCCGCCGCTGCTGATCGGCGAGATGACCGTCAGCGGTTCCTGAGGGCTCGCGGCGTGCCAGGCACGCAATTCCTCCGAGTCCGCTGTTAGATTGCCGCCGACTTCAACGACCGACGACGGAGGAGCTTCGACGTGACCAAGGCTGAGTTTTTGGACCAACTGGCAGCTGACGAGCGTGTGGGTAGCAAGAAAGGTGCGAGCGATGCGCTCGACGCCGTGCTCGAGACGATCACCGACACCCTGAGCGGTGGGGGCGAGGTCAGCTTCACCGGCTTCGGCAAATTCCACGTGGCCGAGCGCGGCCCTCGCCAGGGCGTCAACCCCCGCACCGGCGAGCGGATCACGATTCCCGGCGGCAAGGTGCCCCGTTTCTCCGCCGGCTCGGCGCTGAAGGCCAAGGTCAAGGGCTGAGCTCCAGAGTACCCGCCAGAGCTCTCGCCGCCGCCGCCGTAGTCTGCGGCTTCGTCGTCGTGATCGTCGTGATCGCGACGACGCTCGGCGGCGGCGATGGCAACGGCGGAGGCTCCAGCAACAGCTCGACTCGCGCAGGCCGCGCCGAGTCGGGGCAGCACCAGGTCCACACGCCAAAGACCTACGTGGTGCAGAACGGCGACACGCTCACCTCGATCGCCCACGAAACCGGCGTCCCTGTGGCCCGCATCCTCAGGCTGAACCCCGGCGTCGACCCTCAAATCCTGATCTCAGGCGAACGGTTGAAGCTGAAGTGAGCCGCAACAAGCTGGCCACCCTGTTCGGCCTGCTCGTAGTGGTCTTCGCTTCGTCCGCGGGTGGCGCTGTAGGGGGTACCGCCCCCGAGGAAGCTTTAGCTACCGCAGGGGGCGGTGGGTCCCCTGCAGTGACAGGACCCGCGGTTGAGGCGCCTGTACCCCAGCTCGAAGCACGCTCCTGGGCACTGGTCGATGCACGCTCGGGAGAAGTGCTTGCGTCGCACGCTTTCGACCGTAAGCTGCCGATCGCCAGTACGACGAAGCTGATGACGGCCTACGTGGCGCTGCACGAGCTGTCGCTGGACAAGATCGTCAGGGCGGCGCCCTATGAAGCCGAATACGGCGAGTCGCTGCTTGGACTTCGTCCCGGGCAGCGGATCAGCGTGCGCGACCTGCTCTATGGGCTGATTCTGCGCAGCGGTAACGATGCCGCCTACGACCTTGCGCGCGCCGCGGCCGGCTCGGAGCGGCGCTTCGTCAGCCAGATGAACCGCTACGCGGCGGCGCTCGGCCTCGCCGATACCCACTACGCCAACCCGATCGGGCTCGACCAACGGGGCAACTACTCCAGCGCCGGAGATCTCGTCGCTCTGACCCGGCGCCTCCTGCTCGAACCGGCCTTTGCCAAGATCGCGGCCTCGCGCAGCGCGCTGCTGCGCAGCCTGCGGCCGCCGCGGCGGATCGAGACGATCAACGAGCTGCTCGAGATGGCGCCCTGGGTGAACGGGGTCAAGACCGGCCATACCTTCGGCGCCAGGTACGTCCTGGTCGGCTCGGGTTGGCGCAAGGGTGTCGAGCTGATCGCCGCCGTGGTCGGCACGGAAACCGACGAAGAGCGCTTCGCCGACACCTTGCAGCTGCTCGAATACGGCTTCTCCGAGTACCGCAAGCGGCTGCCGATCCACGCCGGCGAGACGCTCGCCGAGCCCTCGATCCGCTACGGCGGCGACGAGTTGCCGCTGCGCGCGGCACGCAGCGTCACGGTCGGCCTGCGCCGCGGCCAGCGGCTCACGGTCAAGGTGAGGGCGCCCGGGGAGGTCGAGGGGCCGATCCGCCGCGGCGCCAGGCTGGGCCGGGCGGCCGTCTTCGTCGACGGGCTACGGGCGGCCTCGGTGCCGCTGCGCGCGGGTCGGGCCGTGCCGAAGGCGAGTGCCCTGGATCGGGTGCGAAGCTTCCTCGTCGACAACGCGCTCTGGATCGGCTTGGCGCTGTCGGCGATACTGATCGCAGCAGTTCTCTGGAGACGCCACAGGCGATGATTCTCACCGTAACCCTCAATGCCGCGATCGACCGCACGGTCGCGGTTCCGAATTTCCGTCTCGCCCATCGCCACCGGGCGGTCGAGAGTCGCACGGTCGCCGGTGGCAAGGGGATCAACGTCGCCCGTGCCCTGCGCCTCTTGGGGCGTCCGGTGATCGCCGCCGGCTTCGCCGGAGGGCCGACCGGCAACCGGATGCTCGAGCAGCTGCGCAAAGAGGCGATCCTCACCGACTTCACCTGGATCGCCGGCGAGACGCGGATCAACATGGCCGTCGTCGATCCGACCTCCGGCGAGCAGACCGAGATCAACGAGCGCGGTCCGGCAGTCAGCCCGGAGGAGGTCGAGCGTTTCGTCGAGCGGCTGCGCTACCTCGCCGAGGGGGCGAAGATCTGCGTGCTCGCCGGTACTCTGCCGCCCGGCGCCGGAGCCGAGCTCTACGCGCGCCTGGTCGGCGAGCTGCGCGAGTGCGGGGTCAAGTCGATCCTCGACGCCGAGGGGGAGTCGATGCTGGCCGGCCTGCGCGCCGGCGCCTCGGTCATCACCCCCAACGAGCGTGAGGCCGAGGAGCTGGTCGGGCAGGAGTTCGGGGACCGGGACGACATCGTCGAAGGGCTCTCCGAGCTGGTCCGCCTGGGCGCAGGGGAAGCGGCGATCACCCGCCCCGACGGCTGCGTCGCGGTTGTCGGCGAAGGCGCCGAGCGGCGCGTGCTCGAAGTCCGCACCAAGCCGCTGGACCCGGTTTCGACCGTCGGTTCTGGCGACGCCTTTCTGGCCGGCTATGTGGCCGGCCTCTACGACGGCCGCGAGCCGGCGGAGTGCCTCGCCTACGGCGTCGCCTGCGGCGCCGAGTCGACCCAGCACTTCGGCGCCGGCACCGTCGACCGCCGTCGGGTCGAGCGGCTGCTCGACGAGGTCGAGGTCCGCGATCTGGTGCCGAGCCAGACGGCGTAAGCTCGTTCTTGGCGCTCGCCAGAAACGGGCGTACGCCGTCCGACGCGGCACTGAAGGTCCACGCAGAAGTGTAGGCTGGCTGTTCAACGCCACCACTTCCCTGGAGGATCGATTTGGAGATCGATATCGGTCGAGGCAAGAAGGGGCGGCGCGCCTACGGATTCGATGACATCGCGATCGTTCCGTCGCGCCGCACCCGCGATCCCGACGACATAGACATCAGCTGGGATCTCGGTCCCTACCGCTTTGAGCTGCCGCTCGTCGCCTCGGCGATGGACGGCGTGGTCAGCCCCGACACCGCGGTGCTGGTCAACCAGCTCGGCGGTCTGGGCGTGCTCAACCTGGAGGGGATCTGGACCCGCTTCGAGGACGCCGAGGAGCAGCTGGAGAAGGTCGCCGCTGCGCCCAAGCACGAGGCGACCCGGATCATGCAGGAGATCTACACCCAGCCGGTGCAGCCGGAGCTGATCGGCCGGCGGATCGCCGAGATCAAGGAGCGGGGCGCCGTCGCCTGCGGCTCGCTGACGCCGCAGAAGGTGCGCGAGCACTATGAGATCGCGGTCGAGGCCGGGATCGACATCCTCGTCATCCAGGGCACGGTGATCTCGGCCGAACACGTCTCGACCACGGTCGAGCCGCTCAACCTGAAGGAGTTCATCTCCGAAGTGCCGGTGCCGACGGTGGTCGGCGGCTGCGCCTCCTACTCGACCGGGCTGCACCTGATGCGGACCGGAGCGGTCGGCGTCCTCGTCGGCGTCGGCCCCGGCGCCGCCTGCACGACCCGCGGCGTGCTCGGGATCGGCGTGCCGCAGGCGACGGCGATCGCCGACGTCGCCGCCGCCCGTGCCCAGCACATGCTCGAGACCGGCGAGTACGTCAACGTGATCGCTGACGGCGGCATGCGCACCGGCGGCGACGTCTCCAAGGCGATCGCGGTCGGCGCTGACGCGGTGATGGTCGGCTCGCCCCTCGCCCGCGCCAAGGAGGCGCCGGGGCGCGGCTTCCACTGGGGGATGGCGACCTTCCATCCCTCGTTGCCACGGGGAACCCGCGTCTCGACCAAGCAGGACGGGACGATGGAGGAGATCCTGCTCGGCCCCGCCCAGGAGAACGACGGCACCTTCAACCTGATGGGGGCGCTGAAAACCTCGATGGCCACCACCGGCTACGAGGACATCCGCTCCTTCCAGCGGGCCGAGGTGATGGTCGCGCCGGCGCTGATGAGCGAGGGGAAGAAGCTGCAAAATGAGCAGTCGGTCGGCATGGGGTCGAACGGCAGGGCAGCGGTATCGGCGGGGGTTGCGGTATCGGATGACTGAGGGGTCCGGCGCGCTCCGGCCGGCGGGTCCTGTCACTGCAGGGGACCCACCCTCCCTTCCGG